>CAZDQD010000030.1:0-35002 GCA_964507425.1 uncultured Vicinamibacteraceae bacterium
TCTCCATCAGTGAGCCAATTGTCCGCAGCTGCCCAAGCGATCGGTGGAGTTGTTTGAAATCTTCACCGGCCAGAATGTCTCGCAACGATATCTGTGCTCGACATGCCCGTACGACACGACGGTCACCACGTAGCCATAAAGGACCGTTAACGACAATCCGATGGTCCGGAAAATCAACCTTTAAACGGTCCAATAGTCGTGCGTGGGACTCATTGGTATGTTCACCAGATGTCGAGACAATATCAACCTCGATACGGTGCAGCGACGGCACACATACAACTTCGTGTAATCCACCATCCTGTAAATCTTCAATATAGGCGGCGGCGTGCGGCGATATACCCTCGTGAAGCATGGCCTCGTGATCAAGGCACGGAAGTACTGGAATTGACGTGGGGATATCGACGCTCAAACGGTACAATTTGACGGCATGTAGACGAGAAAATTTGGAAATCGACGCAAAAAATTCCCGGCAAGAATCACAATCGGACGACGATAAACCCTCAGACCGTTGAGTAGCGGCCATGACATCGAGAACCATAACACACGAGGATATATTGGCGTTTTTCTGGGATGTCACCAAACCCGACGCGGGGACGTGTCGACCAGCACGAGGCTAACCACCCAAAGCGAGTGAGAGGCAACGAGTCTCGCGGTAGTGTTATAGTGTTAGCGGATTGTCTAATTGTTCGCAAAAAACGAGGTATCAATGCACGCACGACGGTTGATGAACAAATGGAATGTTGTGGTGGTAGCATCGGCCACGCTGCTCATAGTTGGCGGCGCCATGACCGATAACACTGTCGCTCAGGGCAAGACTACGAATGACGGAGTTTTCACCGAAGAGCAGGCGACACGTGGTCAGGAGACCTACCTGCAAGAGTGTGCGCAGTGTCATCTCGATGACCTGCTGGGTGACGGCATAGCCCCGGCACTCGTTGGCGCCCCCTTTAGCTTTCGTTGGTCAGAGCTGTCGGTTGGTGACATGCTTGTTGCTATACGCACCACAATGCCACAAGGTGCTCCGGCAAGTCTCAGTCCGCAGGCCTATGTCGATATCGTTGCCTACATGCTGAGTGTTAATAATTACAGCACTGGCGACATGGAACTGCCAACAGACCAAGGCGAACTCGAATCAATCATTATCGAAGCAGCCCAGTAGGTTCCAAGAAGCACGATCGCATACGTTATTTATCCGCAGACCCCGCAGCCGATTGGTGCGAGGTCTGCGTTGTGCTGTCCGGTTCTTGAGAGCTGCCCCCCTCGTCGCCATACGGAAAGGTAATTCCGGGCTGTGGAAACCGCCGCGTGTAGATACCGCGCGGCGAAAAGCGATATGACGTGTATACCCTACCAACAGTCGCGGCCATCAAGGGCAGCATGATCTGCTGGCGATCGGTCATCTCAAACAGGTTACCGTTTCTCTCGCAGCAACCCTACACCATCGCCAAAACCATAATCGGCACCAATATGACCGCAACAAGGTCCATTAGAACACCGTATTTGATCATCTGTGTAATGGGAACACGGCCGGACGCGTACACAATGGCATTCGGTGGCGAAGACACGGGCAACACAACAGCAACCGAGGCCGCAAGACCAGCAGAGACAGCCGGTATCATAGGGTCTACACCAGCCGCTTGTGCGATAGAAATAACAATTGGAATCGCGATGTTGGTCGCAGCGGTATTTGACATCGTTTCAGTGAGTACAACCGTAAAGAGCGCGGCAGCAAACGTTAGCGTCGTAATCTCGCTCGTCGGGACCAAGCTCGTAATTCCTTCACCCACAACACGCGCAAGACCGGTAGACGCAGTCATCATACCCAGCGACAAACCACCCCCGAACAGCAAGATTGTGCCCCAATCAATTTGAGCCGCCTGCTTCCAGGTTATCGTGGTTCGTCGCGTCTTACTAATTGGCAGCAAGAACAGAAGTAATGCACCCGTTAATGCCGCAACTGCCTCTGGGATACTGGCGAGGACCGACTGTGCGAACGGATGCTCTCGCCCTAAGAACAAAGGCAATAGACCTGGTCCAACCCATAAGACCACCGTCACCCCAAACGCGATGATCGCATTGCGCTCGCCAGGTTTCCAAGGACCGAGAGCAGCTTTACGCTCCACAATAATCTGTTCCGCCCCGGGAATTTCTTTGACACCACCCGTATTTCCAGTCCAATTCAGATACACAAAGACAATGCCCATCAGCACAAGGGAAATCGGCACCGCAATTATCATCCACTCCACAAAAGTAATCCGCACATCCAACTGTTCACTGAGCATCCCAATAGCAATTAAATTTGGCGGCGTCCCAACAGGCGTCGCCATCCCACCACGCGAACAGCCATAGGCGGTCATTAACATAAGAGCCGTGCCATAGCCCTTAGGCATCTTCCCTTCCTTCTCCATAAACGCGATCAGGGAAAGTCCGATCGGGACAAGCATGGCCGCCGTCGCGGTGTTACTCATCCATGCAGATAGAAAGGCTGCAAGTGCACCGTACGCAATCAAAATACGAGTTGGACGTGCGCCAATAAAACGCCACGACAACACACCGTAGGCGATCCGTTCATTAACCCGATGCACAAACAACGCTTGCGCGAGAATAAAACTTCCAATGAAAAGAAAAATCAACGGATTCGCAAACGGAGCGAGTGCATCCCGTACAGGCGCGACCTGCATCATGATGGCTAGGGATGGGCCTAATAGCGAAGTCACAGGTAATGGAAGAGCCTCGGTCGTCCAAAACACGATTACAAGCGAGATCACCGCAGCCAACCGGTGGGCCTCCGGCGTCAATTGTTCAAATGGCATAGCGAGGACAAGAAGGAACACTGCCGGACCGAGCACCAATCCAACGCGACGCCTCATCGCGTCGAAACGCGATTCTTCAGTCTCAACCGCCTGTTCGCTCTCAACAGCCGGTGAGTCGGTTGATTTTTGATCATTCATCTTTCGTCCACCATCAATTCTCTAATAGCTGTTTAGCCAACTTGAATCCAGCAGCGCACGAAAAACTAACATGAATCCGTCCTTTTTTAGGAGCACCAGATCACCATCACTTCCCCCAACCACCTCTACATCAACCACTACTCCGAGCCTGCCCACCCTGTGCACCGAACCATATGGCTGGTCACATCTTAATTTACGAACGTCCGACAACCTCCTAGTGAAAACAGAAAAAGCCTTTAACAGCGCCTCAATGTGCCAGTTTACTACTGCCGTGCACTCCGTTACCTCAACTACATGTTATTCTGGACTGCGCTTCCCTTTAGGGAGCTCACGCCTGGGCACTATGCGCTCAGGAAGAAAGGTCCATCATGAACTTTGGCTTGCTGGCACTGCTCGGCCCACTCGGCATCCCGGAGCTCGTCATCATCTTATTCATTGTGATCCTTATATTCGGTGCGAATCGTCTATCCGGCCTTGGCAAAGGCCTTGGTCAGGCGATCCGAGGCTTCAAAGACGAAGTAAAGGTCGAAGATAAAGCTCAGAGCGCTGAATCACAGAGTGACAATTAGCGACGATTTCAGTCGGTCGTTAAACGTTCCGTGGGAGCAACACGGTTAAAACAAAAAACGGCGGATGACTACACGTCACCCGCCGTTTCCGAAACACAGCAACAGGCCGGATCGATCGCTATTTCTTAGCGACGTTAAGCTCACCCAAGTGCGCAACCAGATCGCGCCCCGCACGGGCAGCCTGTACTTCTTTATCAATCTTCATGATTTTTCCGTCAGGACCGATGATGAACGTCCACCGGAACGGCACAGGACGTTCATCATTGATCACGCCATAAGCCGTAGCGACGCCCTTCGCTGGATCGCTCAAGAGCGGAAAATCAGCATCAAGGGACTCAGCGAATTCTTTGTTGACGTCCGGCTCATCGACACTGATCATAAAGTACTGGATATTGAATTGATTTAATTGGTCGCTGGAATCACGCAGCGACTTACATTCGGCCGTTCAACCACCAGTAAACGCTTTAGGAAACCATGCTAAGACAACAGTCGTGCCCTCATAGTCAGCAAGACTATGCATGTTTCCATCCGTGCCTGGTAAATCAAACGCCGGTGCATCGTCGCCCACTTCCAGCCCTTGAGCTGATGCCCCCAGCACGCCGACCGCAAATACGATGACGGCTGTTAGGGCAAAGAGTCCTTTCATGGCCTCAACTCCTTCATGCTGGTCGCGGCCGCGCCTAGGCGCCCGCGGGGTTTACGAACAGACAATAGCTTACCCCGAGACAGCTGCCAACTGCTAGTGCAAGACAGCGAAGTATGTTCTCCACCATTAGGATACCTGTCATAAACTATCCCCATCCAGTAGCAAGAACTGTCCGCTGACTGCTACGATTCCTGCATGCTGAGTGGGATAAATTGGCAAAGTGTAGCGGCTGGACTAGGTCTTTCTATCGCCCTTTCCCTGCTGGTGGCACAAATCCTTGCCCGAACCGTTCGATTCGCACTTGCGGCAGCCACCGGGGATGAAGCTGCAAAATCAATTAGCACCCCGATAACTCGCCGACCGATTCGCATCGTTCGTGCGATTGCATTCATCGTAACCCTCAGTTTGGTAAGTCGACCCATTCTTGGATTATTTGGTGTTCCGATTGCATTCGGCCTACCACTCGAAGAACTCACGGCTTGGCTGTTCCAACAAGGCCTCCGCGTAATACTGATTGGCGTTCTCGCATACTTCACTGTTCGAATCGCAGGACTTGGAATTAAACATTTTGAGGACATAGTTCGAGCACGCGCTGGCGAGGACGCGGATAAGATGGAACTCGTTGAACGCGTGCACACCATCAGCGGTCTCACCACCAACGCCGTAAACGTCTTGGTCTGGAGTGCTGCGTCACTTATGATGCTGCAAGAATTTGGTGTAGACATAACCCCACTCTTAACTGGCGCAGGCATCGCCGGACTTGCCGTTGGGTTTGGTGCTCAAAATCTTGTTCGAGATGTGATCTCAGGATTCTTCTTCATACTTGAAGACCAAGTCCACGTCGGAGACGTGGTCGAAGTTAACGGCACATCCGGTCTTGTGGAAGCGGTCAAACTGAGGACCCTCGTACTCCGCGATCTTTCAGGGACGGTTCACATTGTCCCAAACGGTGCCATAGAAACGCTCTCCAATAAAACAAAGGAATTCTCTTACGCCGTTCTCGACGTCGGTGTCGCATATAAAGAGGATACAGACCATGTGTCTGCCGTTCTGCGTGACATCGGCACGGAACTTGAAGAAGACTCAGACTTCAATGCCCACATTCTTTCTTCTCTGGAAATCCTCGGTGTGAGTGAATTTGGGGATTCTGCAGTCATGATCAAAATTCGCATCAAGACACGGCCGCTTAAACAATGGATGATTGGTCGAGAACTTCGTCGACGCATCAAGAAAGCGTTTGACGCACAAGGTATCGAGATTCCGTTCCCACACATGTCTCTTTACTTTGGTGAAGCGAGTAAACCGTTACTGACGCATCAGCTGGAAAACTATAACCCCACTACTGCCGAACACCAGGGAGCATTAAATCCAGCAGCAGCAACGACCGTGCGCAAAAAAGCAACTCGAACAGCAGACGCTGAAGCGGAAACAGATGGCGGCTATGAGTAGGACATAGTTGGATGGCCGAGGCCATTCGGGCTGCACCAACTTAACGAAATTTTTAACGGTAGCGCTTCACCATGGAACCGAATCTACTTTTTTCAGCCGAGCAGATCGACCGACGTGTTACGGAATTAGCAACCGATCTCGAAAAACGATTTACACGCGATGAAATACCGCATCTGGTTGGCGTCCTTAAAGGCAGCTTCGTATTTTTGTCTGATTTGATACGCGCCTGCTCTACGCCGGTTACAGTAGATTTTGTTCGAATCGAAAGTTACGGCTCCCAGACGACTAGTTCTTGCACACCAAAACTAACGGATCCAATAAAAAAGAACCTCCACAATCGAGACGTCGTCATCGTTGAAGATATAGTCGACACCGGACAAACGCTAAAGGCACTCCGTCAACATATTCTAAGACAGCAACCACGCAATCTCTATACCGTCGCACTGTTAAACAAAACCGCCAGACGACAGGTTGATGTGCGAGTCGACCTCTATGGGTTCGACGTCACAAACCAGTTCGTTGTCGGCTACGGATTAGACCACAACGAACGCTATCGACAACTTCCCTACCTGGCCTCCATCCCTTCCTCCTAGTTGAAAAGAGCTTGTCATGTCGAAACAATCATCCTCGGCCAGACCGGATCAATGGGCAACCGCAATTACATCTGTGGAGCGAGATAAGATCTTAATCAGAGGATACGCCATTGACGAACTCATGGGCCGACACTCGTTTGGTGACACTGTCTACCTGCTCCTCACGGGGGAACTTCCATCGCCAGCCGTTAGCCGAGTCATGGAAGCCCTACTTGTGTCATCCCTAGACCATGGAGCACTCCCACCATCTACAATTTCCGCCAGGACGGTCTCCGGCACCGGAGCTCCTCTGCGTGCTGCCGCAGCTGCCGGCGTTCTAGCACTTGGCTCTCCACTCGGCGGCGGCGGAAGTATTGAAGCTTGCATGCGGTTTCTCGATGAAGGATTGGCACTTACTGGTGACTGGGTATCGTATGACGATGCGGCACGACGCCTTCTTGACCAACACCACAGTGCAGGCCAGCTGCCGCCCGGATACGGCCACCGCTTACACAAGAGAGACCCTCGCGCTGCTCGACTTATGCAGCTCGCGTTCGAACTTGAATTAGAGGGCGGCCACACGCAGTTTGCTAGAGCAGTCGAACAAGAATTAGATACCAGGCAAACGACCCTAGGACTTACGAGAACATCTCTCAACTCAGACGGTGCCATCGCCGCCGTGGCGGGCGATCTGGGACTTGACGCAGAAACGGCTACCCTGCTGTTTACTATTTCACGTGTGCCGGGTTTAGTTGCCCATGCGCTAGAGGAACAACGCAGACAGCCCGCCATGCGACAAATTGATCCCTCAAAACACTACTATGATGGTCCCAGCCAAAGAAGTCTCCCACAGTCATCCCTTTAGAGAGAACCGCATCCACGATCGACCGTGGAACATGGGCGACAACGAGAAGAGGTCGGAAAGTATGGTGGGCGCTAGTGGATTCGAACCACTGACCCCCGCCGTGTGAAGGCGATGCTCTACCACTGAGCCAAGCGCCCGACCTTGGGATAAGACAACGATGAGGGAAAATCTTAACCGGAAGCGAGAAGTCGATGCCAGCAGTACAAGCCTAACGCGCTTGGTCAATCAGCGCACGTAACATACGAGCGTACACCCCATCGACGCTTGCGTCTCCAGCATAGGGTGCTGCACCGGAGCCAGTATCAACCATATCAGTACCCGACAGGCCATCTGCTCCCACATCCGTGATTAAGACTTTCGTGTTCGGGAGCGACGCACCATTCAAATCGAGATAGACCTCCCGATAGTCACCGTTAGCAATTTTCTCTTCGACGTACATCGGCACTTCATATTGAGCCCACACTACGAGCAACTGACCAGGAAATGCCAATGCCGCAACAAACTGGTTATCACTCTCTGTATCTTTCGCCGCTATTGAGTCAAGTTGCGCCGAACTGAGTACCTCTGCCAACTCGCGCGCTAGTGCCGGTGATTCCTGCGCGTAAACGGTACTACCGGCGACCAAACTAAGCATAAATACATATATCAGCACCGACACACGAAACGCCGATAGGTTCGTCATGGTCCACCCTCTCTCTCAATAGGAGACAAACAGGACCCTATGGTCCTCGTAAGGCCAAGGGTTGTCAACCGTTGTCCTCCGAAAATGTGAACTCAAAATTAGCTAATCGTCTGTGTTCGTTCCTCGGCGGGTGTATTGGACCCACCCGAAGTCGACTCTGAACGTGACGACTCCGAAGTGCTCCTGAACGCCGCCAGCGCAGCCCTAATCGCAACAAATAGAACGCCCCCCTGACGGGCTGGTGACAAAAACGAATCCTGAGTAAGGCTAACAACATTGTCGATTTGCCTGGAAACCGATGCCAATAGCTTGTTAAGACGCTCAGATTGCTCGCTAGCAAGCACCGTCACTCTCGCCAAATCAGCACTCATACTGTTGACCCGTGAAAGCGTAGGTTTCAGCTCCTCCTCGACTGTATCGATCAAACGATTGATCCTTCCAGCAAGTCGAACCGCATACCAAACAATACCAATCTGTACGAGCGCCATGACTACCGTGGCAAATGCAATCAACCCCAGCAGGAGCGTCGAATCAGTCATGTTCTACCCCTGATCTTCAACCGGATCACCGATGGCATCAGTGTCGTCAGTACGCGCACGCTCGTACGCTTCCCGGCCTCGGTCAATCGCCGTAGACAAATGCTCTCGTTGCTCGCGGACAAACTCCCGACCACGAGCAGCAACATCATTCGCTCGGTCACGACCTTCTCGCGCACGATCGTTAAGATACCGCCGCGCATCTTCACCAGAAGTCGGGGCCCACAACAACGCCGCCGCTGCACCGGTTAACGCTCCCATCACAAAAGCCGCCAATACCAAACCGGTCTGCGGCTCATAGTCTCTAGCCATTCACAATCCTCCGTATTTTTATCTTCTCACATCACGATGACTCGACAACACCAAGCGCTCGTTTTCGTATTCCACTTATCTGATCACGCAAAGTCGCCGCTCGCTCAAACTCCATATTTTCAGCTGCTGCATGCATTTCAGTTCGTAGCTTCAAAATGTACTCGTCTCGTTCTTTTAGTGTACTAAACGTCTGGTTCTGCTCGGAAGCTATCGGCACACTCGTATAGTCTCGCTCATAGACACTCGACAGAACATTATCAATATCTTTAACAATCGACTCCGGTGTGATTCCGTACTTCTGATTATAGGCTTCTTGCCGTTCCCGTCTTCTCGACATTTCCGCAAGTGCCTTCTGCATAGAATCAGTCACAACATCGGCATACATAATGACTGCTCCGTGTACATTTCGAGCTGCACGGCCTGAGGTCTGTATGAGCGAACCCGCCGACCGGAGAAAACCTTCCTTATCCGCATCAAGAATTGCGACAAGAGACACCTCAGGAAGGTCGAGTCCTTCCCTCAAGAGATTGATTCCAACAAGCACATCGAAGGTCCCCCTGCGTAGATCACGTAGGATTTCGACTCTCTCAAGGGTGTCAATATCGGAATGCAAGTACCTTACTCGAACACCAAGTTCTTGGTAATACTGAGTCAGATCTTCAGCCATCCGCTTCGTTAGAGTTGTAATGAGAATACGCTCACCACGCGATGCCCGAGCGCGTATCTCGTGAAGTAGATCATCTATCTGTCCCTTTATTGGTCGAATATCAACCAGAGGGTCAACGAGTCCTGTGGGACGAATAATCTGTTCAACAACTACACCTTCCGTTTTTTCAAGCTCATATTTTCCCGGAGTCGCAGAAACGAAAATCACCTGACCAACTCGCGCGGTCCACTCGTCAAAATTGAGGGGCCTGTTGTCAAGAGCTGAAGGAAGGCGAAACCCATAGTGCACTAGCGTTTCTTTGCGAGACCGATCTCCATGGTACATGCCTCGAACCTGTGGAACTGTTTGATGACTTTCATCAATTATCGTGATCGCATCATCGGGTAGATAATCGAGTAACGTCGGTGGCGGCTCCCCGGCCGCTCGTCCAGAGAGATGCCTAGAATAATTCTCAATCCCATGGCAGTAACCTATTTCCTTCATCATTTCGAGATCAAACATCGTGCGCTGGTGCAGCCGCTGCGCCTCAGAATATTTCCCATCCTTTTCCAGTTGACCTCTATATTCATCGAGTTCCACCTTAATCGTATCGACAGCTTGATCAGTATTGGACCGAGGAGCCACAAAATGAGATTTCGGATACACAGCGACCCTTTCAAGCCGACGATACGTTTGTCCGGTTAATGGATCAAAGCTAGCCAAGCTGTCAATTTCGTCACCGAACAGTTCGATGCGAATCGCTTGTTCATCGTAGGAGGGGTAGACCTCTATAATGTCACCACGGACGCGGAACACACCTCTGGAAAATTCATGATCATTTCGCTCGTATTGAATTTCTACTAGCTTGCGAAGTATTTGCTGTCGTTCAATGATCTGCCCACATTCCAACGGCAAAAGCATCCCGTAGTACGATTCAGGCGAGCCGAGCCCATAAATGCAAGACACGCTAGAAACTATGAGCACATCACGCCGCTCGAACAACGCGCGCGTTGCCGACAATCGCATCCGATCGATTTCTTCATTAATCGTCGCTTCCTTATCAATGTACGAATCGGTAGCTGGCACATATGCCTCTGGCTGATAGTAATCGTAATAACTCACAAAATACTCGACCGCATTCTCAGGAAAGAAGCGCTTAAACTCTTGGTAAAGTTGGGCAGCAAGGGTCTTGTTGTGCACCATTACCAACGTTGGTCGGTTCACGGTGGCTATAACCTTAGCCATCGTAAATGTCTTTCCGGAACCCGTAACACCAAGCAGAACTTGGTGTGCTTCGCCACGGTCCAAGCCACTACTTAGTTCGTCAATTGCGCCGGCCTGGTCACCACGGAGTTCAAACTCGCTAACAAGATCAAAGCGATCAGTCATCAAGTTGCCCGCTCGGACACAACACGCACTACTAGTCGAACCATTAAGCAATGCTCTCGGGCTGCACTAGATACATTTTTGAAAACTGTCACTACCGCCCAAAATCGCTATCACTCTCAACATAGGCCGCATAGTAGCCCTCACGTGTTCGCACATCACTTCGTTGAAGTGCCTCGTCGGAACTTCGAAGGCGCACTTCGAGCTCTCGCCAAGTTCCGTCAGCATTCGTATTCTTTGAAAAGAATCCGATCGAATAACGCGTGTTCAATTCTGTCGAGATTTCTTCATAGATTGGATCGAGTGCGTCTATCGAATTGGGGAAGTATGAACGACCACCTGTGAGCTCTGTCAGTTGACTGAGTAGCATGCGCTGTCGCTGCCTGGCACCAGCACGTAGATTCTTTTGGAATCCAATTGCATAAACGGTAACGTCCGACGCACGCAACAAGTCACGCGCGTCGTCGAAGGAAAGTCGACTTCTCGTATCTTCACCGTCCGTGTACAACACCAACACTTTCCGCCCCTGCTGCTCAAAAGCGCCATCTAGATAGACGCCAAGCGCATCATACAAAGCCGTGTTACCTTCAGGACGTCGACCCCTTATACGCTCAACCATACGATGGAAATCATCCTGTCGATATCGCCCCACTCGTACTTCTGTATCAAAATCCACTACGGTCGTGTCGAGCGCGTAATCTAAAGTGTTAAGAAACTTTATTGCCGCAGTTTTTTGAAAACGGTCGTCCCTTCCCATACTCGCACTAGCATCCAACAACAAACCAAGATGAAGCGGCATAATCTCCGCGTCACTCTCAAGTCCGCGTGAGAAGTAACTCACGTCTTGCACTTGCCCATCTTCCAGCAACTCAAAATCATCAACCGTCAAACCAGTCACAGGGTCTCCGTCCTGATCAAGAACTGTCACACCGACGTGAACAATGTCGACACCACTCGTAAAAGTTGGTTGTTGCGCCGAAACAAAAGCAGGGAAAAGGAAACCGACACAGAGGACACGGCAACAGGTACTCATCTGTAACTCGATAATAACCGATCCCGTAACCGTCCCGTCATATAATGGTCGGTCGAAATGAAGTGTCTGGCGGTCTCTCAGAACGAAACCATCATCAAAGCTCTACATGGAGCCCTTTCCACAACACTCGATATCGAATTCTTGTCACATGACAGTGCTTTAGTGACAAAGCTGGCGACGTTTCAGATTCAAAGCACGCATTACGAGCCTGAGCATATTGACCAATACTTCAACCCGACACTACCAACCGAATACTGCATTATCGTCGTCGAGGACGAGACAGAAAACGTACGAAGCCTCCTGCGTGCTGCATTTCAGTCTCAGGCGTCGCCTGTCTACGTACTCACAACTTCTCCTCATCCGGCAGTGATATCCGAAATGCGTGACTGGACAAGTGAATTCCCAAAGGCAACAAGACTCCACTTGTCAGAATTGTTGCGGCACTCTTTCGTGACTACGCTAAGTCAATCACTAACGCAATCACAGGTTCAGCGCTACCAACGACACTTCGCCAATGCCGAACGCGTTTTGATACTTCTCCACAATGATCCTGATCCGGATGCACTGGCTAGCGGACTCGCCTTAAGACATGTTCTACGCAGAACAAAGACTACCGCGATTCTTGGTTCATTACATGGTGTCACACGGCCAGAAAACAAACGAATGGCTAATCTGCTAGATATCCATGTCGAACCAATCAATGCAGACTCACTAGCACGTTTTGACCGAATCGCGACCGTTGATGTGCAACCACATTACTTTGGCGGCTTACTGAATAGTGTCGATCTTGTTATCGACCACCATGAAAAAAGAACCGGGTATAACACGACATTTGAAGACATCAGACCGGCGTACGGTTCAACTGCAACGATTCTCACGGAACACCTGCGGTCAGTAAATTCAAATATCTCTGAACGTGTTGCGACCGCCATGCTCTATGCCATCAAATCCGACACACTTTTTCTATCAAGGCATACCAATCGAAATGATCTTGACGCGTTCACATTCTTGTACCCGCTGGCCAACCCGACATTGATCAGAAAAATAGAAGGCGCCGGCATAACAATGGAAAGACTCAAATGTGTGTCACAAGCCGTAAATGAAGGACGCTCAAACGGACAGGTTTATGCCAGCCATCTTGGCGTTGTGCCGCGTGAAGATCTGATTGCCTATGTCTCAGACTTCTTATTGCAACTTGAGGGGATCAAATGGACGATCGTTGCTGGAACAATAGCAGACCAACTTATCATCTGTGTTCGAAACCTAGGTTTTTCTAGAGATGCGAGCACGTTCGTCAGGATGTGGTTTGATGACATAGGAAGCGCTGGAGGCCACCGGACAATGTCGAAAGCAGTAATGCCGATGGAGGCCTTCAATGCAAAGTTTGGACAATTAAACGAACCAGGTCTGACCGAATTACTTGCGGACCTTGCGGCTACGTTTCTGCGAGACCCCCGCGCAGAAAGCCGAGACGACCAACAGCAACGCCTCCCGACCACCAAGCCATCCTGAAACACCAAGTCACGTCAGAGCGTCACCTCGCACCGTAACAGCACACCTATGCAGTCAAAGTTCGACTCGCTATCGAAGCGTGCTATCGGATGAATCCTCGTGCGCAGCCATTCGCTCGGACAGTGACGGATTGGGCAACGGCCTATCCATCGATGGAGCGTCAATCAGTTCACCGCTCTCTCCAACAACCGCATCAACGAATTGAGAACATCCATCCTCGTAACCACGCCCAACCAGTTCATCCAACGTCTGCCGACGGTCAGACTGCTCGTCATAGCAACCCTTAAAGTCGAAAGGTCCCAACGGGTTATGAACGGGACGCACCTGAAAGATTCCTTGAAACTTCGACGCATGTCCCGCAACCGCATCGTGTAGAGACGCCGACTCAAGGCTCTCTAAATACTGCCCGGCTCGACCGCGCATATCCAGTCGGTCCACACCCAAAGCGTGCGGGCCCGGAGATGGGGAGCAAGCCGAAACAATAATCACTTGTTGAACACCCGCTCTAGCGACCTCTTCGAGTAATCGTGGCAAACCGTCGGGTCGGTCACATAACCGATGAGTCTCACCCCGCCAAACACTTTCTGCCGAATAACGTACAAAATGCGGCTCAGTAAAAACAGGGATGCTGATCGCTGCGAGCAATGCGTCCATGGCATGTCGCCTAGGTGCTTGGCTGAGATCAACGACTTCAAGTTGTCGAGACCCCTCGGATATGTCGGAAGTAGACTCCATGTACGCAGTCCGGTAAGACTCGTCGAGAAGTGAAAATATCGCATCACGCCGAGCATCAACATCATGTGTCAGAACCAACAACTCTCTAAATCCAGGCTGCCCAACGTGCTCCCCAAGAAGCTCCGCGTATCGTTCTCCGAAATCATCATGCGTCGGTTTCTTAACATTTGTAGAACCGCTCATAGCCTGCCACAAACCGTCCGTGAACAAATTGACTGCCGATATTCCATCAACGGGTGTGCCGAGCAACCTCCACCACAAGCCACCTCGGGCACGTCGGTTACTAACACGCCTGAGTACAGTAAGAACCGCATCAATAGACAAAATCAGCGGCAAACAAATGAGAAGAGCAATCGTGCCCTTGAGCACATGTGTTGGAACCGCGATCGGGGATAGCCATAAGGCGAGCAGTGCTAGCGCCAGTATGATTCCAAGAACGCACACGATTCTCAAAGATCCGCGTAAACGATAAAGACGTTTCGCACCAGCGCCACACCACAAGCCATCCTTACCCCACAGTCGTCCGCCGCCATCAATTGCACTATACATAGCAGCAACGGCGCCGATCCCGCGACCAGCGACTAAATCAATCTTGACGCCGGCCTCGCGTAATGAACGCAGCACACCGGCATGATACGCACCGGCCGTCCCGGTGCCGGTGAGCACCAAAGCCGTGCGCAACTGCGGAATGTAACGGGAAGTTGACTCCAAATTAAAGATCAGCTGTCATGAATGGTTGAAAGCTTAATAATCTCAAATTCTCTCACACCGCTAGGGGTTGTTACCGTAATCTCGTCGCCTTCTTCTTTGCCGACAATCGCTCTACCTATTGGAGAAGCTGTCGAAATCCACCCTTTGTCCGGATCTGCGTCCTCCGGCATCACAAGCTCGTATACAACCGTATCACCATCATGATCCCGCAAACTGACGTTCGAACCAAAGGCAGCACGATCATGAGGCAAGTTATCGAGATTCATTAAAGAAATTTCAGACACTCTCGTCCTGAGCATACTTATACGCGCCTCAACAAGTCGCTGCCGCTCTTTGGCGGCCTGATACTCAGCATTTTCTCGAAGATCCCCCAGCTCACGCGCACGTTGAATCTCCTTGGGCAGCTCAAGCTTCAACTCTCTGTCCAACGTCTGAATTTCTTGCTCGAAACGCTTCTGGATTTTGTCTTTCATATGGACTTGGTCCGTAGCCTAGCATATCTGTTATGCTCGAGCTGCCGTCCTCAATAACGCAATCAGTTAAAACGCCCGTCCACCGTGAACACCATCACCAGTAGACAAAACGCCCTTGTCGCCCGCTTTCGTTCCGCTAGAAGAGAACACCGCGACCAGCGTTCTCGTTTAGTCCTAGATGGCCTCCGACTCATCTCTGATGTTGTAACCGGCGGGAAATCTCTCGAAGTGCTACTCGTCTCGACTAAGGCTCTAGCGCAAGACACAAAACTCAACCAACTCGTCCAACAATGTCAAACCAAAAGGATTAAAGTTACGGCAGGTTCCGGACCCGTCATGGACGCAGTAAGTCCGATGAGAACCCCGTCAACCGCGGTAGCTCTACTGGAACATTGTCCTGTAACGGTAGACAGTATCATTCATCGGAAGAAAGGATGTGTCCTAGTACCGATAGGAGTACAAGACCCAGGAAATCTCGGCGGGATAATCCGCGTGGCTGCGGCCGCAGACCTCGCTGGCGTAGTCGTCGACAGGAGTTCTGCTGATCCGTTTGGCTGGAAAGCACTACGTGGCGCAATGGGTAACACGTTCAGACTACCCGTAACCGACACCCAGAACATCCAGGGATTGATTAGCAACGCGCGTCATGCCGGTTGGACAATTGCCGCAACAACGCCTCGAGGAGGATTAGCACCTAGCAAGAAAGCAATGCGTAAACCGATCATGATCTTGCTGGGAAATGAAGGGGGCGGCCTCGACCCTCAGCTTTTGACGACCGTAGACCTGAAAATCTCAATTCCCATGGCCAACGGCGTTGATTCCTTAAATGTCTCGTCGGCAGCAGCAGTTGTTGCCTACGAACTGCACACAACAACGAATAAGTCATGAAGTCGCGTAACTTATTCGAATCGGACCATCCGGACGGAACCAACAAGACATCACCCCTTGCTGAGCGAATGCGGCCAGAAAATTTCAATCACTTTGTAGGTCAGAGCGAATTGATCGCGGCCGGCTATCCGCTCCGTGAAGCGATCGAAAACGACACCTTGCAGTCGATCATCCTGTGGGGCCCACCGGGGACTGGGAAAACAACCCTCGCACGCATTATCGCCAAATCCACTCAAGCGCGTTTTGTAGCATTTAGTGCCGTACTCGCTAGTATTAAGGATATTAAGACTGTAATGGCTGAAGCAGAGTCCGCAAAAAGTCAGCTAGATCAGCGTACAATCGTATTCGTTGATGAAATTCACCGTTTCAACAAGGCACAACAGGACGCTTTTCTCCCGCGTGTTGAGGCCGGAGACATTACTCTGATTGGCGCGACCACAGAGAACCCCTCTTTTGAGGTTAATGCCGCACTACTGTCCCGATCAAAAGTCTTCCTCCTTAAACCTCTCTCGACGGAAGAAACAGTTTTAATTCTTCGCCGAGCGCTAGGTGATATCGATCATGGCCTGGGAGCCTACGAACTAACCGCAGACAAAGATGCGTTAGTTGCTATTGCTAGCCATGCTAATGGAGATGCTAGAATCGCGTTGAATCTGCTCGAACTCGCCGGGAATCTTGCCGTAACAAACAACTCAAAATCAAAAGACGGTAGCACCCCCAAAACACCCGTTTCACACATCAATCGTACGCTTCTTACACACGCACTTCAAAAGCGAACTTTGCTGTACGACAAAACGGGTGAGGAACACTACAACCTGATATCTGCCCTTCATAAATCCATCCGAAATAGCGATCCAGATGCCGGTCTCTACTGGCTGGCTCGCATGGTCGAAGCGGGAGAGGATCCGTTGTATATCGCGCGCCGGCTGATTCGTTTTGCTTCCGAAGATATCGGCAACGCTGCCCCCACAGCGTTGACTGTTGCAGTCGCGGCTAAAGATGCGGTGCATTTCATCGGTATGCCTGAGGGAAATACAGCACTCGCTCAAGCAGTAACTTATTTAGCTACTGCACCCAAGAGTAATGCCGTTTATGAGGGCTACAATCGCGCCTCAAGCGACGCGCACAAAGAAATCGCTGAACCTGTCCCATTACATCTCCGGAACGCGCCGACCGCACTCATGAAAGAACTTGACTACGGGAAAGGTTACAAATACGCCCACCATGAGAAGGACGCCGTCACGGGAATGGACTGCCTACCCCCAAGTCTTTCTGGACGTCGGTACTATCAGCCGTCCGACAGGGGCTACGAGAAAGAATTGTCTCGCCGTTTACTCGGCTGGTCAAAAATCAAACGCAATAAACAAAAAGAGGAGTCGTAATTGCATGATCCAGATCGCCTACTACGTAGGTAGAACGCTACAACTGGTCGGCATGTGGCTACTCCTTGTTGCTATTGTCACAGCCGGCCCGCTGGGGCCCAGTCCAAATATTTTTGGTATCGGGATAGCCGTGTTCGTGATTGGGTGGTTCATCGTGAAACAGCGGACACGAAAATAACCTTCAACACAACCACGACCATGAGAAAGGTGACGTGAGTAGAATGCGTGACGCAAAACGTCACACATCCTAATTTGGTAGCGCTAAGGCAACATATTCACTTGGAACGTCATCCCAGCCGACAGTAACCACAATGTATTGACGACCATCGACCATATACGTCATTGGGGCTGCGGTTGTACCCCCTGGAAGTTCGACTTCGCCAAGAACTTCACCGGTCATTTTGTCGTACGCGCGCAACATTTTTCCGCCAGCGCCACCCCAGATCGATCGCAGCACCACAACACCACTGTTCCCACCTTCTCCGAGGACAACCAGTGACTTCGTAACAAGCGGTGACACACGACCGGGCTGACCAAGCGGAGGAATCTCAATGTCACGTAGCGCAGGATGCTCCGTCGGACCTCGTCCATTAGCAACAGACCATAATATTTCCCCTGCATTAAGATCGATCGCAACGAGCCGGCCATAGGGGGGCTTAAAAAGCGGGAGCTCCTGCGGTCCCTTAACTGCCGCGAGTGAATGGGCGACAAGGTCCATATCAGACCTCGGATGCTCAGAGCGGACAATACCTATCACAGACTCGCTATGAACGGATGGCACGTAGAGAACGCCAGACTCAGGATCAATAGCGGCTCCACCCCAATCGGCCCCACCCACAACTCCAGGCATTTGTAATGTCCCTTGCGTACCGCCTGGACCCTCGTCAATAAGGGTCGGGGGTGTAAATAGGGGGCCCGCAACGTGCCTCACAAAAATATCGAGCGCCTCTTGACGCAACGCCGGTGTGAAATCGATCAGGTCATCGACACTGGTTCCCTGCTGATCAAACGGAGGTGGCTTAGTTGGGAAAGGCTGTGTCGGCGCGTACCACTCACCTGGAACATTTCCTACTGGCACTGGTCTTTCCTCAATCGGCCAAACGGGTTCACCCGTTTCCCTATCGAACACATACGTAAACGCCTGCTTACTAACAGCAGCGACCGCTTTTATTGGTCTGCCGTCAACTACGATATCAACAACGTTAGGCGCCGCCGGAAAGTCATAATCCCAAATGCCGTGATGGACAGCCTGAAAATGCCAGACGCGTCTCCCCGTCCTGGCGTCGAGACAAACAATCGCCTCCGCAAACAAATTGTCACCGGGGCGATAGCCACCATAATAGTCATTAGTCGGTGTAGACAGCGGGACGTAGACGTAACCGAGTTCTTCGTCGGCACTCGCCCAGGCCCACATATTTGTATTACCACTGTATTCCCAAGATGCACGGTCCTGATTAATCGCCGTTAACCATGTTTCGTTTCCTGGCTCTCCTTCACGGGGGACCGTATGAAAACTCCAGAGCTGTGCGCCGGTGCGTACGTCGAAACCGCGAACATCGCCCGGTGGCATCTCTTTCATGGCCGGCATGGACGGATTAGTCACATCTGTAATCGCAGAACCAATAACGACAACATCATTCACGACGATTGGCGGCGAACCCCAGCTAAACGTGTCAACTGTCCGATCATCGTACCCCTGCGTCAGATCAACCTCGCCGTTGTCTCCAAAATCTGAGTACCGAGATCCTGTTAATGCATTGAGCGCCACTAGATACGAGCCGACAACCGCGACAACCCGAGTATCGTCGCTCTGCGGGTCCTGCCAATATGCGACACCTCGAGTCTGCCGAACCCGCTCGAATGGTAATCCCCCACGACTTGGTGGAAGGTCGTGCCAGATTACCTGCCCCGTAGTTGCGTCGAGAGCAGCCACCGTACCGAGCCCCGTACTGATATAAAGCCGTCCGTCAGCCATAAGCGGTGTGTTTTGGGATGCAACTGAGGCACGCACATCCATGTCTCCACGAACTGCTTCTGGCAGAACTGACTGTCGCCACACGATTTCTAAATCGTCAAAATTTGTAGCGTTAATTTGGTCCAACGGAGAATACTTACTGCCCTCAAGATCTGAACCATACGACTGCCATTCAACCGTTTGCGCGCTACCATTTGCTGGTCCAAAAGTACAGATGGCCACCAGAGCAACCAAAGCCAAGGGGAATTTCGCGCCCCATTTTCGTGCTGCAGTCATTCCGCCCCACTCTCTTCCTCTTGCATTTCTGCAACAATTTCGTCATAAAATCCAGGAATACTTCGCCGCATAAACAGCCCGTCCGGAGCCATCGTCCAACTCAGTTCATCCGTTACGATCAACTCAGGAGCGTCAGCTTTTTCAAGACCAGACTCAACCAATTCTCGCATCCGTGTTCGCACCGCGACGAATTGCTCACGAAACGCTTCAACATCAGCGCGAGTCATGACTGGACCATGACCTGGAATGGCAGTGTCGAAATCAAGCGCCAGTATGCCTTCAAGGGTCCCAATCCAAGCTTTACTACTACCACCATTCGAGTAGTCAATAAATGGTGCTATCCCATGAAGAAGGTCGCCTCCGTGCACAGTACGTAGATCCGGAAAGTACACCACCGAATCGCCGTTCGTGTGTCCTCGGCCAAGGTAATGCGCTCGCACCTCAACGTCCGCTAAGTGGACAGCTGTTTGATCGGTAAAAACGATACGAGGTAGGGCATCCTGTTCTCCACGCACCATGTTCAGTCTCGCGTTTTCGTGAGCGATTATGTCAGCGGAATCCACGAAGCCCACGTTGCCTCCTGCGTGGTCACCATGATGGTGAGTATTAATAATGTACCGAATAGGCTCACCAGTGACGTCTCGCACACGTGCTCGTATCCCTTCGACATTTCTCGGAAACTTGTCATCAACCAGAATGACACCGTCGGCTGTTACTCGCACACCCACGTTGCCTCCCACGCCGTTGATGTAAAAGAGACCATCTTTCACAGGCGTGATACTTAATGTTTCTGATTCCTGTGCACTCGTGGCAATTACCATGACAATGGCAGCCACGGCCAACCCCGCCAGACCTACTCTTACAAACGACACCACGGCTCCCCCTACCTGACCACAATTCACCTTCAGAACGACGGGACCTCAACACCACTGTCAATATACCGCTCCGAATCAACTCTCGTAACCAGTGGATACAACATCGACATTGGACTTGTCGCCGCACCTATCTGCACCGGAAGCGAGACATAGTGTTGGTAAACGACAATTCGATGCTGCCGCGCATCAACGGTTTCCTCCCCCATAGACAACTGACCTCTCCCGTCAATGGAAAAATAGTGCATTGTGTCGCCTTCTGACTGCGGTTCCATCGCAAACGCAACCACGCGTTCGGATTGCACGTGCCCCCACATCGATAGCGTTGAATCGCCTGTACTAACCTCGTACACTTCCCGTCTGTCGTCACGCTGTGTCTCGACTTCCCAAGGTCGTGTTGAATCCGTTCGACTTGGCGCGAACAACTGCACCTCGTCAGTAATATTTCGCAGGGAACCGTAGGTCCACCTGTCTGTTCCAAAATCCCAAACAAAGGGTAGTGCACCAACCGACACTGGAGTATCAAAAGACAATCCACGCACGTGATCATTTGGATCGTCCACGGACACCAGCACCCTAAACCAGGATTTACTATTTGGCATACCAATAGACATTTCGAAGGGGAGCTCCTCGCCCGACGACAACGGTATAAGTCCCGTGTAATAGACCTCAACAAACTGATCCCCTTGACGCACAAAGTCAAACACTACAGACGACACGTCGATAGGGAATATCTCTCCGTCATGGTCGTGTACGCGAAGACCGTTTCTCCCCACCCCAATAGTCTCACCTCCAAAGTCAACCGACTGAAGTAAAGGGTCTCCTCCTTTACTAAGACGGATACGGCCGACTTGGACCGAATCAACATCGTCGGTAACTATAAGTCCACGTGGAGCGGTGACAACACTTCTCACCGATGGCCCGTACTCGACTTCAAATGATGCCGCGCCAAGAGGACCAATACTCATGTTGAAGTTAACGCCAAGCCACTGGACCGAACCATCGGGCCACGCTTCAAGAGCTGTATACGTAGCCGGTATCTCAGTGCCATCACTTAGAAGGCGGACATTCTCGGAGTCGCTCAACTCACCGCTTGCAAAGGGCACACGCGCCTCGACCGGATAAAAAAACCGACGAATCCCTTGTGTTTCATCCACATATAGGGCGGTTCGTGAAACGGTTTGTCCGAATAATGGCAACGGTACCATCAGAAATAACAGAAAACAGACAACGACGTAAGTAAAGTGCTTTATCGACATACTGCACCTGATTATAGCGACGTAGGTTTCCAACCTGACTACAATTAACCCCATGAGATGCATCACTCTCTGGACAGTACTCGGTTTACTATTGACGGCCGTAGTCACAACCGCCAACGATTGGCCACAATTCAGAGGGCCCAATGGCCAAGGGTACTCGTCTGACACAGAACTACCGCTAGAGTGGAACGAATCAAAGAATATCGTTTGGAAAGTTCCTGTGCCAGGACTTGGGTGGTCATCACCGGTCATCGCTGATGGACGAGTATGGCTTACTTCTTCCCTGACCAACGGAACTGGGGCCTCACTTAGATTACTTGGCTACGACCTAACAAGTGGACAAGAACTTTTCAATACTGAAGTATTTCACGTCGACGACAGCAATTCTCCGAATCCCAAAAACAGCCTCGCCTCGCCGACGCCTGTCATAGATCCATCCGGAGATCGCATATACGTCCATTTCGGGGCCTATGGAACGGCGGCGCTCACCACTGCTGGAGATGTTCTTTGGTCAACCAATTTTCCCTACATTTCACAACATGGAAACGGTGGCTCACCGATTCTCTATCAAGATTTACTTATCCTGAGCATCGATGGCTATGACACAGCGTACGTGGTGGCCATTGATACCATCACCGGAAAAGAACGATGGAGGGCAATGCGTCAGGCTCCAGTATCACAAGCGTACTCAACCCCCCTCGTGATCCGTGTGGGGGAAAACGATCAGATCGTCAGCGTTGCCGCATATCGAACAACGGCTCACGACCCATCAACAGGCAAAGAAATTTGGAGCGTCGGTTATAGAGACGGCTTCTCGAACGTACCCAGGCCCGTGTACGGCCAAGGGATGGTCTACCTGTCAACAGGATTCCAAACGCCTTCCCTGCTAGCCGTCCAAACGGATGGCGTCGGAGACGTGACCAACACTCACGTGGCGTGGAGACTAAACCGCGGGGCTCCACTCACACCATCACCGCTACTCGTCGGCAACGAGCTTTACGTCATCAATGACTTCGGCATCGTTACCTGCATCAATGCCACGACAGGAGATGTTCACTGGCAGAATAGAATCGGTGGCAACCATTCAGCATCTCCAGTTTATGCCAACGGTCGAATCTACTTTCAAAGTGAAGAAGGGATCACAACTGTCATTCAATCGGGCACGAATTTTCAAATCCTTGCGCAAAATGAACTTGATGGCGAAACGCTCGCGTCCATGGCCATCTCAAGTGGAACGGTGGTAATACGAACTAACTCTCATCTGTACCGCATCGCGACTGAAGGTTGAGGCCTTGGGTACGCGCACGACTAATCGCTAAACGCAGGGACTCGCACGAGTAGGTACGTAATGTGGCCACCGTCGTCGACAAAGTAGCCGTGCGGCGTACGAGCAGGTATATGCAAGACATCGCCCGCGGTCACGCGATGTCGCGTACCACCCTCAATACCACTACCCAGACTGCCCTGACGATCAAGTATTTCGCCACCCACCAGGATCGACCCACCACCACTGATTACAAAGACAACATCGATAATGTCATCGTGTATCTCTGGAATTCCGTCCCCGTTCCGGTGTATCAGACGAAAACGATGCGACCGTGTAGGGCTTCCAAAATCGGCAAGGGTTTCTCTCGCTGAACGGTCTCGACGAACCTGTCCAGTAAGAACTGCGTGCCGCTGTTGAAGTTCTGCGTTGGGCCATAGGGCGTATCCAGGCGGGTCAAAGTCCAGTAGTGGAGCATCGTCGGGAAGAACCGGATCAACCAATACAGGCATTCTGAACAGAACGTAAGTCACGTGCGCTCCATCCTGAACAAGATAACGATGTGGCACATCGGCTGGAATGCGGAAAACGTCGCCAGGCCCAACTGTATATTGGATTCCACCCTCGATAGCCGTTCCCGTGTACTCCCCGTTTCCCCCAGTGCGGTTAACCATCTCGCCACCGACAACAAGCGTAGCCCCGCCACTATGCACAAACACCACATCCTCGATGCTCTCGTGTTGTTCAGGAATGCCGTCTGCATCTCGTCGAATGAATCGGAATCGATGCGCACCGCTTGGATTACCGTACCCAGCAAGTGTCTCTCGGGCGGAGTGGTCCAAACGCATCCGTGCCGACAGTGCTTCATCACGTTGTGACAGCTCTTCGGCACTCCAATGATAAAAGTTCGGCCCAACCCCCTGGACAAAAAACAACAGTAATACGACGGCGTTAACAAACCGAAGCGTAAGCATCAGCCATGATCCCTGCGTACAAGGACGTAAAATAGAAACACTGGAAATTCCCTAAAACGGGGAACCAGACTTAGCCTTCGGGTAAGCGATACGCAATCAACTCTCCAGGAAATCCACCACCGCTAATCGCAAACACAATGTACTGCTGATTATTGTGCATGTATGTCATGGGTGATCCAGACGCCGCCGCGGGTATCACAACCTGTCCGGCATCAGCACCAGTCGACTTGTCATATGCTCGCAAATAGGCCCCTTCTTCACCTGACGGCAAGGTAATCGTCCCGCCACTCTCGGCTGCAATAACGAGTGACTTCGTAATCAAGGTGCCAACTCGACCGATACGTCCTGTCCTCGGAATATCAATCCCCTGCAGCAACGGGTGGTTCTTAATGTTATCTGGTGTTTCGCCATGTGGCACCTGCCACATAATATCTCCCTGCTTCAGATCGATTGCTGTAATCCGACCCCAGGGAGGCTTCACAAGTGGAATTCCGTCAATATTTAAGGCAGCGTCGGCTGCAGAAATACCTCTGGCACGACCTCGAATAAAGTTCATGTCCGAACGTTCAGGATCATTAATTAATCCCAGCGCCGTAATATTGGTAAACGAATACAGGTAAGCGATACCAGTCTCAGGGTCGATTGATCCGCCAGGCCAGTTAGTTCCGCCACCGGCCGACGGTAGCATCAGGGTAGCTATCACACCATCGGGATCGGACACGCTAATAGGAGTAAAAATGGGCCCGATCCGGTGCCTCGCAGCGATCTCCTCCGCGCGTGCTCTAATCTCAGGCGTAAAATCAACTAAGTCGTCAAGACTTACACCTTGACGGTCATAGGCCGGTGGTTTCGTCGGATACGGCTGGGTCTGGGAGAGGAGTTCTCCTGGAACATCGGAGGCCTCTATAGGAAGTTCCTCAATGGGCCAGATTGGTTCACCTGTGATCCGATCAAACACATAGAGCCACGCCTGCTTACTCGGCTGGGCAACAATCTTTCTCTCCATCCCGTCAATCATCACATCCGCAATGATCGGCGCACATGGAAAATCCCAATCCCAAACATCGTGGTGTATTGCTTGGAAATGCCACAACCGTTCTCCCGTGTCAATATCAACAGCAACCAGGCTGTCTGAAAAAAGATTGTCTCCGTGACGGTGACCACCGTAGTAGTCATTTGTTGGCATCTCCGTAGCGAAATACACAATGCCTTCTTCGAGGTCAGCACTGATCTGGCCCCAGACGCCTGTATTCCCGGTATACCGCCACGAATCATTCAACCAACTATCGTTACCAAACTCGTCATTTCCTGGAATCGTGTGGAAGATCCACTTCCGAGACCCGGTATCGGCATCGAATCCACGCACATAGCCTTTGGTATTCCGCATGGAGCGAGGTGTGCCCCCGGGCACGTGCGCCGCACCTATCACAATCGTATCTCCGACTACGAGTGGCGCTGCATGAAGACCAATCTCTCCGGCCAGCGGATCGATATCTTGGTCCATGTTTTGCATCAAATCGACAACGCCATCTGTGCCGAAAGTCGACACGCGGTGCCCCGTAGTCGCATCGAGAACGACAAGTTGATATCCAAGTGTCACGTAAACGATCTGACCACCCGATCCGTTCTCCCGATACGCGAGTCCGCGACCAGATAGGCGCCGTGGCGTCGCGGCACCACGCTCCCCCTCATCGAGACGATGCATCCAAAGCAACTCGCCAGTGCCTGCATCAGCAGCGATAACTGCACGGCGTGACCCAGCCGTCGAGTAAATGACTCCATCGATCATCAGGGGCGTCGACTGAAAGTTGTACTCGGGATTTGGACCAAAATTTGACGCCTTAACCCGCCAAGCAATCTCAAGGTCATTGAAATTCGAAGCGTCAATCTGATCAAGCGGTGAATATCGCGTGTTCTTGATATCGCCGCCATAGCTTCGCCATTCACCGTTCTCCGTTCCTTGCGCCGATACTGCCGGCGTCACCACCGACAGACCAATAACAGCGATCCAAACAACAACACCGACCAATCGTGCTGACATAACTCGTTCCTCCACAGTGCGACTATTCGATAACTGGATTCACCCAACCGGCGGGCAACACTTTGTCTGGGTCCGGTCGAATACTCAGATATGTGACGTGGTCCTCAATCTCGGCCCAACCATGAAAAACGCCTCCTGGTATAACGACTATGTCACCCTCTGATACGTAACGAGTCTCTCCACCAGTCGAGGTGGCACGAAAACTCTCACCCACCAGAGTCGTAACAATCTCGCTGTCCGCAGGTATGTCTTGACGGCCACTCATCTGTCCACCTGTCACTAATGTTCCGGCGCCAGAGTAAATGTAGTAGACCTCCGTAACGAGAGAATGCACGATTCCACCGACAGCCCCGTCGATCTTCGAAAGCTTGTCTCTGTGCAATATCCCGACGGCAACATTACTTTTACCAATATCGACCACCTTCACTTGGCGGTCAACTAGCCCTTCAGGTGCATTCTTGACAGCTAGATACTCATCTTCTGTCACGTGCGTCGCGGACGTAATTTGCGCGACTGATGACAGTGGGGTTAACCATACGAAAAGAAAAACGAAACTCACAATCAGTCTTGGCATCACAAACTCCTCAATGAATCTTTGACGTACTCTTTAACGGACGCTGGGCACATAGCACTTCAAGAACTCCATTACGAGACGATTAAACACTTTTGGTTGCTGCAAATTCAATCGATGCGGGTCACTGGTATAGAATCGGAGTCATATGAGTGAACAGGCTAATGTCGCGGGCAGTGCGCAACCAGTTGGTGACAGTCGTCGCGAAGGTGCGAAAGTGGAGGGTCCCCCTGACCTGTTGGAGTACGGTGCACCGATTAAAGGACAAACTCAATCTCTAGATGCACGCTTGTTCGTACAACTGCAGGTGTTTACAGGGTGTCTTGATATCTTGCCGGTGGTTGATGCGGTCAGCCAGAGTGGCTTGGTGGCCGCAGTCTACACAAACCTCAACGACCCTCGTGGCGTCGGTGTTGTTGCGATGGATGAAAATCCAGATATGTTTGCGGAATCATTTCGCACACTCTTGACGGCGCCGCCGTTCAGTCAGTTAATGCCGTTACCAGATTTCACAATGTTTGGGCGCACTTATGCTCAGGGTCGTGAGCCTGACCTGTCCGATTTTCTACTTCAGAAGGTTCCCCGTAATGTTCTGAATCCTGACAATCGGTGGGCGGTGTGGTATCCGCTCCGTAGGATTGGAGCCTACAATCGCTTGCCCCGTGCGGACCAAGGCAAGATCATGATGGAGCATGGAATGCTTGGTCGGCGGTACGGTGAAGCGGGCTATGCAGCCGATGTTCGACTTGAATGCCATGGGATTGACCGAGACGACAACGAGTTTGTCATCGGTTTGATCGGACCAGATTTGTTTCCTTTGTCCAAGCTGGTGAAGGACATGCGAGGAACTCGTCAGACTGCCGAATTTATCGAGGGGATGGGGCCATTCTTTGTCGGCCGGACAATTTATCAGGCTCCAATGCCCAAACAGGCTCACCCCCCAAATGCAGGATAAACAGGATCCTCTTGACCAGTTAGAACTGCCGAAAACCGACCTGCGGTCGATCGCACAGAATTTCGGACCTGGGCTAATTTTAATGATGACCGGTATCGGTACAAGTCATCTGGTCACTGCGCCAGCAGCCGGCGGGCGTTTTGAATACGCTTTGTTGTGGTGTCTCCCGGTGGCCTATATCTTCAAATATTCCGGGTTTGAGATGGCATTTCGGTTTACGCATGCTACCGGCCGAAGCATGCTTGATGCTTATGCGACTGCGCCAAAAAAATGGCCTATTTGGTATGTCTTGATCACTACGTTGCTCCAGTGTGCCCTCGGACAGGCAGGTCGTCTTGCGGCCGCGTCTGCAGTGGTCTATTACTTTTTTTCCCAGTATTTGGGCTTCGACGCTGTTCCACTTGGGGTCTATGGGGTTGTTCTTGGTGTTGCCTCGGTCACTTTGATTTTGGTGGGGAGATATGCTGTCCTTGAGCTAGCGACAAAGATATTGGCGGCGATGCTGTTTTTGTCGACGGTGGGCGTGTATTTTGCTGAACCAGCGCCAGTGTCGGCGCTCGGTCGTTTTTTTTTGATTGAAACTCCGGACGGGTCTTGGCTCGTGATTGCCGCTTTCTTGGGCCTGCTTCCAACGGGTATCGATGTTTCTCTCCAGGCTTCGGAATGGGGGAAGGCCAAGCGAGTCGGGATGGGACGAATTCGGAGTCATCTTGAGCAGGTTGGCCTGGCGCCACAGTTTGACCCTTTGAGTTCAACGGCCGAGGACCTTCGGGTCGATACCGCGAAGCTTCCTAGCCATGCTCGCGAGTACTGTCGCCGGTGGTTCCGTATTGGTGAGTGGGATTTTGCCATCGGACACTTGGTGTCATTTGTGATGGCTGTCATCTTTTTGTTGCTTTCTGCCGTGTGGTTGTACCCGAATCCGGTTGAAGGCAATAATGTGATCGGAGAGATCGCTGGTGTGTTTACTCGGAGCGTTGGACCGGGAATGATGCTGGTGTTTCTATTAGGAGCATTTGCGGCGACGTTTTCAACGGCTTTCAACTACTTTGATGGATGGCCGCGAGTGGTGGGCGCCTGTTGTCGAAATCTCTTTCGCGCCACGGCTGATTTATCCGGGATTGGACGTGAGGACCTCGATGTCGAGCGTCGTACTCGATGGTATTCGGAATACAACATCTATCGCATCACGATGCTGTATTCCCTTGTAGCGTCGGTGGCACTTTTGTCTGGTCTGCAACGGCCTGTGTATCTGGTTCTGGTCGCGTCGGCACTGGCGCTATTTGTTGCACCGGTGGTCTATTTTCTAAACCTCTATTACTGCGTGACGGTGATTTCCAAGACCGACGACGTGTTCTATCCATCTCTCGTGACGAGATGGTTCGCGTGGACGAGTCTGGTTGTGTTCTCGGGTTTGAGCCTGATTGTGATCTTGGCACGGGTGTTTGATGTGACTCTGTTCGGATGATGATGACAGCGGTGCATACATGAAGGTCTGTGTGGTTGGTGCGGGTGCGATCGGCGGTTATCTAGCCGTGCGTTTGGCGAACGATGGGCATGAGGTGTCAGTGGTGGCGCGTGGCCCGCATCTGGCCGCGATTCAGTCAAGTGGCCTGTCGTTAATCGAAGCTGATCAAACTTTCGTTGCCGAGCAACTGGTTGCGACCGACCGGATTCGCGATCTAGGTCCTCAGGAAATTGTGTTTCTTGCGCTCAAGGCCCATCAGATTGAACCTGTGGTGTCCGATCTGTCGGTTCTTTTCGACGCGTCCACCGTTATGGTGACGCTGCAGAACGGTATTCCGTGGTGGTATTTTCAGAAACTTGAGGGCAACTACACAGACCGCGTGGTGTCGGCTGTTGATCCTCATGGTGTGCTGCTTAACAACATCGACCCGAATGGAATCATTGGTTGCATCGCGTATCCTGCCGCCACCATTGTTGAACCGGGTGTAGTGAAACACATTGAGGGTAACCGGTTTCCAGTAGGCGAACTGGATGGCAGTGAATCTGACCGAGTTCGGCGGGTTGCAGATGCACTGACGGGCGCCGGGTTCAAGTCGAGAGTGCTTGACGACATTCGTTCGGAGATTTGGTTAAAGCTATGGGGGAATCTGACATTTAATCCCATTAGTGCTATGACGCACTCAACATTGGTTGATATTTGTCAGTTTCCATTAACCCGTGAACTTGCAGCCAGAATGATGACCGAGGCTCAGGCTGTGGCCGAGCGATTGGGGGCATCGTTTCGTGTGCCACTAGAACGCCGGATCGCGGGCGCTGAAGCGGTTGGTAAGCACAAAACATCGATGTTGCAGGATGTTGAGGTTGGGAAACCTTTAGAAATCGATGGCATGCTGGGTGCGGTCGTTGAGCTCGCAGAGTTAACCGAAGTCGAGGTGCCAACGTTACGCGCCCTTTATGCTTGTGTGAGCCTTCTGAATAATACTCTTCAGCAGGAGCACTTACGCGTCAAGGGTGCGCCAAGCACCTACTGAGTCATATACCCACGGAGATAGCTATGAAAGCCTTGGAAGGCGTGCGTATTCTTGATATGACCCACGTTCAGTCGGGTCCGACATGTACTCAGCTGCTAGCGTGGTTTGGGGCCGACGTCATCAAGGTAGAGCGACCGGAGACTGGTGATGCCACCCGGGGTCAACTGCGAGACGTGCCCGATGTAGACAGTCTCTACTTTACGATGTTGAATCACAATAAACGTAGCCTGACGTTGAATACAAAACATGGAACAGGGAAGGAAATTTTTGAGAGGCTCATTCAAGCGTGTGATGTGCTTGTTGAAAATTTTGCACCAGGTGCGCTCGACCGAATGGGATTCTCCTGGGAACGCATCCAAACGATCAACCCACGTCTTATCTATGCCTCAGTGAAGGGTTTCGGGCCTGGTCCATATGAAGAATGCAAAGTTTACGAGAATGTCGCTCAGTGCACGGGAGGCGGTGCCAGTACAACTGGATTTGACGACGGTCCTCCTACGGTAACCGGAGCGCAAATTGGTGATTCTGGGACCGGTGTTCACTTGGCACTAGGAATTGTGACGGCTCTCTTTCAGCGCGAGCGCTCCGGGAAGGGACAGCGTGTGATTTGTGCGATGCAAGACGCGGTTTTGAATCTCTGCCGAGTCAAACTTCGTGACCAGCAGCGCTTAACGCACGGCCCCTTAAGGGAATATCCGCAGTATCCGGATGGTAAATTTGGCGAGGCTACACCACGTTCCGGTAATGCGTCTGGCGGTGGACAACCTGGCTGGATCGTTAAGTGTCTGGGGTGGGAGGATGATCCAAACGCGTACATCTATATCATCACGCAAGCTGCTGCTTTTGACGGTCTCGCTCGGGCGATTGGGCGGCATGATTGGCTCGATGATCCAGACTGGAACACGCCGAAGGCGCGACTTCCGAAACTTGACCAGATGTTCAATGAGATCGAACGCTGGACGAAAACCAAGACGAAATTTGAAGTAATGGAGATTCTCAATCCACTCAATGTTCCGTGTGGTCCGGTATTGTCGATGAAGGAGTTGGCCGAGGAGCCATCGTTGAGAGCTAGTGGAACTGTTGTCGAAGTTGACCACCCAACGCGAGGGTCGTATCTGACCGTGGGGAATCCAATTAAATTATCGGATTCGCCAGCTGAGGTCGAACGGGCACCGCTTCTTGGTGAACACACCAGAGACATTTTGCAGAACGTACTTGGAATGACCGATCAGGAATTGGAAGCCGCGCAAGGTGACGGTGCTGTGTAACAGCATGGTGCACCATGCTTGACGGAACCGAGTGAATGAGAGGATCAAAGGCAGGCCTGTGAGAAAGAGCGAGTTGTCTACGTGTGTGAGTTTGGCTATATCGATAGTCATGGTTACTGTGAGCTTGAGTGCGGAGGTCACTCTCGATGTCGAACATCAAGCTCGGTCGATTCATCCAGGGGAAGTGGTCATTCTTCAGGTCCGTTCATCTGCACCCGTTTTGGGGGTGCAAGCTTCTGTTTTCGGTGCCGATGTCAGATTCTTTTCAGACGGCGACAACGTTTTCTGGAGTGGGGTTGTTGGAATTGATCTTGAGGCGCGTCCTGATGACTACTTGGTCGAAATACAGGCGACACTAGATGATGGGGACACGGTTCACTCAGTTTATCCACTCGCTGTCCAAGCGAAAGAATTTCCAACCCGTCATCTGAGTGTGGCACCCAGTTTCGTGAATCCGCCGAGTGAGGTGCTCACTCGCATTCGTCGAGAGGCAGAACGCCAAAATGAAATCTTTCAGACAGCCAGTGACGAGCGTCAGTGGAGCGGTGGATTCCTTAGACCTGTTTCTGGTGATTCGACAAGCAGTTTCGGTCGCCGAAGCGTTTTCAATGGTGAAGCGAGGAGTCCGCACAGTGGCACAGATTTCCGAGCTGGCGAAGGTACGCCCATCCTGGCACCGAACGCGGGAACCGTTGTTCTAGCGGACGAACTTTACTTTTCTGGTAATGCCGTGATTCTTGATCATGGCTGGGGCCTTTATTCGTATTTTGCCCATTTATCGTCGTTCGATGTGGCTGAAGGAGAGCAGGTCGAGCGCGGGCAAGTTGTTGGAAAAGTAGGGGCAACGGGTCGAGTCACGGGGCCGCATTTACACTGGACTGTCCGATTAAATAATGCTCGCGTGGATCCCTTGTCACTCATGACGCTGTTGCCGTCAGATGAGCTATAGGAATCGGGAAGTAGTTTTCTAGAAGCGGATTCGTATGCCCCCGGTTACCCGAACAACACCAACTTGGAGTCCGCGTTCCTGCAGTTGATTCTTTAGCGCGACCGGAGGTTTGGCCCAGCTGTAGCGCATATCCACACCGACGCCAATTCGGCGACGGCCAGACAAGCCCAGATTGCCAAACAAGGTGTTGCGATAATACGTCAGGTCGACACCGGCGTTGTAGCCCCACGCGCTGGTGGCGACTTCTTCGATACTACTTGGGATGATCCGAACTGTTTCGAACCATGGCGGGTTGCGCTCAATAGATTCCACAGCGGTCACCGCCTCTTGGGAGGCATTGAAGTAACTGGGGCCACCGGAAACAGTAATTAGTGTGGACGAAGAAATCGGCAGTAATAGTTGCCCATAGATGTGATATCCGGCCTCTCGGTGTGCCAGTCCTGCTTTCGAGGTTCTGGCGGTTCGGTGCCACTCGTAAAACATAGGGTGAGGCACATCAGCTTCAACCATCGCCGTGGTAGTTCCCTGAGTACGAGCGAGAGACATGCCCACGCCGATCTGCTTCCATACACGCATTGAACCGCCAATGTCGAAGGAGACATAAGGGCCTAGGGTTTGGGTGGATCTAATTTCACCAAGTTCTTCCCCGTATTCGAAATTGACAATATCGGTTCGAGGCGTTGATTGTGCTTGGATTCCCAGATTCGCTGTTACCAAGAACCGCGGATCCAGCAAGGACTGTGCCTCACTGTTACTAATCGCGGAGATGATGAGGCCAACAACGAGAACGATTCTTAACGACACAGTGCAGTCACTTTACGCCAACGACGATCCAGGCTCCAGCAAGTACCTGTTACGCTGGTTGGTACTCGCCCGGCAGTTACGTGTTGATTGTAGCGTGCCAACCGATGGGAAGATCAGTTCAGCATAAATTGTCGACTGATTGTTAGTCGGAAGAGATAACGGTCCGCACTGCAGTGACAAGGGCAGCAAAGTCATCCGCATTGTTGTAGACATGTGGAGAGACACGAATGACATTTGCTCGGATTGAGACGCTGACGTTCTGTTTCGCTAGTGAGGTCGACATGGCGTCAATATCAAAACCGGCTGGTAAGCGAACACCGAATAGATGGGCTGCCCTGTAAGTCTCATCTTCTACGATGCAACCAAGGTCTCGAAGCTGTTCGATGTATTCGGACCCTATGGTGCGACAGTACTCTTGGATGGCTTTGGGTTTCCAAGTGTTGATTTGAGAGATACCGGCCTCAAGCATCGGGAGCAGAATGAAATTTGATCGTTCACCCATGTCGTATCGGGTCGCTCCTGGACGGTAAGTTTCATTGTAGTGGACCAATTGAGAAAAATTTTCGCTACCGACTCGTGTAATCCAAGTGTCTTCAATAGGGGTTCCGCTGTCGTATGCGGGGCCAAAATAGGCCACGCCGATCGAGTATGGTCCCATTAACCACTTGTAGCCAGCACAGACCACCGCATCGGGCTGATATTCATCAATATTGAATGGCAGAGCTCCAACGGATTGAGTGCCATCGATAATAAATTTGGCGCCGACGGCTCGTGCCAGAACACCGATTTGTTTGAGATTGAACCGCGTTCCATCAATCCAATGCAGTTCTGGAATCGCAACTACGGCTGTATTTCTATCGATTGCTTCACCTAGCTTGTCGTTCCAACCTAAACCGCGGTTCTGAAGACTGGGAGGCGGATGGACAACTCGAAATTCGGCTCCGACGCCTTCACACAGTCGTTTCCAGGCATAGACGTTACTTGGGAATTGGTCATGAGTGACCACTACGTTCTGATTACGCCTGAGGGTCGTGTTTCGAGCTAGTGTGGACATGGCATAAGAGACGGATGGAACGATTGCGATTCGATTCGGTTCATTGATTCCGATGAGTCGGCTGAACAGGGCACGCACGTTGTCACTGCGTTCAAAAAAGTCAGATTGCTGAAGGCGACTCGGAATCTGTAGTCGGTTGATCGTTTGCTGCGCTATGTGCGCCACCTGGTTCGAAACAGGTGCCATGTAGGCACAATTTAAGTAGTGGGTGTCGGAAGGAAAAGAGAAGAGATGACGTTGACTCTCCATTTAAATTGACCGGTCAACTTAAACCCATTGTTGAATAACGCCTGCCAACCGAAAAATCTCAGCTTCGGATTGAGGTAGAACAGATAAGTCGTTTTTAACCTTGGCAAGCATTATGAGGCCATGAAGACATCCCACTAATGCCTCTGCGGTGCCGCGAGGGTTCCCGACCGAGACTTCGCCACGGTTAAGCGCGACAGTGAGAAGAACTTCAAAGGCTGAGGTCTGTCGGTTGAAAAGTTCCGTCAACTTTTCTGTGATTTCGGTGTCGCTGGCGGCGATTTCGTGAGAGATATTCGACAGTAGAGAGCCTCTAACGCTGCCATGGGATTCCTTGTCGGCATAATGGACGGCGAATAATTCCTGAAGAAATTGTCGCAGTTGTTCAACAGGGGTTACTGGTGGAGTAGTTTCCCAGGTAGCCAACATGCCTGTTTCATCCCAGGATGACTGAATGACCTCCAGAAGTAAAACCCGTTTGGAAGCGAAAAAGTGATAAAAGCTGCCCTTATTGACATCGGCGACCAAACAGATCTCGGCGACGCCGATGGCAGTGAAACCCCGGTCTCGAAATAAATCAGCCGCCGCAACCAGAAGTCTGTTTCTCGCGTCGCTTTGTCGTCCCATGGTGAGATGATGGCATCTTAT
>CAZDQD010000031.1:0-5273 GCA_964507425.1 uncultured Vicinamibacteraceae bacterium
GGCCTTTTTTCCCTGATAGACCATCAGATTAACCGGCGAAGTCCCTTGATAGGCATACGCAGCAAGGGAAACGTTGTAGCGTCCTGGCACTGTCACTCGGAAGCCTTCTGAATCCGAGTGAAAGGTATACGTCGATGTGAAATCAAAGAACATCACGTACGCATCGTCAACCTGGAGGATACTCCCGAGCCCAAGCGCTCTGGCATTCGCAATCCCATGCAAATACGGCGACTGCACATAATTAATCATGTGCCGCTTGGTTTCCGGGCGTGGCCCCATCTGCAGTGCCGCATCCAGCGCGCGGTCAGCCACATTGAGGTAGGCCCGCACATGCAACGGGGACATGCTTTGATTCACCGCCACCGTATCAAAACCACCGGAATCGGCTTCCGCAGGCAACTCCTGCGCCAGGTTCGAGGCCACCGTTGGGTCAATCCCCAACAAGTCTTCCAGCGTGTAGCCGTATTCAAGTCGGGTCAAGCGGCGCAGCGGCGTCCGGTGTCCACCCCGGGCCGTCAGATTCGCCGTAACCAATGCGTCTTTCAACGACCCAAGGGCCGTCTCCACGACCTCCGCATCAGGACGGCGCGCCGAGGCCGGCGGCATCTCCCCCTTCTCGACCCGCTCATAGACCTTCGTCCACGCGCGGACCGTCTCCGCGTCCGTCAGATCAAACCCGAGCTGCGACAGATTGAGTGGGGTTACCGTTTGCGCACCGTGACACTGCAGACACGAGCTCTCGACCAGCGGCGCAACCGCCGACTCGAACGACTGGGCCGATGCCATCCCGCCGCCCCAGACGCCAGCGACGAAAAACAGCGCCAACACGTATCGACTAGTCGTCATCCATTAAACCCATATTTCTCTTAGTGAGTGGTTACTCACTCTAGCATCATCAAAGGCATCAATAGAAGTCAGACACAAGACACCAAAGCGGGTAATAATTCCACAATGCCTAGAGTCACAGGTCCTATCGTGCTCGTTGTCCTTACTGGTTTAACACTGACGACCGCCAGCACTTCACGTGCGCAATCCAAGGTGCCCGAATGGCAGGTCGTCGAACCAGAATTATTGCAACATTTTCAAGCACTTGTCCGTATGGATACCAGCGACCCACCAGGCAATGAGACACCGGCTGGTGAGTACTTGGTCGCCACGCTTGAGCAAGAAGGCATTCCGGTACAGGTATTTTCGAGAGAACCAGGACGCCCCAATGTTGTTGCACGACTGGTCGGCAACGGCTCTCGGGATCCCTTACTGCTCATGGCGCACACCGACGTCGTGAGTGTTGACCCTGCCAAATGGACACATCCACCATTTAGTGCGATGCGTGATGGCGGTCATATTTACGGTCGCGGCACGCTTGATGACAAGGACAGTGTCGCTACGGCCTTGACCATCATGTTATTGCTCAAACGGCTTGAGATTCCCTTGGACCGCGACGTGATCTTTTTGGCCGAAGCCGGTGAGGAGGTCAACACAAGTGTTGGTATCGAATATATGGTCACGGAACACTACGACGAGATAGAGGCCGAGTACTGCATCGCCGAAGCAGGCGGCGTACAACGCCGAGACGGCGCTGTACAGTTCGCCACCGTCGAAACACTGGAAAAAATTCCCCGGGCGGTTCAATTGACAGCAACGGGACCAGCTGGGCACGGCTCAGTCCCACGCCTGACCAACCCAGTTGTTCGATTGGCCGCGGCCGTTACTGCAGTCGCAAACTGGGAAGCGCCAGTCCGTGCCAATGAAACCACGACAACATATTTTCGACGTTTAGCGCAATTATCAACTGCAGAGGATGCGGACCGGTATCGCGCTGCAGTCGGAACAGACCCAAACGCCGCTACCCAAGCAGCCGCGTATTTCTTGGAACATGAGCCCCGACATTCCTCAATGCTCAGAACCTCCATCTCGCCCACCATTCTCGGTGGCGGCTACCAGGTCAACGTAATCCCTGGAGAAGCGACGGCAACGCTCGATGTGCGCCTGTTGCCTGACGAGGACCCCGTCGTCCTACTCGAGACACTTCGAACAGTAATCGACGATCCGACAGTGACTGTTTCTTATATCCCGCGTGACACACGGCCTGTTGCCGACAACGGCCCGTTAGATTCACAACCCTTTGAGATTATTCAAACGATGTTGGCTAAACATTATGCAACAACCACGCTGCCCACGATGAGCACAGGCGCAACGGACATGGCATACCTTCGAGATAAAGGTATGCGCTGCTACGGAATCGGCCCGGCCACGGATGTTGAAGATGTTGCACTTGGCTTCGCTGCGCACAGCGACCAGGAACGTATTCTCGAAGATGAACTGTACCGGTTTCTCCGCTTCTATTGGGATGTTGTCGTTGAAGTGGCCGGAGCGAGATAAAACAGCCATGGGGGGTACCCGACAAACCAACGCGAGCGCCCCACACACCGTACGACCATTTCTTAAATGGGCAGGAGGGAAACGGCAACTACTTCCAGAGATTCGTCGCTTCTACCCAAAAACATTCAAATCCTATCTCGAACCATTCGTTGGTAGCGGCGCAGTGTTTTTTGATTTGTGCAGCAGAGGCCGTCTCGCCGGCCACTCATCAACGTTGCTCGACAGTAATAGCGACCTGGTAGGTTGCTACTTAAATATTCGTGACCACAGGTCAGCAGTCGTCAAAGCGCTGTCCCGCTTAGCAACAGCGCGAACACACGATCCGGAAGGACACTACTACCGCGTCCGTGACGAAAAATTTAACCCACAAAGAAAGCGCCTTGCGAATGGGCGCGGTCCAAACAGTCAACGGTATTCGCCGTCGCTAACCGCAATGCTGATCTATCTCAATCGAACCGGATTCAACGGCTTGTTCCGATTAAACTCGAAAGGCTGCTATAACGTGCCAATCGGACGCTACAAAAACCCAACTATCTGCGACGCGGACAATCTTACCGCCGTTGAGTATGCCCTGTCGTCAGACGTCGAAATCCAAGAAGACCATTTTGAAACCACGCTCGACCTCGCCAAGAAACATGACTTCGTCTATTTTGATCCTCCGTACGCACCTCTGACTCGAACAGCACACTTCACGTCCTACACCGCCACTGGATTCTCAGCCTCAGATCAGGAGAGGCTGCAGCAAGTGGTCATCGAACTCGCCCGCCGAGGCTGTTTCGTGCTGCTCAGCAACTCCACCGCCCCGGACATTACGCGCCTTTATGACGGCAACCCTGACACCACAGCCGTGGGACTCCGCGCCTACAAGGTCCCTGCTCGACGGACAATCAATTCAACCCCGAACAAACGAGGCACTGTCCTTGAATATCTCATCACGAACGTGCCCCGCGGTCCGAACCCGAACTAAGCTCATTGTTCGTTTGTCGGAGTCGACATATCCGGCACTTCAAACGGATAGCCGGGCGGTCCGTACTCGTAATACGCGCCGAGGTCGTCGATCTTGTCCATGTCTGGATAGAGCACTCCAAAAGCTGGCGCTTCTCGACTGCCACGCGGCGAGTACCACACAGCACCATCGCGAGTCACCTGGATCTTCGGTGAGTCGGCATGCCGCTGCGGTTTCGGATAGAACGTGAACTCCTCGGTCTGAGGATTAAACCGCCAGAGTGTGGCACCGGACTCACCATCGACCCGCTGACCGACATCGGGCGCCCAGATGTTGCCGTCGGGATCTGGTGCGACATCATACGGCTCAGCGTTCTGCTGCGGGATCGTCCACTCGGTCATCTTACCGGTCGACTGGTCGAGCTTCACGAGCTTGCCGTCCCGCTTGCCGGCCGAGTAGATCCCCCACCAGATGTTGTTGTCCTTGTCGACGTTGAGCCGCCGTGTGTGCGCAGGATAGGTCGTCGTCGTGTACTCGGTCCAAGAGTTGTTCGATGTGTCGAACTTGACGATCTTGCCACCACTCCAGAGCGCGATCCAAATATTGTCGTTCTTATCGGCGACCACGCCGTAGGGAATCGCGTGTGGGGTCGGAATTCGGAACACCGAGACCTCACCGGTTGCCCGATCCCACTTACTAAGCGCACCACCCATGATCCAGCCAACGTAGATGTTTCCCTTCGAGTCCATCGCCAACGACTGCAAAAACTTGGTTGGATTACGGACCATGTTGTCCGGGTCCATCGAGATTTGCTGGGTCCATTCCTCGGTCTTCGAGTTAAATCCGAGGAGTCGCTTATCGGCGGTGTTTTGTCGACCACGATGCTCCGGCAGCCAGATCATGCCGGACGGGTCGATCAAGATTTCGTGATTGCCGTTGCGCGGGGCAGGGTAGAGCCACTCTCGCTGCTCATTGGTGCGTGGGTCGAGTTTGACCAAGCGGTGTGGCACGCCACGGTCAACAAGCCAGACATTGCCTTCGGAATCAAACCGTGGGTCCTGCCCATAGCGTCCGACACCATCACGCGCCCATGGCTCGGCGTTCACTCCCTCGTTCGGGCCGTCGACGGCAAGGTAGTACTCGATATACATTGCCTTACCGAGCGCTTCCTCGTCGAGAGGCGTCTGTTTCTCGATGGCGACCCGACGATGCTTGCTGTCAGGGCCGAAGTTCTTAACGACGTACTCCAGTAGCGCGTCGCGGTCTTCACGCCCAAAGGGGAACGTCGAGGAGCGGAAAGCAAGCAGCCCCTGACCGTAGCGGGTCGGGTCCTGCTCACCGAGCGTGCTACCGACCATGTGATCGATCCATGACATCCACTGCCGCTCGGTGCCGGGTCGCGTCGGGAAGAAGTTCTCGCCGTGGCAGACCATGCAGACCTGTTCAGCCACTTCTTTACCCCGCCCCGGCGGATAGATCTCGTCGTAGCTGGCGTATTCGAACGGTCCCGAGCGTCCGCTCTCCATCGCCGTCCGCCCCGCTGGAATAACAAGCTGTGGCGCGTCACCAGAAAGTGGGCTCAGCGAGAGATTAACCTCGGCCGTCTCCCCCGCGGTGATAGTCACGGTCTGAGCGTCCGACTCAAGCTGCTTCGTGCTGACGCTCACCTCGTAGTTACCGGGGAACAGAGCAACCGCTCGGTAGCGTCCCTGATTCGTGTAGACCATGTAGACGATGCCAAGATCAACGTTCCGGATGTAAACCTGCGCCGCTGTAAACGCTTGCGATGCGGTTACCGTCCCGGACAGCTTTCCCGTGCCGGGCACTTCGGCGCGCACACTGACACCGGCCAGTACCGATACACACACCACGGCCGCCATCAAGCGGGCACTGCACTTAATTAATCCAGACATCTTCGAATACATCATTACCTACTCCTTGGACA
>CAZDQD010000032.1:0-2903 GCA_964507425.1 uncultured Vicinamibacteraceae bacterium
CTCTTTAGAAAATCTATCTCTTCAGAAGATTCCGCGAGGTGAACCGCATGCGGACGTGGCAATGCCTCACGCAACCCACGAAACAACTCCTGAGAGACTGAGTACGGGGCGTGGGCCGCGAGTCGAATCGATACACGATGATCGATTCGCTCACCAGCCAAACGTACTGTTCGTGCCAAGAGATCTGAAACTTCATCTACAGAAACATCAAACCCGATCATCTCGTGAAACACGACCGCGTCAACAGCGCCCTCGTCAAACACTTTCACCGAATCAAGCGTATTTGTAATATCGCCAACCAGCAATGTCCCGGCTGACTGCATCTCCACAACCGCACGCTGCATGGCCTCGACGTTGTCCGTCCGTTGGGTCACTGAGTTTTGCATGACATCACGAGCCCAAATCGGCATCGAGTCACTCTGACTGACTAACCCCTGTAAACCAGATAACTCAACGTGAGTATGAGCGTTCACCAGACCGGGCAGTATTGCGTAGGAACCCAAGTTCACGTCACGTACCGAAACAGGGCCAAATGCGTCTGACTCCTGCCCAAGGGCAGCAATTAATCCATTTTCGATATCTACCCACCCGTCCCGAATCGGGGGAGACGTAATCGGTAATACCCAGTTCGCGTGGAATCGTGTACGTGCCATCAGCTCAACCCACTAAGTTACCAGTGGATACCTATTTCGACGACAGGGAACTTAATTGGCGTTTTTTTCCGACAGCGCTGCGAGCCGGGTAACGCTCAAGCTCTCTCGGAACGGAGTGATCGCCGGGCTTTCGAGCAACAGACAACTCTCTCATCCGAGGAATATCACGCGCACGAGCGATCGGATCACCAAGTAATTCGTAGTGCATATTCCGACGCTTCGGACAAAACCCGGCACCTTCTATATTTCTAACAATCTCAAGTTCATCCATACAGTAAGCTGCGCCAGCTGCACGAACTACGTTTTCTTCGATCATTACGCTGCCCATATCGTTCGCACCATAGGCAAGACTTAATTGACCAACCATCCCACCCTGAGTCACCCACGAAGACTGCAAGTTGTCAAAATTGTCCAGCACAAGCCTCGAAACGGCTAAAGTTCGGAGATAGTCGACTCCAGTTGCCTCAACACCACCCAACTCGGTATTGGCTGACTGGTAGCTCCAGGTAATAAAAGCCGTGAATCCCCCCGTTTCGTCCTGCAATTCCCGCAACCGAATCATGTGGTCGATACGTTCTTCGAGACCCTCGACGGTGCCATACATCATGGTAGCCGTTGTCCTTAGCCCCGCCTTGTGAGCATGGCGCATCACATCAAGCCATTCGTTAGATGTAGCTTTGGTATAACAGTTCAGTTCCTCACGTACCCAATCAACCAGTATCTCGGCACCGCCACCAGGAATACTGTCTAGACCTGCCGCAATTAGACGTTCGACCACCTCTTTGATGGTGAGCTGAGACAAACGCGAAAGGTGAATTACCTCAGGAGGTGACAGCGCATGCAACTTAAACGTTGGATACCTCTGCTTCACTGCGCGGAACAGGTCTTCGTACCAGGACAATGGCAAATCTGGATTGTGTCCACCCTGAAGCAATAGTTGTACGCCACCGACGTCGATTGTTTCATCGATTTTCGAAAATATTTCGTCAAACCCAAGTACATAACCATCATCCGAACCGACTTCGCGATAAAACGCACAGAAGTTACACCGAGCAACGCATACATTTGTGTAATTCACGTTGCGATCAATGATGTAGGTGACGATACCTTTCGGGTGCTTTCTTGCGCGCACAATATCAGCCAGACGACCAAGTTCATGAGTTGGGAGGTCACGGTACAAGCTCAATGCAACGCTTCGGCCAAGCCGCTTACCCTCCAAAACATCCTGGACTGCCGTTGTGAGATCCAAGTCACTCATGGTCCGTAAAAAAGAGGGGCTCCAGCTTGCGTAACAACACCCACTTCAAGGGCGGCGCTATAGAATCGTTTCAAACCAGCTATTTCGTCGTCGGACAGCGAAAAATATACGTTCTCCTCAAGGTAAGCACGTGCAATATTCTCCTGGTCCTCATCGACCAGCTTCTGCGATTTGACAATCGCATCTAGTGACTGAATTCCGGTATCGCGAGCAGTCACTAGGGCAGTCAAGTGCTCCGAGGTCAACACATCGTTTCGCCCAACCCAAAATGCCCAAACAAACGGCAAGCCAGACATTGCAGTCCATTCCTCGCCAAGGTCAACTTTATCCAAATCGACTACGGTTTCGTGCTCTGTAAAAAGAGCCGTGTCGCCGATCAACAATGCAGCATCGCAACGCTTGAGCATGGAATCCAGATCGGGCGGCATAATATGAAACTTCGGTTCAATCTCAAACCATTGCGCACAGAGAATCCTCAATAGAGCAAAAGCTGTTTTCGAACTGGAATCGACAGCAATCGTACGAATGGCCTGAGTCGGCCGAGTAGTAAATAATGCAACCGACGCTACCTGTCCCTTGGATGCCACCGCAATCTCAGGCACAATTCTGTAATCGGATCTTTTCAGATACTCGATCGTCGGAATCAAACCGAGGTCAACGTTTCCTTCCCGAAGCTGACGCGCACATGTCGACGGAACGTCAAAATCAATCGAGAACAGACTCGTTTGCTTTTCCAGACCATACACAAGTGGTCGTGCATTTAAATACTGAACCGCCCCGATTCTTATCGCACCCATTGTATTTCTCTACACCACCGGTTCAAATCTACCGTTTCTTTCGACGGGCTTAAAAGACGCAGCCTGTATATTTTGAGTAATCGTTTCCAACGCAGTCCGACGTTTGCCGTGCTCCAATGAATTTTCTGGCGATACGCCGTCTACGTCACTAGCTCCAAATATTAGCGCGACCTGCGCCAATTTATGGCCGTAAAG
>CAZDQD010000033.1:0-30431 GCA_964507425.1 uncultured Vicinamibacteraceae bacterium
CATCTACGTTGAATCCGTCGAGGACGCTAGAAATACCGAGCTGTGTTGCCTTTTGTACAGCCTGTCCATAAACCTCGGTCTTGCAGAAATAGCATCGGTTCACAGGGTTGGCCGCGTAGCGTGGGTCATCTAGTTCGTAGGTCTCAACAACTATATGTCGCGCTCCCAGTGAGGTTGCAATGGTCTTCGCCGCCTCGGCTTCTTCTGGGGCTAGGCTTGGAGACACGGCTGTTAACGCGACGGCATTACCACCGAGCGACTCAACTGCCATCGCTAGGAGATAAGTTGAGTCCACTCCTCCCGAGAAACAAATGACAACATGCTTCAGACCAGCAAGGCAGTGGCGTAACTCCGTGATTTTATGATTCAAAGTGGTCATAATGTGCCGTCCGCCCCGGCCTGCTCACAGTTGCCGTCTCCATTTTCTCATAGGTGACCGTTGCTAAGTTGATACTTAATTAATGTTTGATTTCATCCAGTCTTCACATGTACTGCTAACCAGTGCCGCGTCGCTCGCTGTCGTGCACACGATGCTTGGTGTGGACCATTCCTTGCCTTTTGTGGCGCTTGGACGCGCTCGCCAGTGGTCGCTTCCTTTCACCCTCGGTGTTACGGCAGTCTGTGGCGTTGGTCATGTCGTGTCATCCGTATTGATTGGCTATGTTGGTATCGCGCTTGGAATCGCGACAGAGTCAATGTTGTGGCTAGAGTCAGCACGGGGTGACTTGGCTGCGACGGTCTTAATAGGGTTTGGCCTGTCATATGTGGTGTGGGCCGTATGGAAACGACTGCATCAATCGGACAAATCTCACGGGCACCGTGCGGTTGGTCGTGGTCTCACTCCGTGGATTTTGTTTGTTGTGTTTGTCCTCGGGCCATGCGAGCCACTTATTCCACTGATGGTCGTCCCAGGAATGCAGGGGGACTGGGCTATGGTGAGCATGGGTGTGTTTGTCTTCGGCATACTCACGGTTGCTGTGATGATGGCGTCCGTTGCCGCTGCCTATTATGGCGCGGGCTTAGTTTCAAGACATGGTGTTGGTCGTTATGCTGATGTAGTGGCGGGTCTTGTGGTGGCTGCCAGTGGAGCGGCGGTGTTATGGCTTGGTGTGTAAGGGCGGATAGCGGGTCATCCTTTAGTTGTTTTGAAAAGGTAAATTAGGTGCTTTTCGACATAGTGGTGGTTTTTTTGGGATTTGCCTTTGTTGCAAAAGGCGGGGACCTATTTGTCGATTCAAGCGTTCACATTGGTCGGGTCTTACGAGTTCCACGAATAGTGATTGGTGGCACGCTCGTCAGTTTGGCGACGACCATTCCAGAGTTGTTTGTTTCTGTGCGGGCGAGTCTTGCGGGTGATACTGGTATGGCGTTAGGCAACGCGGTGGGATCCTGTATCTGTAATATCGGATTGGTAGTCGGAACGGTTGCGATGATCATGCCGATATCAGTGGATCGCGTTGAGTTTATGAAACGTTCGCTGTGGATGCTGACTGGGTCTTTGTTGGTCATCGTATTTTCCTGGGATTTGTCGCTAGATATGAGACACGGTGTCCTCTTGCTAGTTTTTGCGTTTGCTTATCTGTTCTGGGATGCCTTTGGGATGGCAAGTAGACGGAAGTCGACAGAAGGTGGAGATGCCGATGTCTTCGACGATTCCGATGGATTACTAGTTACGCTAGGGTGGTTTTTGCTTGGAGCATCACTCGTTGCAATCGGAAGTGAGTTGCTAGTGAGCTCTGGTAAAAATTTAGCTGAAGCTCTTGGTGTGTCTTCAACAATTATCGGATTCTCCGTGATAGCGGTTGGGACATCGCTGCCAGAATTGGTTACCGGGATTAGCTCGGCACGGAAAGGTGTTCCAGATTTGTCGTTAGGAAACATTATTGGTGCGAATGTACTCAACCTGTTCCTTATTGTGGGCGCGTCCACGTCCATATCTCCTCTTGTTCTTGATTCCTCTATTCAGCAGTATGCGTTTCCATGGCTCATACTGTTTTTTGTAACGCTGGTTGGTGTTGTGATGAAGACAGGTGCGGTGAGGCGTGCGGCCGGCATGGGGTTACTGACAATGTTCGTGCTCTATGCCATCGGACTCTTTGCATTGCCGTCGTAGGTCTGGGTGATTCGGCCGGCCGCGTTATAATCGGCTTCCGTGGTATCTCGGAAATACTCCACATATCTTTTTGATCTTGATGGAACGCTCATTGACTCGATTGAGTTAATCATGGAGTCGTTTCGTCATACGTTCCGTATTAATTTGGGTGCGGGTCCTACGCCGGACCAGGAGAGACGTTGGCGGGAAGGGTTCGGTACGCCGCTACGCACACAGTTGGCTAAATTTGTTTCGGTAGATCAAGTCGACGACTTGGTAGATGGCTACCGTACATTTACCCATGAGCATCACGACCGTTTAATTCGACCGTATAGTGGTATCAGTGAGGCGCTAATGGCGCTACAGCGATCTGGCGTGCGCATGAGTATTGTTACGAGTAAAACGAACAAACTGGCGCGACGAGGGCTTCAGCTGTTTGATTTTGAGGATTATTTTGAGACGGTTGTTGGCATGGACGACGTTAGTGAACACAAACCGCATCCGGCGCCCGTGATTGAAGCACTTTCCAGAATGTCTGTGGAAGCATCGAATGTAGTATTTGTGGGAGATTCACCGCATGACATCTGTGCTGGACGTGATGCTGGTGTAGGCACGGCAGCGGTGGTGTGGGGGCCATTTAAAAAGACGGCGTTCGTTAATGCAGTACCGGACTATTGGTTGTCGAAACCCGGAGAGCTGCTGAATCTTCGATGCTGACCGACGGGATTGACGTAGAGTTGAGTAACATAGTCGCGGCGTTTCCCAAGAACGAGAATGAATCCAGAACTTCCACCAGAGTTTCAGCCATACGAGTATGACGATCCCTTTGAGGAACACGTTGGTCCTTTCGGCTACAAGGTCGTTGATGATGCTATTTCATTTGCCTTTTTGGCGGATGCGCGCCACGCGAATAGTAGTGGCACATTGCACGGTGGAATCTTGATGACCTTTGCTGATTTCGCACTCTGCTTGACGGCTATTTGGGACCAGCCGGGCGAGCGGTGTGTCACGGTATCGTGTAACAGCGAGTTTGTTGCTGCCGGGCATCCTGGTGAGTTGGTAGAGGCCTCTGGTGAGGTAGTGCGTCGAACGCGTTCGCTCACTTTTGTAAGAGGGCAGGTGTTTGCTAAAGGCAGAGTGTTACTGAACTACAGTGCGATTGTTAAGCGTATTCCTGGCGGTCGTACCGCCTAGACGCGGACGTCCTATAATCCAAGTCTGAGGACGTGAAACGAACGATCAAGAGCGGAGGAATGGCGATGTTCCAACGGTTGTGTTTCAGATTTTTTCGAAGGATTGACTTGGTTGCAGCCGCACTGTGTGTTGTGTTGGGCTCAGCTTCGGTAGCTGCGCAACAAGGTGCGGTTGACGGTGAATGGCACGCGTACGGTGCGGACAATGGAGCCACTAAGTATTCGCCCCTTGACCAAATTAACGCTGACAATGTTGACGATCTCAGAATCGCGTGGACCCGTCGCACGGTTGACCAGTCGATTCTCGACGTAGTGCCTGATCTCGGTTATGGCAACGGGAACCGGGCGACCCCTCTTATGGTTGACGGAATTCTGTATGCACCGAACGCGGTTGGCTTGGTGGAAGCGTTCAATCCTGGCACGGGAGAAACAGTGTGGGTGCAGCAGCCATATGACAATGATCCGAGGTCGTACCGTGGTGCGGGTACTCGAGGTGTTGCGTATTGGGCTGATGGTGATGAAGAGCGAATTATTGTCCAGCGTGGTGAGTGGATGTACGCGTTGCATCCAAAAACGGGTGAACTTTTTCGAGATTTTGGAGACAACGGGCGAGTTGATCTCACGACAGGGTTGTCGGAAGGTGCTCGCTATAGGTGGGGAAGCGCACCGACTGTTGTTCGCGATGTCATCGTTCTTGGCCAGTCGATGTCTGATACGTTTGTGACTAAGGAGGATATCCGTGGTGACGTTCGAGCGTTTGACGTTCGGACCGGTGAACTGCGGTGGCTGTTTCACACGATTCCGCAAGCAGGTGAATTTGGTACGGACTCATGGGGTGACAACTCGTGGGAGTTCAGTGGCCATGCTCCTGTGTGGTCTCTGTTCGCTGCTGACGAGGATCTTGGCTATGTCTACATGCCGACTTCGTCGGCCACGAATGATATGTATGGTGGTCACCGTCCAGGTGACAACCTGTTTACACAGTCCATCGTTTGCGTCAACGCGGAGACAGGCGAGAGGGTATGGCACTACCAGTTAGTGCACCATGGTCTCTGGGACTATGACATTCCGGCCGCACCTATCTTGATGGATATTACGGTCGATGGTCGAGATATTCAGGCCGTGGTCCAAATTACGAAGCAGGCCTTTGCGTTTGCGTTCGACCGGGTCACAGGTGAGCCAATCTGGCCCATAGAAGAGCGTCCCGTTCCGCAAGGTGGAGCTCCTGGCGAAGCGACATCACCCACTCAACCATTTCCGACAAAACCTCCAGCTTTTGATCGTCAAGGTGCCACAGTCGAGAACCTAATTGACTTTACGCCTGAACTGCGCGAAGAGGCTCTGGCAATAGCTGAGCGCTACACCATTGGGCCGATGTTTACGCCACCATCGGTGAAAGGAGATGGTCCTAATGACAACCAGGGGACTATCCAGTTGCCTGGCTCACAGGGGGGTGCCGATATACAGGGTGCGGCATTTGATCCAGAAACCAGCTATCTGTACGTGCCATCTATTACGTCACCGTTTGTTGCAGATATTGTCGAAGGTAATCCTGACCGCACGAATTTGAACTTTGTGAAGGGCAATCGTCGATGGATAGGTGGACCACGAGGGTTGCCTCTGTTTAAGCCTCCATACGGACGAATTACTGCGATCGATATGACCACAGGTGATTTTGTGTGGCAGGTCCCGAACGGGTTCGGACCGACAAATCATCCAGCCATACGCGACCTTAATTTGGGCCGACTCGGCAGTCCTGGACGTCCTGGACCACTTTTAACAAAAAGCCTCTTGTTTGTGGGAGAAGGGTCGGACGTTGGAGTGGGAGTGCAGGGCGGGGGGCGAGTGCCTGCGGACATGCCGCTCAGCATCGTAACGAACTACGGAGAGCCTTGGTTTCGAGCTTATGACAAAGCGACTGGGGATGTAGTTTGGGAAATGGAACTCGCTGCCGGCACGACGGGTGTTCCGATGACGTATTTGTACGACGGGAAGCAGTTTATTGTCGTTCCGATCGGAGGCCTCGACGTGCCAGGGCAGTGGATTGCGTTGAGTTTGCCCTAAACATGCATTGTGGTCGGAGTTTCTGGTCGAAGCTCTGTCGTGTGGTGCCACAAGTCGAAGCTGGTTGGGCGGGGGTATAACCCGAAGGGTGAACACGATCGACGGTCAACTACCTGCGGACCTTCTGCGCGGTATCGATCAGTTGGTGCAAGGGGTGCCGATTGGGAGTTTGCGTCAAGCATCGGCGCGCTTGACGGAGGCTTATCGACGTGACGGTGGCTGTGGTTCCGCTATAGCATCCACGGCTGACCGCCTCGCATACATTGGTGCTCGGTTGCCGGCAACGTTCCACGTAACCAGGTCGGTTCTTGAGAATCTTAATCAGTGTGGTCTTGGTGGCAGGGTAACCAGTTTGCTCGAGCTTGGTGCTGGACCAGCCCCAGGTCTTTGGGCCGCTTACGAGCAATTTCCGTCGTTACTCAAGTCCACTCATGTTGAACATGACCAAGAGATGGCCAAACTGGGGTGCCACTTGCTGAAGTCAACGATCATCGCTCAACGGATACAGTCCGTATGGAACGGACAAGCTGTACCGGTTTCGACTGATTTTGGAAAACACGATGTCACCTTACTCGGGTATTTAATTGGGGAATTAGACGAGGATGTACGCCGCCAGGTTCTTTCTTCGGCTTGGAATTCCACGCAGGTCGCACTTGTGGTCATCGAACCAGGAACCCCGGCCGGTGCCAGACGCGTGCTTCAAGCGAGAACGTGGTTAGTTCGTCAGGGTGGCTATGTTGCGGCGCCTTGCCCCCATGGTATGGCGTGTCCGCTGCCGGATGAAGATTGGTGCCATTTCTCAGTGCGTTTGAATCGTTCAAGTCTTCATCGACAGCTGAAGGGTGGGACGTTGGCCTATGAGGACGAAAAGTACTCGTATGTTGTTGTAACCAGGAGCGCCGTTGCGAGATGTGAATCACGGGTACTTCGACACCCGGTATTTGCTCCTCGCCGAGTAACGCTTCAACTATGCAGTGGCGACGGGCTTCGTACGCAACAGGTGACGCGTGGTGACAGGGCCGATTACCGGAGGGCGAGAAAGGTTCGTTGGGGTGACACATGGGAAACCCCGATGAATCCAAACGAAGACGTCAACCAGTGAGTTTACGGAGAACGTCCGATATTTGTAGCTTAGCTGTGCTGAGCATCGACGCAGGTCATTCAACGATCCGTATTCGATGCGCCTCACTGTCGCCGACATACAGATTGCCGCTGCTGTCAATCCAGATACCGTGTGGACGGTTCAGTTTGCAGAGCCGGGGACCCGTTTCCGGGCCATCCCCCCGTTCCCCTGTTCCAAGTGCTGTTGAAATGATGCCGGTGTTGAGGTTAATGCGCCGGATTACGTGATTTTCGGTGTCAGCAATGTAGAGGGCTCCGTCCGCAGCATAGGCTAAGCCCTTCGGGCCAGCCAGGGTTGCTGTCAGAGCCGGTCCACCATCTCCGGTATAGCCCTGTTCGCCTGTTCCAGCGACGTGGTGAACTGTTTCGCTCTGAAGGTCGATTCGATAAATCGAATTACCTTCACGAAGTGCGAGGTAAAGGTTTCCATTTGGATCGAGAGCCATCGCCCTTGGTCCGTTGAGTGGAGTCCCTCTAATTGTTGCTCCATCTGGTGTGGGTGCTTGCGTGCCTGTGCCTGCGAAGGTAGAGATAAGTCCGCTATTTTGGTCAACAACACGGATTCGGTGGTTGCCGATATCGCAGATCAGCAGACGCCCGTCTGGATGGAAGACGATACTGTGCGGTCGTTGAAGTTGTGCCTCGACAGCTGGTCCATCATCGCCGGAAAATCCTGGCTCACCAGTTCCGGCAACTGTGGTAATGATGCCACTCACCATGTCAACCTTGCGTACGGCATGGCTGTCCCTTTCCACGATGAAAAGATCGCCATTTGAGTCGAATTGGATTTCGTGCGGCATGTTGAGCATGGCGGCGGTTGCTGGGCCATTGTCGCCACCGTAGCCACGTTCACCATTCCCCGCGATTGTCGTTGTTGTTCCAGTCGCGAGGTCGAGTCTCCGGATCCGTTGGTTGTCGAGGTCGCAGAAATAGAGTGCCCCATCAGGTCCGATGACAACGCCATAAGGGTTCGCCACCTGAGTATCGGAATAGCCCGGACTTCCATCGCCAATGACTGTGGATACTGTGCCAAAGACTTCAAAGCTTTGCTCAAGGGTTAGTTCAACCTCGGCATTGGCGTCACGAATTTGCGTGCGGACCAGGTAACGCCCGAGCGGGTCTTGGGGGCTTAGGTCAATCTCGGTGTAGCCGATACCCAGACCGAGTGTGCCCATTTGCGGGCTAGGCTTACCACGCCACAATTCTAGATTGTTCGTTTTGAAGTATTCAGAACCGTCTGGTTTCAACACTTCAAGGTCGAAGGATGTGTTGCATGATGCGGCGGTGTCTTCTTCGCAGCCGATAAAGAGAATGAACGGTGCAAGTGGCACGCCTCGCTGTCCAGTGCGCGTGGTCCTGATTGATACGCCTGGTGTTCGTTGGCTCCAATTATCGAGAAACTCATTTGGAGCATCGGACAGTAAGAGCATTGCTCCGAAGGTGCCGACAGACTTGCTCCACGGTCGGTCGGGAATACGCTCGCCATTCCTGAACCATTGAGCGGATGCTGTTGGTGTGAGTGCGAGAACAAGTCCGAGTGTCAGAAGTGCAATGACCGGTTGTCGAATACTCATAATATGTCACTCAAAAAGTAGCGATGGGATTAAGAGGAGAGCCCATCCCTTTTTCGATGCGTAGGGGGGCTGCTGTGAATAGGAATTCGTATCTGCCTAGTTCGCGCGCCACGTCGGCGACATCATCGAAATCGAGGTTATCAAAAATCCACACGCCGAGAGATACAAGCGCGAGGTGATGGAGCGGTAGTCTCACGTCGTCAGAATATTCGTGCGGGAAGGCATCGTTCCACATGTCGTGTCCTATGAAAGAGACACCACGCTCTTTCATAAAGTACGCGACGTCTGAGTGATAGCCCGCAACTCCGTCAGACGAGGGCCAGGGACCAAGCGCAGCGCGCCGTTTCCAGCGCCCCGTGTGGAGAAGGATGACATCGCCCGGTTCAACACGAACGCCCTGAATACGTTCAAGCTCTTCGAGGTCTGCTGCACGTATGGCTGTTCCCGGCTCAAGCCACCCGTTTTCGGTCGTTTTGTCTGGAAGCAACGTTGCATCAAACAAGATGCCGCGTGTGAATACGCCATCTCGCAAGGCATAAATACTCCCACGCGGGCATCCATTGGCTGCTTCAACTTCTTCGGCAGTTACTCCGTTATAGCCTTTGCCTTCATACATGATGTGACAGTCGACAGAGTCTAGGTGGCTGTGGATGACACCGTGGTAGGTGCCGGTGTACTGGTAGCGATCGGAAGCACCGGTTTCGCTAACATTTACGACTTGTCGATCGAGGTACCAAGGACCCTCGAGGGTTTCCTCCTGAATAATGTCGTGGGCTAGCGATACACTCCGACCTTCTGTTACCAATGCGGCAGCAGCCTTTCTTTTTGCAGGAGTAATGAAGTTGGCAGCGCCCAATTCATCATCAGCACCCCATCTGCCCCAGTTTGATAGTTCATCCATCGCCTGGTGGTAGTCTGCCTCAGTGGTCATGGCACGCCGAGATTGCGTGTGTCCTAGTGTGACGGTGAGTACAGCTAAGCCAAGCACAATGGACAGAGTTACAGAAGTCCTAGCGATGGTGGGCTTTTTCATGGCGATTCCTCCAAATTCAGCTTGTGCATCTTACAGTGACTTGTGATGTTTGCTTACAGCCGAACGCTATATCTCGGCAGGGGGCGTCTTATGGTTCCCGCTCTTGGACCCGTGCCCCACGGAGCAGGTTTTCCATTCCGTAGTTGCCTTCATGACAGGCGTATTCATAAATCGGACCTTCAAATTGTCGCATTGGTATTGAGGCGGTCCATGCCTGCCGGTAGGTTTCAGGGGCGTTCACCGTATACCGGTGGTCAATGGTTCCTGGCGCGATACGACGGAAATGCTCAACGAGGGTAAGGTCACCGGTCGCGCCCGGACAGCAATTGAATGAATTTGTATAAATTTCATCGCGGTAGTTAGTCGTTTCTACAATGAGTGAGTCGCCGTCCCATCGGCCACGGGAGTCACCCATCCATTGCCTAATATTGTTGCTGATGTGGGGTCGTTCATCGAGAGGAATGATGCGGGCTTCATTAATCATCTCCTGGAGAATAACGACGTAGCCAGGAACTTGAAGAATGAGGAAGTTGTTGTTGTAGCCGCCGGGACGTTTCGGTGCCCCCCTTGTGACGCAGCGTTCTGCCAAACTTCGTTCAGTCCAGGTATCGGTACCGCGAGACCAATTCGCTCTAGTGTCACCATCTACGGTTCGAGAGGGTAGACGTCCATCGCCGGGATCCGTAATGAGAGAAGTGTTAGTTAGGGCTGTTCCCCGTTCCCACCAAAAATCATTGTACGTTCCAGGGTCGCCGGCCGGCGGCGGCCTGTCATTTCGTCCTCGATTGGCGGCGTCGATTGCGGCGACTTCTTCGTTAGAGTAGCTAGCCTGGTCACCAAGAGCGGTTGGTCGTTCCAGCGGCGTCGTCGTCGAATTTGTCCATAGTCCCTGTATGTCCGGCTGGCCATCCACGGTGAGGGTGGTGGTGTCCTGTGCGCCAGGTTTCGATTGGGCGGACAGCAGAGAGGGTGCAAAACAGATGATGATCAGTAAGGCGTATGGGCGCATCTTATACCTGTATTTATTGCGGAACCCGATCGTACTGAAGCCTAGTAACCCTCAAGCATCGGGAGTCGCTCGTCCGTGGGTAATGGCTGAACGCCGAGGGCGTTTAGCACCATAGACACACGACGATATCGGGCGACCGTCCAGGCAATACTCATTAATTGGTGTGTGTCATAAGACTCGGAGAGCGCTGCCCAGGTGTCGTCTGAGATCATGGTGTCTCGATACATTTCGTTGGCAGCTTCGATGAGGGTCAGCTCGTTTTCATTCCACCCGGAGGCATCGCCGCCTTGAGCAATCCAGACGGGTTCAAGGCCATGGTCCCTGGCCCGCCCCACACTACCGACGTGTTTTGCCCATTCGTAGACTGCCTGCGCATTCCAACCGGTCCTGAGGATCAGGAGTTCCCGATCGTGCGGAGTCAGGCGTGACAGTTCGGGACTCAAGATGTACCGCTCGTTTGCATACCACTGTGCGTGCAAATCCGGATGTTGCAGGAGTGTTCGTCCAACACGGATGCCGTCGCCGTCAACGGGCTCGACCCGCGGGCTCGCGAGCGGTGGGTCCGGATCCGGAACCACTACGCTATAGCCAACATCATTTGTTGGGATGAGTTCTGTTGCGTCGGCGTCTGGTTGAATGCCTAGCGAGTTAAAGAGGATCGCTTCAGTTGTAATTTCGGCAACCGTGACAACGGCGTCTACAAGATTTTGTGTTGAGTACTCCGTTGCAAGGTGCTCCCACGTGAAGTCGGTCACGGAGGAATTTCGAAACAGTTCATCCGCCAGACCAATCAGAATGGCTTCGAACTCGTTCCAGCCATCATTCGGGCCTTGGGCGACCCGCCGAATTTCGTCTTGAGTGAGACCGGCTTCCAGCGCGCGGCTTGCATGGGTCGCCCAGAGGTTTGCGCTTTGTGTGAGCCAGGCGGTGCGCAAAATTAAGAGCGAACGATGCCGTGGGGAAAGTGTCGAGTCATTCGCTACGTACTGCATAAACGGAAAAACGCGATCGGCAAGCGCCGGTTGCCGAATGAGCGTGTCAAGTACGGTGCGTGAACTTCCGCCCGACGCATATTTGGCTGCAACGGTTTGTTGATCGGCTGTCCATGATGATTCGGGCAATGGTTCGATTCGTGCCTCGGTGAGACGAATGGCTGGTACGATTGTTCCGGGCCATTCGGTAATCGCTCTGGCCGGCTCGATGCGCATGAGGACGGAGTTGTCTTCATCAGTTAAGACGTACAAGTAGCCATCCGGACCTTGTTGCACATCGCGGACACGTTGCTTGAGTTCAGTGAGCAGCGATTCACGCCGAATTTCGAGACCCTGGCGATTGAAGACAATGCGTTCAAGATGGCCAGTATGTTGCATACGGCCAAGCATCATAGAGCCGACGAACAGGTTGCCTTGCCAAGCTGGGAAGTGGGTGCCAGTGTAGAACGTTAAACCTGATGGTGCGATCGACGGCCACCAGACGACTTCCGGGCTTGCAAATTCTTCCATCCATGGAGTTTCCGAGGAGGGGATGCCGGAGTACTGACGGCTATAGGAGGCGATGGGCCAGCCGTAATTGCTACCCGGTGTGATGACGTTTGCTTCATCACCACCCTGAGGACCGTTCTCAGTGGCCCAGAGCTCACCGGTTTCCGGATGAAAGGCAAGGCCAAGCTGGTTGCGGTGTCCCATGGAATATATTTCGGGCAGGTAGTCGGGATCGCCAACGAAGGGATTATCGTCAGGAGCAGTGCCATCCGGATTGAGTCGCAGCAGCTTCCCGAAGTGCGTGGTCGGGTCCTGGGCATACTGACCCGTGTCGGCAAATTGAAACGCGCCGCCAACGCTCATGAAAAGTTTGTCGTCGGAGCCCCAAAGCAGTCGAGCCGCGGCAATACCGCCGCCCCAACCATCGGATTCGAAGATATCCCGCACTTCCGTTAAGGCCCCTCCGTTGAGTCGTCCACGCGCTAGTGCGACGGTCGCGCCCTGCCTGCCATCGCGTTCCTCTGCCTTTGAGTAGGTCAAATAGACGATTGTGTCGTCTTCGGGATGCACTGCAACGTCCATCAATCCGGCGAGTCGAACACCGGTGTAGACCTCCGGTACGCCGGGAATGTCGCTGTCAAGTAACTGTCCGTTGCGGATAATACGCAGTGTGCCTCGGTCACGTTCCGTCACGAGGATGTCGCCGTTGGCTCGAAACGCCATGCCCCAGGGATGTTCGAGGCCATCGACAATGGGAACCACCCGAATACGCGGTTGCTCAGCGGTATAGAGGACCACCGGGTTCTCTGGTGGCGGCAACGCGGGCACGCCACGGAGTGCGCTCGCGCCTCGACGATTTTGAGCGGTGGCGGTTATTCCTCCGCTCAGCAGTGCGAGAGCAACAAGCCATGTGGTGACTGCTTGACGTTTGAAAATTGGACGGCCCATGAATTCCCCCTTTGCCGCGACGACGCAGCAGTGTCCACTGTAGCGGAACGAGTGCATAGATATCTACGGTGGCGGTCAAGCTTCGTTTCGTGTATCGTGCGACTCTCATTAAGTTTTGTTGGATTTTGTTTTTTGACTGGAGTACGTGAAATGGCTGTAACGGGAACGGTGAAGTGGTTTAACGACAGTAAGGGCTTTGGATTTTTGACTCGAGACGATGGGCAAAAAGATGTGTTTGTGCATTTTTCTGCCATTCAGGGAGATGGATTTAAAAGCCTTGTGGAAGGACAAAAAGTTGAGTTCGATGTTGTGGATTCCGATAAAGGGCCTGCCGCAGAAAATGTCGTACCGGTCTGAGTGATCGCCATTACGCGATATACAAGCGCCGACCTCGCTGGCACCGTGGTCGGCGTTTCCATGTACAGTCGATATGTGTGCTAGGACTCAGGCTGCACATCGATGACAGCCTGTCTATCGTCGTCGAACGAGACGTTGATCGAGATTGGCCGACAACAGACCTGACAGTCTTCAATGTACCACTGTTTGGGAATGGACCAGTCGATTGCAATGTCCAGCGGCTCGGCACAGTGCGGGCACTGGATTGTTTCTACGTTCATTCGATCTGACTGTTTCAGATGTGAGAGAAATGCTACGTGCGGATGCCCTCGAGTGGGCTAGCGCTGTTCGCAAATCTTGCAATCGGAACACCGGCGCTCTGCAAGAGCGCGAGATGTAGATGCGATAGGTCTGTCGGTTCCGAGAACTCGAGCACGCGTCCACTCCTGATTGTGTCGCCGCCGCGCCCTGCGACCAGCGTCGGTAGGTCATGAGGGTCGTGTTCATTGCCGTCACCGAGCGTGGCTCCGTAGAGCACGGTTGCATTATCTAGTAACGTCCGACCGTCCGGTTCGCGAACGGATTTCATCCGCTCCAAAAGGTATGCGACTTGTTGGTGGTGCCAGCGTATGACCTCGGAGTACATGCGCTGTTTTTCTTCAGGCGAGCTCCACGAGGTGACACCGTCGTCGTCTTCGGTTTTACCTGAAGCGTTCTTGTAGTGCGAGAGTGCGTGCCACGTCCCACTGACATTCGGAATAAAGTTGAAGTATCGATTCGATTGTCCATGATCGAGCATGAACGTAATAACCCGAGTTGCATCGGACTGAAACGCGACGACCATCAAGTCCATCATGAGACGTACGTACTCTTCGTGGTCACTCGGTATGCCTGGTTCCGGGGTCATCAGAGTATCCGTTAGTGCGTTGTCCTTGCCCATTGCATTCGACTGCTGTTCGGAAAACTCAATGCGTCGTTCAAGTGCTCGAATCGACTCGAAATACTCGTCGAGGCGATAGGAATCGGCCTGGCTTGTAGTTCGGCGAAGGTCTTTGGCTTCACTCAGCACTAAGTCCATAACGGACCGATCACTGGCGCCACCTGACGGTGGTCGAAACATTCGGTCGAAAACCGCTCGGGGCTCAACCTCGCGCGGCAGTGGGCGGTCCGCGTCACCCCATGAGATGGAATTACGTGACAATGAATTGGAGAAGAATCCTTCCCCTTTTAGTGACAGTTCGAGGGATGGTAGCAACGTTTCATTTCTGAAATGGCGAGCTGCTATTTGGTCGGCTGAGGTCCCTCCTGCATTAATGGCCTGGCGGTTGTAGTCCAGTCCAGTTAGCCATGTGGGTGTCCCACCAACGTGCCCATTTCCGAGGGGGGTCCAGATGTTCTTCGGAATTAAGAGGTCATCCTTGAACGGTTCCAGCGGACTCATCCAATTGTTTAGCTTAAGGAGTCGCCCCGCATCGTCGGTTTTTGCTGGATGCCAGGATCCTCGTGCGATGCCATTAGGGAAGTAAAGATAGGCAAGTCGCCGTGCTCCACTCGTCGTGGCGGTGATGGTCCGCTGCGGTATGACATCAAGAAGCGGCAGTGCAACAGTGGCGCCAATGGCCCGAAGTACGGCTCGCCTTGAGACATTATTTAGGGGCATACGTGTTCGCCTTGGTGGTTCACAGTGTAATCAATTTCTAGCCGTTAACGGATTCTTTTTGTATCGGAATGGGTAGCTTTCTACGATGGCTTTTATGAGACTTTGAAATTGAAAATTATCTACCTCAAGTTGTTCGATAATCGTGCGGACGGCTAGCTCATCGTAGTACTCGAGTTGTCTACCCAAGGCGTAGGACAACATTTTTTCGACGGTTTGTCGTACGAGGTCACCGTGTCGCTCCGTTAGTAGGGCATTTTTAAGTTCAGTTGGTCCGTCAAATGGCGTTCCGCTAGGCAGAGTTCCAGTTGCACTAATCGGCGTATATGTGTTGCGGTAGTACCGTGTTTCTTCGAAAGCGTTCGTGTCTTCAATGACTCGTATTTCGTCGGCATCGGCTTCAGTATCTACACGTTCACGGAAGTGGTAACTGTCACGCCAACGTCCAAAGTAGTCAAAATTCTCGAGACTGAACCCAATTGGATCGATACGACTGTGGCACGCGCGGCAGGTGGGGTTACTTGAATGTAGTTCAACCTTTTCACGAAAACTCATATTTTTGAGGTCGGCGACTTCGTCCGACAAGACTCCGGCGTTGGGCGGTGGCGGAGGGGGAGGTGTTCCGAGCAGTGTGTCAAGCACGTACTGGCCACGTTTGACCGGGCTGGTGTCCTTGTAGTTTGACGTCAACGCCAGAATGCTGCCATGTCCAAGAATGCCACCTCGATTTGAGTCGGCTACCGGAACGCGACGCATTTCCTCGCCGTGAACTCCGGACATTCCGTAGAGCGTGGTCGCCAATTCCTCATTCACGTAAGTGTAATCGGCATCGAGGAGGCGACGAATTGGTTGGTTGTCACGGACGAGTGACATAAAAAACAAACCTGTCTCTTGCCGCATCGCTGTCATTAGGCTGTCCGTGCACCACGGATTATCGATTGGGTCCAGCCAAATACGTGTTCCGACGTGCTGGAAGCCTAGCCACTGTGCAGCGAAAATACTTCCGAGCGTGTCGGCTCGAGGGTCGGCGAGCATACGTTCAATTTGTTGAGTGAGAATTTCAGGTTTTCCTAAATCATTGGAAGCAGCAAGTGACAGAAGTTCGCTGTCCGGCATGGAAGCCCACAGAAAGTATGAGAGACGTGAGGCTAAGGCCCAGTCGTCTATGGGGAACGGTGACGACGTTGAGTCACCGTTTTCCACGCGTAAGAGAAACTTTGGCGAAATAAGAATCGCCTGAACGACGTTCTTGATGGCATCTTGAAACGTGTGCCCGTTTTGTCGTGTTGCCTGGAAATGATTTAGGGCGCGGTCTACGTCTTGTGGTGTTGGAGGGCGGCGATAGGCAAGTTGCATAAAAGCACGGAGTGTTTGGTTTGCGGCTTGACTTTCAGTGATACCGTTTCCGGGCTTAGTGGTGAACACATTGTCATGAGCAAGTTGTTGCGCGCGCGTCTCAGGAACGCTTGGAAGCATCAATTCGACGACACGCTCGGCGGCCGCGATGTAGCGTTCCATTAGGCTTGATTCCAGAAACAATGTGTTGGCTGAGTTATCAAATCCACCATTACTTGTGAGTTCAGTCGGAAAGCGGTCCGTTACAGAAAAGTCCGTTGCCAATAGATCGTGTAACGTGTTTTCGAACTCGCGGTGTGTTAACCGTCGGATTTGTTCAAACCCCGGGTTGTCTATCGTACTGTAGTCAAAATTATCGATAGCACTACTGAGATTTGCTACCAGTCTTGACCGTTCGTTGGCCGTTGGTTGAGGTGCGTTTTCGGGAGGCATTTTTTCGACGCTGACTGCATCGATAACCCGTTCCCAAATCTCTCGATTTCGGACCAGCGGAGTTTCTTCGAGTATGGCGGTCAGGTTAATGCCAGCTGTCTGTGTTTGAGCGCCGTGGCAACGAATGCAATATTTTTCCGTAAGCGTTTCGACAGATGCATGGTCTTCCGCACTAAACCCTTGAGAAGATGGGGCTTGTGCGATCGCAATATTTGTCCCGCTAATCGAAAGGAGGACGGTGACGGCGAGAGTGAGCGTTGGACGAAAAGTAGGCATGTCAGAAGATCGCGCGTATACGTCAATAAAGTAGCACAACGTGTTTATCACGTGTAAGATACGACACTGGGACGCGTCTATTTGTTGAAAGTGTAAGCATGGGTTTCGATCTGTCGTCAAGCACGTATCGTGGTCTGTTTGTCCTGTGTTTCTTTGTGAACGCGATGGGGGCAAGCGTCGCTGCCCAGCAACCTTCTCCCGGCGGAGAGTTCGATGAGGCTGGACTGGTAAAACAGTACTGCCTTGGTTGCCACAACGACAGCCTAGAGACGGGCGGCCTTTCTTTGGAGGGCGTTGACATAACGGATGTAGCGGCCCACCCCGAGGTCTGGGAAAAGGTTGTCAAGAAGCTTCGAACCGGTTCGATGCCTCCCCAACCTAGGCCGCGTCCTGACCGTTCAACATATGACCACCTCGTGTCTTACTTGGAAGTGGCCCTAGATCGCCACGCTGCGGCAAATCCCAATCCTGGTCGCGCAGCCACTTTTCGTCGGCTGAATCGAACTGAGTACCAGAACTCAATCCGAGATTTGCTTTCGCTAGACATCGACGTTACGGAGCTTTTGCCTCGTGATGATGTGAGTTTTGGATTTGACAATGTTGGTGTCGGCAATCTATCCCCGACGTTGATGGAACGCTATTTGGTCGCCGCCCAGAGGGTTAGTCGGTTGGCCGTTGGAAGTCAGGCCCCAACGCCAGGGAGTCGGGTGGTTATCGTGCCGGTTGACCGTACTCAAGAGGAGCACGTAACCGGATTGCCCTTTGGGACGCGTGGAGGAACTGCTTTTACGCATACCTTCCCATTTGATGGCGAGTACGAGATCCAAGTCAGGCTGCAACGAAATCGCAACGAGAATGTCGAAGGTTTGACGGAGCCCCACGAGGTTGAAATCCTGCTCGACGGGGCTCGCTTGGATCAGTTTACGATGCTGCCGAGCGAGAACATGGTGATGCAAGCGAACGCCGCCTACTACGCGGATGAGGGTATCGATAATCACCTAAATGTAAGTGTTTCTGTGAGTGCCGGTCCGCATTCTGTCGCCGCTACGTTCATTGAGAAGAACGCTGCGTTGCTCGAGACGACGCGTCAACCATACGACGCTCACTACAATATGGACCGTTCCCCGCGGCAACAACCTGCCGTTCGGTCGGTTTCTATCGTCGGGCCGTTCGATCCGTCAGGGATTGGCGACACGCCGAGTCGTGCCAGAATTTTCTCCTGTCGACCTGACTCCTCGTCTAGCGTAGAAGCGGAGGAGTGTGCCACGTCCATACTGGCAGAACTTGCTCGTCGCGCATATCGAAGACCTGTGACTGTGGCTGATTTGGACCAGCTAGTTTCGTTTTATCGTGATGGGTACACGAGTGGTGGCTTTGAAGTAGGCGTTGAGACGGCGCTGCGGGCGCTACTTGCCAGTCCTGAATTTCTGTTTCGTATTGAGCGTGATCCCGAGGGTGCGTTAGAAGGGACTCCTTACCATGTGAGCGATCTGGAGCTAGCCACGCGGCTGTCGTTTTTCCTATGGAGCGCGCCGCCGGATGAAGCACTCCTCCAGATAGCGACTGCTGGACAACTCAGCGACCCCTCCAACTTAGAGGCAGAGGTTCGTCGCATGCTGGCTGATCCGCGTGCACAGGCGTTAACAACGAATTTCGCCTCGCAATGGTTGCATCTGCGCAATTTGGATGCCGTGCGACCTGATGCACGCTTGTTTCCTGATTTTGACGACAATCTGAGACAAGGATTTAAGCGGGAGACCGAGCTGTTGTTTCAGAACATTCTTGCTGAGGACCGGAGCGCGCTTGAACTGCTGACTGCGGACTACACTTTTGTGAATGAGCGTGTTGCGACGCATTACGGTGTTCCCAATATTTATGGTGACCACTTCCGACGGATCGATTTGTCGGAGGAGAGCCCTCGAAGAGGGATTCTTGGCCACGGTAGCGTTCTGACGGTCACTTCTTACGCAACACGGACGTCGCCGGTACTGCGTGGAAAATGGCTTTTAGAGAATTTACTTGGCACGCCACCACCACCACCGCCGCCGAATGTTCCACCTCTTGACGAGACTCGCTCGAACACGCGGATTGTTTCAATGCGCGAGCGTATGGAAGCCCATCGGCAGAATCCGGCATGTGCTGTATGTCACAGGATCATGGACCCCGCTGGTTTGTCGATGGAAAACTTTGATGCTATCGGGAGATGGCGTGATTTTGAGGGTAATGCGCCTATCGATGCTGCTGGCAGTATTCCTGGTGGGAACGAGTTTGACGGTGTCAGCGGGTTGCGGAGTGCATTACTTGATCGTCCTGAAGTATTTGTTGGGACACTGACGGAGAAACTTTTAACATATGCGTTGGGGCGGGGTGTTGATTACATCGACGCACCGACGGTTCGTGCGATAACAAAGGCGGCGGCCGAGGATGAATATCGTTTGACGTCGCTTATCCTTGGTGTTGTGAAGAGTAGTTCCTTCCAGATGAGGAGATCACAGTCATGATCATTACAAAAATGGCATTGCCAAGACGTACCTTTTTACGTGGCCTCGGCGCTACTGTGGCGCTACCGTTGCTCGATGCTATGGTGCCCGCCGCGTCGGCGATGGCTCGTACTGTTTCGAGCGCGCCACGGCGCCTTGGCATCGTTTACATGCCGATGGGTGTGCATTATGAGCCGTGGACCCCGAAGGAGAATGGGAGACTGACTGAACTGTCCGAGTCGTTGTCGCCATTGATGCCGCACCTCGATAATGTCACTGTGGTGACAAATCTCGAGATTGACGCTGCCCATACAACTGGCAATCATGCGTCCGCGAACTCTTCATTTTTGACATGTGTTAAACCGAAACGGACTGAGGGTAGTGATTACGTGAACGGTACGTCCGTTGACCAAATAGCGGCGCAGCAGATTGGCAAGGAGACGCCATTGCCCTCCTTGGAACTTGGCACGGACCTAATTGCGCAGGTTGGCAATTGTGACAACGGGTACGCCTGTGCGTACATGAATAGCCTTTCGTGGGCTTCACCAACTGCGCCGAATCCAACTGAATCGGACCCGCGCATCGCTTTTGAGCGTCTGTTCGGAGATGGCGGCACGCCGGAACAACGGAAAGCAGAGTTGAAGCAAAACAAGAGCATTCTCGACTGGGTACTCGAGGATATGTCGGATCTGCAAAAGCAGCTCGGGAGTAGTGATCGGCACCGTGTTGGTGAATACCTTGACACCGTTCGCGAAGTCGAGCGTCGCATTCAACGTGCAGAGGCGTCGGCCACCGATTCTCCGCTGACCGATCTTACGCGCCCGACCAGTGTTCCTGAAGCCTGGGAAGACCATGTGAAACTGATGTATGACATGCAGATACTTGCGTTACAGGCTGATTTAACTCGGGTGATCACGTTCCAGATGGCACGTGAGGCGAGCACGAGGACCTATCCTCAAATCGGTGTTCCGGAGCCGCATCATCCAATTTCGCATCACGTTGACGATCCGGAGAAACTCGCAAAACTAGCGAAGATTAATCAGTATCACGTGTCGCTGTTCGCCTACATGATCGACCAGCTTAAGAATACTGATGACGGAGAGGGATCGTTGCTCGACAGCACCACATACATGATCGGGAGTGGTCTGGGTAATCCGAATGTTCATAATCACCGAAACCTTCCCATTATTGTTGCCAGCGGTTCGGGATCGAGCATTGTGGGTGGACAGCACGTCAAGTACGACGAGCTGAAACCACTGGCGAATTTACACCTCACGTTGCTTGATGATGTTGGTGCTCGCATCGACCAGTTTGCGGACAGCACTGGTCGTGCTGGCGAGGTAATTGAGCCACTGACGCTGTAAGTCATTTGTGAAGGTTGTACTAGTACAAGGGAGTACGATGCGGCGAAATAGAGCTAGGTTTTCTGTGCTCGGGCTATTTGTGTTGATCGGTGCATTTGGTAGTGGTGTCGCGTTGGCGAATACCGCGCTTGATGCTGGTTTGATCGAAGCCATTCGAGCCGGTAACACTGAGCAGGTTCGGGTTGCTCTGTCGGATGGAGCGGATGTTACTGCCGCAGAGGCTGACGGCACTACTCCACTCCATTGGGCAGCTCATACGGGCCAACTTGAGGTCGTCAACATCTTGCTCGAGGCAGGTGCAGATCCAACGACAGCTAACCGGTACGGTGTACGTCCTATGACACTGGCGTGTACGAACGGTAATGCCGGGATCGTTGGTGCGTTGCTTGCAGCAGGCGCGGACCCGAACGAGGTGACGGCCGAGGCTGAGACGGCCTTAATGACAGCGGCTCGAACGGGTTCATTGGATGTCGTTAAGTTATTGCTTGATGCTGGAGCCGACGTGAATGCCGCGGAAACTTGGCGTGGTCAGACGGCACTTATGTGGGCAGCGGCTGAGGGCCATGCTCATCTCGTTCCAACGATGCTGTCTTATGGCGCAGACATGACCGCTCGCTCGAACAAAGGGTGGAGCGCGATGCTGTTTGCTTCCCGTGAAGGCCAGATTGATGTGGTTCAGACGTTGCTTGAAGGCGGAGCTGATGTGGAAGATGCGCTGCCCGTTATCCAGGAAACACGGCGTGGTGGGAGTAGTGCGGAGAGATCAGCTACTGGGTTAAATGCGTTTTTGCTGGCCGCCGCTAATGCTCACTATGAGTTGGCTGCGTTGTTGGTTGATCGAGGTGCTGATGTGAATGTCGCGTCGCGGGGCTGGACAGCGCTGCATCAGGTGTCGTGGGTTCGAAAGGCGGGTGTGGCTGGGAGTAATAATCCCGCTCCGGAAGGTTCGGGGGGACTATCCAGCCTAGATTTTGTCCGAAAAATTGTTTCCGCTGGAGCTGATGTGAATGCACTTGTAACGCAAAGGCCTCCGGCCGGTATTACTAGATTGAATTTTATTGGTGGGACGCCGTTTCTGCTTGCTGCGCGAACCGGTGATGCCGAACTAATGCGTTTGTTGGCTGAACTCGGTGCAGACCCACTACTTCCCAATGAGGACAACACCACACCGATTATGGTAGCCGCTGGGGTGGGTACATCCTCGCCGGGGGAAGACCCGGGGACGGAGCCGGAGGTGCTTGAGGCTGTTCAGGTCGCGTTTGAGCTGGGTGGCCAGCTCGACGACGTCGATGATAATGGTGAGACGGTTATGCACGGTGCGGCATATAAACATCAACCGAATGTGGTGGCTTTTCTCGTGGAGTCTGGAGCGGACGTTAACGTATGGAATCAGCCCAATGGCAAAGGGTGGACACCTCTTAACATCGTGGAAGGGGTGCATATTGGGATGAACATACAAAGCAATCTGGCGACTGCAACAGCTGTACGCGACGCAATGTCTTCGGCTGGCGTGTTACCACCGGTAACTGACCAGTAATTGTTGTCCGTAGTCCAGGGCGGATTTCGTTTTTCGGCTCTATTATTCGCAGACTTGCTCGAGGCTCGCGACGGTTGTCACGTTAATGGCGTCTGTCTCGCCTTCACCGTCCCGCCGAATCAAAAACCCTTTCGCCTCGACCCGGTGGTCTTCATAAGCATCCGGGTCCGGAAACACGTACATTAGTTCAAACGTATTTTTCCCCAGTGCTATGGCCTGTGTGAGCGTAAGCACCTCGCCTTTGGAGGCTTCTGGGTCTCGAGATCTAATTGGTTCACTACCGTTCGTGACAATCCAGTCACTTTCGGTCCCGCGTTTCAGGCAACCGACGACTTGCACCATCGCAAAATTTGGTACGGCATCTGGTCCATCTTCACCGTAGATCAAGAAATTTCCTGCAGTACTGCTCGTTAGTTCTGCGTCGCCATTAGGAAAGTGATTCTGCGAAAGGACATAGGCGAGAATATCTACGTAAATGTCTTCCCCAAGTGTACCAGCTGCACCCGGCGGCATGGTCTTTGCTCGTGCGAGGACGCTATCCAGCGTAAGTCCACCCCAGTCTCGGATAAAGCTTTCTCCGACTAAAGGTCTTGCACGCCCTCCAGACAAATCTTCTCCATGGCAGCGTGAGCAGTTGGCCTCGTATAACTTTTGTCCTCGCTCCGCTTGGTTGCCAGAGTACACCCCATCCCAAACAGAGGGGTCCTCGCCACCTTGCGCTGCCGCGTGTCCGGCGACGACAGCTAGAACGCAACAGACGTACGCGAGGTGCCGGAGCATGTTAGTTATAGGTTTAACGGCCATGGTATTCCTCATCACTTACAGGATCTTGCCAACTAGTTTGTCCACTCACGAAGGTTAGCTGCACCATGTGTTCATTGGGTGCGGCGCCATGCCAGTGGACGACGTTTGGACCAGTGTAAATAGGGCGCCCTGGCAGTAACTCTTGAATGTCTTGGCCACGTTTTTGGGTTTGTCCGCGTCCCTCTTCAGCCATCAGAATCTGCCAATTCGCGTGACTGTGCCAATTTGATCTCGAGCCAGCCTCGAAGCGTAAGCGAAGCGCGCGTATATCTGTCGAGTCTGGTCGACTGGGGTCTCCTCCCACGAAGTTACTCTGTGCCGCGACCACCGTGTCTTCGGGAGTACTCAAAAACCAGAGAAGGCTGAAGGTCAGCATGACTGCGAATAAAAGGCTTAGTCGAGACCGGGCACTTCGAAACCTAACCATCATTAAAATGTCTCCTGCGTAATAAGACTAGTTGGTTGTCCACAGTGTTAGCGTCGATACGTCCTTGATAAATAATCGATTTCCAGACAGTGTCGGTTGTGTCCATGTTTCACTGTCAGCCACGTCATAGCGTTTAATAGGGCTGAAGCCGGTGCGGCTATGTTCAAGAACAATTAGCTCGGCGTCGTCCTCAAGGGAAAAAATCGTGTTGCCCGATCTTAAGATGGACGCGTGTTCGGCTTGGCGAGGCATGCTTGTCCAAAGTACGTTTCCGGTGTCGAGGTCAAGTCCAAAATATTGACCACTATTTAAATGCGACATGCCAAACAGGATGTCTTCGTTAACAACCCCATTCACCATATGGAGTGATACTTCGTCGGTGTGCCAGACGTCTTCTGTAGTCCAGTTGTTGCCATTTCTAGCGACGCGGAATGCTGTGACGCCATTGCCTCTACCGTTTTGGATCACCATGCCGTCGTACAGGATCGGCGTCTGCGAAGTGGTGGTTGCTTGAGTGGTAAACGGTCGACTCCAGAGCAGAGACCCTGTTTCAAGCGACACCCCAACGAAGTGTTCCTGCGAAAAGACAACTACCTGACGTGTTCCATCAAACTCGAATATCATCGGCGAGCCGTATGCCGGGCCATCACCAGTCCACGTCCACCGAACTGTTCCACTGGCGACGTCGAATGCAGTTAGCGCGCCGTCGTTATGTCCACCGGCGTGGACGATGACGAGGTCTCCGTCAACTACTGGCGACATCGAGGTGTGAAAGAGTGGCTCCACACCTGTCCCCGGGACATGCCAGAGTTGCTCACCCGTTTCGGCATCGTATGCGGTAATGTTGCCCGTCATCCCATGGGCGAATAAGCGACCATTACTGTAGGTTGGTGTGGATTTCGGCCCGGCGCGATGCCTCGCGGTTGAGGGATTCATGTCAAACGGAGCTTCGTAACTTGTTGTCCAAGTTACTTCACCAGTGTTTGCGTCAAGAGATCGCATCACTTCGGCATCACCTTCACGGGTGAACATGTAAATTCTGTTGCCTACCAAAACGGGGCTGGCATAACCGAGGCCGACGTCTAGCGACCACTGTTGCGTGAGTGCATCTGGCCAACTTGAAGGCACATCGAAATTTGAAACGACAGCATCTCGGTCAGGTCCGCGCCACTGTGGCCAATCTTGGGCCAACACGACTGCCGGGCCAGCAGCCACTATTGCTGTTACCACTAACGTCAGTATTCGTTTTGACATGTCAGCTACTCCGAATCGTTGTATTTGTTTGTGGTGCCTATTCTACGGGCATTCGATGTCAAGGTGGAGTTTCCTTCTCTCGTCTGGGTTTTGCGCCTTGTGCAAGCGCGAAGTCCCGCAAGGTCTCATAGGGTTGTGCGCCAACGATACACGTGGATTTCATTACAAATGTTGGAACTCCTTGAATTCCGAGGCGGTTTGCATAAGCCCAGTCGTCGTCGACGGCCTGTCGATATTGGCGTTCGACGAGTACGGAACGGGCCTCATTGGCTGGTAGACCAGCAGCGTCAGCCTGCTTGACAAGTTCTTCGAGGTCCGCAAGATTTCGGCCGTCGACAAAATATGTTCTGTAGAGAGCATTGTGGAGTTTGAGGCCGTTCTTACGAGTGAGTGCCCACTTGCCGAGTTCTTGTGCCAGTCGACTGTTATAGGTGTGGGTCCGACGGTTGTAGTCGAGCCCCTCAGCCGTCATCAAGGTTTGCATCCTCTCATGAAGGGCCCCGAGATCAATGTTACGACCAGCGAATAATCGTTCCAGGGTTTGTCCTTGCATTGGAGTCTCGGGGTGAAGCGGAAAGAAGACCCAATTGATGTTTATGTTGAAGGAAGCGACCAGTTTGTCAGTGCGCCCGGCACTGATGTAACACCATGGTCAAACGTAGTCGGTAAAGACATCAAGACGCACAGGCTTGTTCATCGGGCTAGTGGTTGGCATGCAGGCAACATTGTTGTGTGTCTGCAACCAGGCTTCAGTATACTGGCGGTACGTATCTAATCGCGATTACAGGCAAACGAAACATCAGGGGGAGAAATGTCTCGTTACGGAATAATGTGCTGTTCTGCTGCTGTGGGGCTTGTTGCCTTCGCTGCTACTCTCGTTGCTATCCAGTCTCCCGATGTTGACGGCGATATAACAGGTGTTGTTAATAGTGTCTCCGGGCCTGAGGCTGGGGTTTGGGTGATTGCGGAGACTGATGACCTCGACACTCAGTTCAGAAAAATTGTTGTGACGAATGACGACGGCAGGTTTGCTCTTCCGGATTTGCCGGCGGCGGACTACGAGGTGTGGGTCCGTGGTTATGGATTACTTGATTCTGAGCCGGTTACTGGCACCCCCGGGGAGTCATTGAATCTTGAGGTAGGCCAAGCTGCGACCCCGCAGGAGGCAGCCCAGGTTTATCCGGCAAATTATTGGTATTCACTGCTTGAACCACCGGCGGAGAACGAGTTTCCAGGTACCGGTTCGTCCGGCAACGGAATTTCTGAGTCGCTGCAAAGTCAGGCTGCCTGGGTCGACCTTACAAAGCAGGGGTGTCAACTCTGTCATCAAATGGGAAATCGGTTTACCTACGACACAAGTCATCTCACGCAGTTTGATTCGACAGCCGAAGCTTGGGACCATCGGATCACATTTGGTCAACGTGGTTCGCAGATGAGCAATGTGATGAATCGGTTTGGTCGTGACCGAGGGTTGACAATGTTTGCTGATTGGAGCGATCGAATTGCTGCGGGAGAGGTGCCGGAGGCACCACCCAGACCTGCAGGCGTCGAGCGGAATGTTGTTCTGACGATGTGGGAGTGGGGCAATGAAACGTCCTATGTGCATGATGAAGTTACAACCGACAAACGGGACCCGACAGTGAATGCCGATGGACTCGTCTACGGCGTATCCATAACGCAGGACACGTTAGTGATTACAGACACCGAAAATCATCAGTCCCTAGAGCTTGAGATTCCGCTGCGCGAATCAGCTGACATGGTGCCTTCAATGTTTCCAACCGCTGCAGGGTTCGAGCCGTCGCCGTATTGGGGAGAGGAGATCATCTTTGATGCACCTGCAAATCCGCATAACCCCATGATGGATGCGGAGGGGAGAGTGTGGTTAACGTCAACAATTCGACGTCGTGATAACCCGGATTGGTGTAAGTCTGGTTCGGACCATCCGTCGGCGCAGTATTTCCCGGTTGCCCGAAGTGGGCGCCAGATCTCAGTGTTTGATCCGGAAACGCAGTCGTTCAAATTGATTGATAGTTGCTATGCAACCCATCACCTCCAGTTCGGAGAGGATGCGCAGGACACGCTTTGGTTTAGTGGCGACGCAAATGTTGTTGGTTGGCTTGATACGAAATTGTATGACCAAGGTGGAGATGAGCGATCGTCACAGGGGTGGTGTCCCACCGTGATTGATACTAATGGCGATGGACGTATCACTAAACCGTGGAATGAACCCGGCGAGGATGCCGATCGTAATCTCGATACACGTGTGCGTGGTTTTGCCTATGGCGTTATTCCCAATCCGTTGGATGACAGCGTCTGGATAGCGAGGACGGCACCTTTTCCTGGTCGGCTTGTCAGATTGGATCGCGGAACTAATCCTCCGGAAACGTGCATTGCAGAGGTCTATGAGCCTCCTTCGGTTGAAAACCCGTCGATCGATGCGGAGGTAACTATGACGGGCCATGCGCCACGCGGCGTTGACATTGATCGGCACGGTGTTGTCTGGACGGCGCTTTCTGGAAGTGGCCACATGGCGAGTTTCGATCGTAGCAAATGCCGGGTGTTGAGCGGTCCGGAGGCGACTGGCCAGCATTGTCCGGAGGGCTGGACGCTTTACCCCACACCAGGGCCTCAGATGAAGAATGTTACCGATGCGGGTAGTGCGGATTACCATTACTACAATTGGGTTGACCAGTTCGATACCCTAGGTCTTGGAGAAAACGTACCGATCGCACCAGGTTCAGGTTCCGATTCCTTGCTTGCGCTTCTTCCGGAGACCGGAGAATGGGTCGTATTGCGCGTACCATACCCACTTGGATTTTTTGCGCGTGGTTTGGACGGTCGGATAGACGATCCAAATGCTGGTTGGAAGGGACGCGGCTTGTGGGCCAATTACGGTTCTAATTTAAATTGGCATATAGAGGGTGGAAAGGGAAGAAAAAGTTCGCTTATACATTTCCAGATAAGACCGCATCCTCTCGCGGATTGATTGTTTACGAGTTGTTGCACGGTTTTGGTGCCTGTTTTGATATTGCTGGAACCGTAATCTTGAAAGAATTGAACGGTCGTGATTCCAGCTAACGCCGGGTTAACTATCGCAGTAGCGCTAGCTGCTGGGGTGTTGGCCCAATCTTTTTCCCGTCAGATTCGTTTTCCTGGCATCGTTCTGCTCTTGGCTGTCGGAGCGTATCTTGGGCCAGAAGGGCTTGGGTGGGTTGCTCCACGGTCTTTGGGAGAAGGACTGTTTGGAATCGTTGAGTTCGGTATTGCCATTATTTTGTTTGAGGGCGGACTGAATCTCGAATGGTCTCGACTTAAAAGGCAAGAAGCAACGATCCGTCGGTTATTAACGATCGGTGCGATAACGACTTTAGTAGGCGGAGCAGGTCTTGCCCGCTTCGTTCTTGGTTGGGATTGGGACCTCGCGTTGCTCTTCGGTAGTCTCGTAATTGTGACCGGACCCACGGTTGTTGCGCCACTACTTCGTGACCTACGGTTGCAGCCAAAACTGAAATCAATTCTTGAAGCAGAAGGGGTGTTAATTGATCCGATTGGGGCGCTAAGTGCGGTGTTCATGTTGCAACTTGTAACTGTCCCAGCGGTGTCAACGTTTGCGGTTGGTGTTGGGGAAGTTGTCGCGAGCGTGTCGTTTGGCCTTCTTGCTGGAATCGTTGGTGGAATTCTGTTGGCCATGGCGCTTCGGCATCATGTGTTTGTCGCTCGAGGGTTTGAAACGATTGTTACGCTGTCCTTTGTTGTGTTGTTGTTTGAAATGTGCGAGCACGTCGTTGAATCTGGAGGACTTCTTGCCGTAACGGTTGCAGGTATCGTTGTTGGCAATGTCAAGACACAGGTAAACGAGGAGTTACGAGAATTTAAAGACCGGCTGACAGTTCTGCTCGTTGGTCTGCTCTTTGTATTGCTGTCTGCAGATGTGTCGTTTGATGATGTTCGGAGTCTCGGTCTGGGTGGTGGTGCGGTTGTACTAGGGCTTATTTTTGTGGTTCGGCCGATCGGGGTTTGGTTGTCGACACGCGCTGGAGCATTGCCGGCTGCAGAGCGCGTTTTTATTGGTCTTATTGGTCCGCGTGGCATCGTGGCTGCTGCTGTGGCTTCTTTGACAGCAGAGGCACTTATAGAACAGGGGGTGCCTGGCGGTGAGGCGTTAGTCGCTCTTGTTTTTCTTAGTATTGCCGGTACTGTTGTTATGTCCGGCGTGGTGTCGCGGCCATTGTCGTGGTTGCCTGGTCTGCGGTTGCCGAAGCGGAATCGAGTCGCGATAGCAGGTGCGACCGGTTTAGCGATCGCGCTAGGACGGGAACTTCGCAAATCTTCGGTTCCTGTTATTTTTCTTGAATCCGATCCAAAACGTTGTCGCGTGGTCGAGGAAGACGGCTTCCCAGTTATTTTCGACGACCCGCTTTCTGAGAACGCCATGTTGCGGGCGAGAGCAGAATTGGTTGGAACGGTTGTAGGTCTTACGTTTAATGAGCACTTCAATGGCTTGTTCGTGCGTAACGCCGTTGATGGCTTTCATATACCAGAAGCTTATTTGGCTATGGAGTCTCTTTACGGTGAGCGGACTCCTGGACTTGTCACTCAGGCGCAGGCTCGCGTTCTGTTTGATGGACCTCGTGACCATGAGCGATGGGATGCCCGGTGGCGGTATGGGCAGGTGTCTGTTGAACAGTTCAAATATTACGGGGGTGATTCGGTCGACGGCTCGGCTCCGTCTCACAACGTTGGCAGTCAGGAATTCGATCGGTATGTCATTTTGTCTGTCCGTCGGCAGGACAGGGTAGAACCAATGCATGTTGGTTTCGACGTTAGAGACGGCGATCTCGCATCAGTTGCTGTATTTAGCCCTCAGCACGAAGATGCGGTCCAGGCTCTCGCCAGACGTGGTTGGCGAGCAGTTGTTGCGCCGGTGCAGGAGGACTGATATGAAAAGTGTGGGACTATTGTGTCTGTTGCTCTACTTAGCTCCTGCTGTCATGGCGCAGGTAGTCTCGGACAAGGTGTTTCTAGAAGATATGACATGGCCGGAGGTTCGTCAGGCCATCGATTCAGGTAAAACCACAGTTATTGTCCCGACTGGCGGCACGGAACAGAACGGTCCGCATATGGTACTTGGGAAGCACAACTATCTGGTTCGCTACAAGGCGGGGGCGGTGGCAATGCGCCTTGGTGATGCACTTGTGGCTCCAGTGTTAGCGTATGTTCCAGAAGGCAGCATTGATCCACCGTCAGGACACATGAGGTTCGCAGGGACGATCAGTACACCCGAAGTGGTTTTTGAGCAGGTACTGGAATACGCGGCTCGGAGCCTTGTACAGCATGGATTTACCGACGTTGCGTTCATAGGTGACAGTGGAGGCAATCAAGCGGGACAGCAGGCTGTTGCTCAGCGTCTTAATGAAGAATGGGACAGTTCACGTCAACGGGTTCATCATGTAACAGCCTACTATCCAGGTCCTGGAGACAACTGGCTGATCGAACAAGGAGAGACGCGCGATGATGTGGGTTCCCACGCCAGTATTCACGACACGGCAAGCTTGTTATACCTGAATCCCTCGATGTTACGTCTTGAGCTACTGGGGCTTGGTGTTCGGGGAGATGGTAGTGGACTCGTCGGGAATGCAGCGAGGTCGACGTCGGAGTACGGACGACAGATTTTAGCGCTCCAAATCGATGCCGCGGTACGCCAACTCAATGAGTTTGTACTCGTCGAGGATGGTAAATAGCCGAGAACGCAGGACCTGTTTTATCGTGGGAACGTGGGTATCGGTTCCATTCCTGTACGTAGCGGCGTTCGGGCTGTATTCATGACCATCGCAAGTAGTTGGTAGTAGCCCATGATGCTGATGGTGTCGATGACCCCGATTTCATCGAAATGCGAGACAAACCGCTCATACGTGGGGTCACTCACCCCACGTGTGCGAAATAGCTCCATGCAGAAATCGTAGACCGCCATTTCGTCAGAGGCCATGTCTAC
>CAZDQD010000034.1:0-3199 GCA_964507425.1 uncultured Vicinamibacteraceae bacterium
AGCGCTAACCTTTGCCGTTTTGACGGTTCCCAGTTGGTTGCCTCGGGTCATTGAATACGGAGACCCGCTATACCACGGCTATCTGCCAAACTACATGTGGGTCGATAGCTATGAGGAAGGTCACGTCGGAGGGGCGCCTCGGTACACGTTTTGGGACTACGTTAACAGTCACGACGTTGGAGACGTGGTGTACCGAACTACTTTCGGAATCATGGATGTGTTCTGGCGAGTTCCAGACAGCTACGGTGCATCAGGCGTCGCATTTTATCTCGTGGCCCTACTGGGTCTTGTTTTTAGCATGTTGTCATATCGTTTGACTTGCTTGGCAATCGCAGGTTTCTTGTTGTTGCAAGCGGCGCCAATTGTCGGGACGGCGCTATCCAATGGGAATGGGCGCGTGGCTTACAGTGCATTATTTCCGTTCTTGCTGATATACGTGATGGTTAGCGCGAGGTTATTTTGGTTTCGTATGTCTGATTTCTACCGAGGGGTTCTATGTGGAGTCCCGTGACGGAGTCCGGTTGCTGGTAAACCCCTATGTCAGGAGCTCGCGTGCGCCAATCTATTTATAGGTATTTGAAGCGGCTGCGGTCCGTACTCGGTATGCAGAACAGCTCCATCGCATATCGGGAAAGCAAGGCTGCCATCCGACGTGGCCAAATTCCTGAAAAATATAAGCGTTTAGTTGACGTAATTGCGGGTAATCGTATCTTGGAAATTGGTGCGGCCGAAGGTGTTTTAGCTCTTCTACTTGCTCGGAAGAACAAAAGAGTAATCGCTCTCGAGAGACATAAGGGGCGGCATGCAGAGGCGTTAAAGTTGCAATCGCACTGGCGTGCAGAAGGCATGGATGTTGATCTGTGTGAGATGACGTTGGGCGATATAACTGATCGATTTGATTTGCTGCAACAAGTGGATACGCTGGTGGCTGTACGGATGGTGTATCACTTGCACGAAGATATCCATCGGGTGTTTGAGGAATGTGGCAAGTGTGTTCCGTGTGTTGTTTTATGCGGAAACCGTTGGCGTGCGAGACGATACTTACAACCCAATGACGATCCCAGCAATAAGACGAGGCAGTTCGACTACTACGCGTCGTCTGAAGGAATGGTCGAACTTCTTGAAGCCTCGGGTTATACGATCGTGAAGACAGTGCCGTCTGCTGACGATCTTAGTCAAGGTCTTGGTGAGGGCGATGATCCTATTGTGGTAGGCATCAATAGAAATCTGGAGACACATGGACAGCCTTAGTGACCGTGCACGTCAGATTCCCTCGATGGGGGGATGTGAAATTGGTTCCTTGCTGATAAAGGCGGCGCGAGAGGCTCCGAACGATACGGCGATTGTCGAGGTCGGATGTTGGCTTGGTGCGGGAACTGCACAACTTGCGCTAGGAATTAAGGACCGCGCCGAACCCGAACGGATAGCACTTCACTGTTACGATCGCTGGCAAGCGAACGAATCGGAGGTGGAAAAAGCGTCTCGGTTTGGTTTGGCACTTGACTGTGACGCGGACACGTTACCCGTAATGCGGCAGTATTTGAGCCCGTTCGACCTGCCAGTTCAATTCCACAAGGGTGACATCCTTGGATCGCAATGGACGGGTGGACCGATTTCGATTTATGTCGACGATGCGGCAAAGAAGTGGCAGGTGTTTTATCACGTTCTGTTGACGTTTGGACCGCATTGGATTCCTGGTGAGACACTTGTTGTTCTCATGGACTATGACATTTGGACCAAAACCGGCATGGACGAGCACATGTGCCAAAAACGATTTATTGAAGAAAATAGCCAACATTTTGAGCGGATTCAATACAACGGGCACTCTGAAGGTGCTACCTCGTTAGGGGAACATGCGACGGTACCGGCTGTGTTTCGCTACACACAACCATTTAATTTTGAACGTTGGGTGGCTACGACGTGTGCAAGGGTACTGGACGTCTCAGAAAAAGAGGTGCGACATCTCACCCAACAGGTACAACGTCTGAGAGAGTCAACTAGTTGGCGTCTCACTTCGCCGATTCGGATGTTCGGTAATGTGATGCGTTCTTTTCGTAAGGATTAGTAGCCCTTATCGATTTCGAACCGAGGTTCTAGCGCGTTCGTCCGTAGGACTACTCGTTCCTACGGCGTCACGTTGTAGTAATTCGATGGGTGCAGCCAAATGACAGAGACAAAGACAACGGCAGGGAAGCGCCTCATATTGGTCCTGCCACATCTCGGTGTCGGTGGAGCGCAACGCGTTGCCTCGTTGATCGCGACTCGTTTAACCGAGTTGGGTGCGGACGTGTCTATTGTGACGTGGGCGAAGACACAACCAGATTTCTTTCCTGTGCATCATGACGTTAAGCGCGTGACGCTACCCGATCACAGTCCGATGATGAACTGGCTATCTAGACGAATCAACAGGTCTAGTGAGTTTGATGATGTGGACAAAAAAAACCAACCGACCACGTTTTCAGTGAACCAAGGAAATGAACTTGTTGATGGAATCATTGTTGTTGCGAAGTATGCATACATCCTTGTGCGCCGTTTTTTGGGGTTGGTGATTTCTTTGTCCGCGCGATGGCGACTATTGGGACCGTTCGGGTATCCGTATGCATGTTTGCTCCGCGTGATTGATTGGCGTGTTCGTGCCTTGAGTCGTGTATTTTCGACCTCGAACGCAGACGTCGTTGTTAGTTTTTTGGGTGGTACTAATATTGTTACAGTCGCCGCGTCGATGGGTTTAAAGCACCGGTTGATCATTTCAGAGCGAAATGACCCATCGAAGCAGAGACTGAAGACACCGTGGGAGGAACTAAGACCTCTTCTGTATGGACGGGCAGATGTAGTGACTGCGAATAGTGAAGGTGCCGTGGCGTCCCTGAAATCATTCTGTCCAGAGTCGAAGCTTCGGTATATACCGAATCCTCTTGTGCTCGGCGAAGATATTAATGATTCGAGTCGATCGAATTCGATTCTTTTTTTGGCGCGGTTGGTTCACCAAAAAGCGCCGGATATTGTTATTGAGGCCTACGCACAGTTTCACAAGAGACCGCCTAACTGGTCGTTGGATATTGCTGGCGATGGTGCGATGGGTGAGATCTTACGTGATCGGGTGAGAGAAATGGGACTCGAGAACTCGGTTACGTTTCATGGCACTGTGTCTGAGCCTGCAGCGCTCTTGAGGGCATGCAGAATATTCGTGCTGCCGTCT
>CAZDQD010000035.1:0-12496 GCA_964507425.1 uncultured Vicinamibacteraceae bacterium
TAAGTTACCTCGAGTTTTCTCCTCAAGTAGCACAAGCATTTCGATAGCATTTCCAGCCGCCTCAAGATTTACTGTTGACGACTGACCGGTACTCGGATCAACGACATCTCCAAAATGGACAGCCGCTGTCGTCGCCAATGAAACGACAAACGCATTAAATGTAAGTTCGCTCACGGTGCTAGCATACGCCACAATGCCACACAACCTCGACAATCACCGATTTCGTGCAGCCGAGGCGTTTCAGCGTCTCTTGGCGCTCATGGAGAAACTCCGCTCTCCAGATGGATGCGCCTGGGACCGCGAACAAACTCTCAAGTCACTGCGACCATTCATCATCGAAGAAACTTATGAGGTGGTCGATGCTATCGACCGCCAAGATGTCGATGCTCTCCGCGATGAACTGGGCGACTATCTACTGGAAGCGGTTTTCATTGCGCAAATATGTTTCGAAAATGAACACTTCCATATCGCGGAATCTCTCGATGCCATCTGTGACAAGTTGGTCCGCCGTCATCCGCATGTGTTCGGGCAGGACGAAACGCGTTTAAAGCTATCTGCAGACCAAGTCAGAACACAATGGGAACAAATTAAGGCCGCTGAACAAACTGATGAGAGTCGCACGTCAAGCCTCATTGGTGGAATCCCCTCTGCACTGCCAGGCTTGCTCCGAGCCTATCGGCTTGGACGAAGAACGGCGACCGTCGGTTTTGATTGGGCCGATCTCAAAGGTATCGATGACAAAGTTCAGGAGGAACTCGCCGAACTGGCCGAGGCCAGAAAATCAGGAACCGAAGAATCCGTAGAAGAAGAATTAGGTGACCTCCTATTCACCATTGCAAACCTCGCCCGCCATCTGGACATCGAACCGGAAGCTGCATTACAAAAAGCGAATCAAAAGTTTAGTAAGAGATTTGAACAGCTTGAAGCCGCCTTCAAGCAGCGCAAACAAGCTCTTCGCGATGTGTCAGCAGAAGACCTGGAGCTAGAATGGCGTCGAATTAAACGATCAGAACAGACGGGAAACTAATAAAATTCGTGCCGCCGTCAGCACGACCGGCGACGACAACGCACGAAGGGAATCTCTTACGAACCTACAACGAACCTCGGACCAGTCTCATACGCTGCCCGTCCTTAGTCCAGAACGGCGTTGGCATGGTAATCCTGAAGCGGGCAAACCGTCGGCGTGTTATCTCTGAGCGCACGTATCGCACTCACCGTCGCTGCGGCACCAGTCAAGGTCGTGACACACGGTACGCCATAAAGCATTGCAATCCGGCGCATTGCCCTGTCATCGAAAAACGATTCGCGTCCTAACGGTGTGTTAATAACCAGCTGCAACTGACGGTCCAGTAATTGATCACCAACGTGCGGCCTACCTTCATTGATCTTGTAGACCACCTCAACATCAAGACCGTGAGCACGGAGATAGGCGGCCGTGCCACACGACGCCACAAGGTCAAAGCCCAGTTCAGAGAGGTCGCGAGCAATCGGCAACACATTCTCTTTATCATCATCGTTAACACTGATAAATGCTCGACCAGTATCAGGGAGTCGATGTCCAGCCGCTAACTGCGCTTTGGCAAACGCCGACCCAAAATTATCCGCGCCACCCATAACTTCTCCAGTCGACTTCATCTCTGGACCAAGAATCGTGTCAACCCCAGGAAAGCGAACAAATGGAAACACTGGCCCCTTCACGAACACACCGGACACTTCGAGGTCATCCACCAGTCCAAGGTCTGCGAGAGTTTTCCCCACCGTCAAACGAGCCGCAACCTTTGCCAATGGAACGCCAGTTGCCTTTGATAGGTAAGGAACGGTGCGTGAGGCACGCGGGTTAACCTCGATTAGGTAGACCGTCTCGTCCTTAATAGCGAATTGGATATTCAGGAGGCCGACAACTTTAAGGGCCTTGGCGATCCGACGCGTATAGTCCCGAATCACTGCGAGATGTGGCTTGGGCACGAGATACGGCGGCACAACGCAGGAGCTATCACCCGAGTGGATGCCAGCTTCCTCGATGTGCTCCATGATCCCACCAATGACGACCGCCCCCGTCACGTCACACACCGCATCAACGTCTAACTCAAACGCATCTTCTAAAAATTTATCGACCAGCACCGGATGCTCCGGTGAAGCGTCTACGGCCTCGACCATGTAACGGTCGAGTGCTGCGGGGTCATAGACAATAGCCATGGCCCGGCCACCGAGCACGTATGAAGGCCTTACGAGAACCGGATAACCAATGGATTCCCCAATTTCTCTAGCTTCTTCTCGCGATGTCGCCAATCCGTTCGGCGCTTGCGGTATGCCAAGATCCCACAACAGTTCCGCAAAACGTTTCCTATCTTCAGCAAGATCAATTGAATCTGGCGAGGTGCCGATAATCTTTACACCTGCCTCTTGAAGGTCGAGCGCTAATTTGAGGGGAGTCTGCCCGCCAAACTGAACAATGCACGATACCGCACCGCCCGCTGACTGCTCACGGTCAATAACCGCGTACACATCCTCGAGCGTGAGTGGTTCAAAGTAGAGTCGATCCACAGAGTCATAGTCAGTCGATACGGTTTCTGGATTGCAGTTAATCATCACCGTTTCATACCCTTCTTCGCGGAGTGCAAACGCCGCATGGCAGCAACAGTAATCAAACTCAATCCCCTGGCCGATTCGATTTGGCCCACTCCCTAAAATCACAACCTTCTGCTGATCCGTCGGTTCGGCCTCGCACTCAGACTCAAAAGTCCCATAGAGGTATGGCGTAAACGATTCAAACTCAGCCGCGCAGGTGTCAATACGCTTATAGACAGATCGGAGACCGTCATCCACCCGACGACTTGCCACTGAGCGAGCATCCACGCCAAGAATCACCGCCAGCTGCTCATCGCCAAAGCCGGCTCGTTTAAGCGTTTTAAGTTGCTCGGGAGACATGTCTCGAAGACCGACTAATTGCGCGGTCCGACGAAGTTCGACAATGTCGGCAAATTGACTTAAAAACCATGGGTCGATATTTGTCGTGTCATGTACCTGGTCAACAGACCAACCAGCTTCAAGAGCCTCAAACACAGCCCACATACGCCGGTCAGTCGGGGTCACGAGGCGACGCTGAAACTCACCGGGCTCCGTCTCGGCGGCAGTCTCAGGGCCAAAAAGTCTACCGCTCGAACCCAGCTCGAGCGACCGCATCCCTTTCAGAAAGGCTTCTTTAAACGTTCTTCCAATCGCCATCGCCTCACCGACCGATTTCATTTGCGTAGTGAGAGTACGGTCAGCCTTCGGGAATTTTTCAAATGTCCAGCGCGGCACCTTAACAACGACGTAGTCAATAGTCGGCTCAAATGAGGCCGGCGTCAGCTGTGTAATGTCGTTCGGTATCTCCTCAAGGCGGTACCCTAACGCAAGTTTCGCGGCGATCTTAGCGATGGGGAAGCCAGTCGCCTTCGAAGCCAGAGCGGACGACCTCGACACACGAGGATTCATCTCGATCGTCAACATACGACCATCGTCGGGGTTAATGGCAAACTGGATATTTGAGCCGCCTGTCTCAACGCCAACACGGTTAATGATGCGGCGAGCTGCATCCCGCATTCTCTGGTATTCCTTGTCTGTCAGTGTAAGCGCCGGAGCTACGGTAATACTGTCTCCCGTATGGACTCCCATTGGATCGATATTTTCAATGGAACAAATAACAACGAAGTTATTCGCACTATCCCGCATCACCTCGAGTTCAAATTCTTTCCATCCAATGACGGATTCCTCTATCAATACCTCATGAACTGGACTCAACTCGATACCTCGGCCGGCCAACTCGCGAAACTCCTCCAAGTTGTAGGCTATCCCGCCACCCACTCCACCAAGCGTGAACGAAGGACGAATAATCACCGGAAACCCAAATCGTTCCCCGGCCTTCAGTGCCTCATCAAGCGACCTCGCGTATACGCTTTCAGGTACTTCAATGTCGATCGAAGCCATGGCGTCTCTGAACATGAGGCGATCTTCAGCTACCTTGATCGCGTCTAACGACGCTCCGATTAATTTAATATCAAACTCCTCGAGCACGCCGTGATCGCCAAGTTCGATCGCTAAGTTCAGAGCAGTCTGGCCACCAACGGTTGGCAACAGTGCATCAGGACGCTCCTTCTCGATCACCGACCGCGCATACTCCCAGGTCAGAGGTTCAACGTAAGTTCGGTCAGCACTATCGGGGTCCGTCATTATGGTCGCTGGGTTGCTGTTTATTAGAACAACCTCAAGACCTTCAGTCCGAAGAGCCTTACAAGCCTGCGTTCCCGAGTAGTCAAACTCACACGCCTGACCGATCACAATCGGGCCAGAGCCGATGACGAGAACTCGTTTAATGTCTGTACGCCGAGGCATCTTGATTTTGATTACGAGGAGGACACGCCTACTCTTCGTTCCATCGCCTGGACAAAACCCGCAAATAAATAATCTGCATCGTGAGGGCCGGGCGACGCCTCAGGATGATACTGCACACCGGACACTGGTCGTTCTCGATGCTGTAGCCCTTCAATCGTACCGTCATACAAATTGACGTGAGTCACTTCCACATCATCCGCCACAGAATCCTTATCGATGGCAAAGCCGTGGTTCTGCGATGTAATTTCGACCTGCTCAGTTTTCAAATTCTTCACCGGATGGTTTCCCCCTCTATGACCAAACTTAAGCTTGTAAGTTTGTGCTCCCATCGCTAATCCGAGAATTTGATGCCCGAGACAGATACCAAAGACAGGAATATCGTGTTCAAGAATTAAACCAGCGTTCTTGATGGCATAGTCGAGCGGCGCTGGGTCTCCTGGCCCATTACTGAAAAAAATACCATCCGGCCCATAAGCCAGAAGGTCACCCGCTGGAGCGTTCGCTGGAAAAACGCGTACCTCACAACCATAACTGGCCAACCGCCGAAGTATATTCCGCTTAATGCCAAAGTCGTATGCTGCGACACGTAACACCCGTCCCGATTGACACACAGGACTTGGACTGAAGGAACGGTGTATCGCATCACGCTCCAACGGCCAATCATATGGTTGGTCGCACGTAACTTGCTGGACAAGATCGCTTCCTTCCATAGCCGGTGCATGCTTAGCCATGAGCACCAACTCCTTAGGGTCAACCTCTCCAGTGCCAATAACACCTCGCATCACCCCTGCAGTCCGTAGCAGGCGAGTCAACGCTCTCGTATCAATACCGGCAATGGCCACAATGTCATTCTGTTGAAGATACGACCGTAATGTCCCGCTGGCGCGCCAGTTGCTTGCGATCAAAGATTCTTCACGAATCACGAAGCCAGACACTTGGGGCCGAGCAGATTCCACATCAGCATCCGCAACACCGTAATTCCCGATTTGCGGACAGGTCATCATGACAATTTGGCCGTGATATGACGGGTCCGTAAGTATCTCCTGGTAACCAGTCATACTAGTGTTAAAGACAACCTCTCCAGTAGTACTGCCCTCGGCACCTATTGCGTCACCCTCGTACCAATTGCCGTTTTCTAGTGCTAGAAACGCCTTCATCTTCTGACTCCTGGCTCAAGCGATGCAGCCACACGCACTTCCCCATTTGACTCGATCGTCACCGTTGTAGTCCACGGCAAGTAGCCTGTGCCTTCGATACGTACACGATGGGAACCAACCGTCACGTCTGGAATCAAAAGCGGAGTCACTCCGACCTGAGTCGCGTCGACAAATACCGCCGCACCAGGGGGACGTGAATCAACGAACAGTCGACCTACCAGCGCATTTGTCTCTTCCGTTTCTATCTGACTACTCGGGTCCGATAGACCACCAACTCCTGCTACTAAAGGTATGCTGACAGCAGCAATTCTCTGGTCAGCCGTAACAGTTACTACACGCTCCACCGATTGATAACCTTCGGCTGCAACGACCAATCGGTATGTACCATACGACACATCGGCAATAGATATCGGTGAATCTCCACGCACTTCCCCATCGACACTAACGACGGCACCAGGCGGTTCTGTCCGCACTAGTAACCACCCGAACTCAGCGTCAGCCGAGTCGGACACTTGGCTAGTCTCCTGCCCGGTTGCAATCAATTCCGTGATCGTTTCAGGCTCTTCCGTAAGTTGGGTAGCTTGTTCACGTTCAAAAGCACCCGCGTCTTGACCTTGAGATTGTCCAGTCCCTAATGGCATTCCCTCACTTGCTTCTTCGGAAGCAACCTCAGAAGTGCCAGTGTCATTAGCGTCAACATCCTGTTGCTCAATGGGCATTACAGGTGCCACTTGCGGCGTAGTCTCCACTGGACTAGACGAGGCCTCGTTACCAACTCCATTATTAACGCTGCCCCCCCCACCACCAAGGCCGATGCTCACCAGATAGGCCACCACCACTCCAATGACAACCGCGATGGCGACGGGTACGACCTTGCGTGATGATGTTGTCGCCACAGGAGAAACCTTCTTTCCCCTAAGGAAGGCCGTAGCCGGCTGTTCCGGCGGCACCCCGGTCGCCATCGGTCCAGGCATTACGTCGTCCTTTACCTCATCAGTAAACGGCGCATCGCCTGCGAGACCAGAAAAGGCCGCCTGCTCAACTTCAGGAAAAGATTCTTCGGATAGCCCGTTAGACGCATCAGTAGCTTCAAACGTCTGTTTCGCTTCCTCATTAATCTGATCGCCAGTTGGGACGCTTTCAACTAGCTTCCTGGAAACAACATCGTCCGCCATCTCGACTTCCTCAGCAACAGACTCAGCCTGCCGATCGGTATCCAGTGTGGACGTAGCATCAGCGACAGATTCAATAACTGTTGCAACCTCTTGAGTGGTTTCAGGTTCAGCTGACACTATTCGAGAAGAAGCATCCAAATCATTAGAAACATTTACCTGCACGGTGTCTTCGTTTTCCGCTGGCGCAACCCCAAGCCGTGCCTCGTCGCTGTCAGTCGACTCTGGATCTGAACTTGTCTCAGGTAGACCAACATCGGGTTCAGTCACCCCAAGTTCCGCACCGGCAACTGCATCAGATTCATCATCGCTACGTTCCGGCTTATCGATTTCCCAGTCGAATAAATCCTCCTGCGTATTACGTGAAGACCGAATCGGCTCTTCCTCAGCAGCAACAACCTCCAACTCCGCCACTAAGTCATCATCGTGGGACTCTGACTTATCAAGCGCAACTTCTGACTCAGCAGACTCGGACAAGAACGCAGGCTCACCGGCCAACGTCACAGACGATCCGTCACGGTCAAGAACATCTGTGTCATCACTCTCAGCATCCATGTCGATACCAACAGCATTCGCGAGAGCCGAAACAAAACCTGTCGCAGACACCGGGCGAATCTCGGGATCGTCTGCAAGGGCATTACGGAACGCCTGCTGCAGACCGACGGGATCTGCGACGTCAGCAGTGTCAAATTCAACTAAACGCCCTAGAACCTCATCCCCAGTACCCGCAGCTCGTCTCCCGGTAAGCAACTCATAAGTAATAGCCGCAACAGAAAACCTGTCGGCCTCTGGTCCCCAGCGTCGCCCGGCCACGATTTCCGGCGCGGTGTAGGGCGGTCTAATAGGAACCTTCAGCCCAACATGCTCCAGGGCACTGCCCACTCCAAACCCAGTCGCCCGAGTAATTTCAGGCGAAACAAAAACATCTCGAAGGTGCATCGCACCATGAACGATCCCAACACCATGGGCGGCATCAATGGCTGCAGCAACCTGACGAACGAGGCTCAATACTCTCCGCGGCTGCAGCGGAGCTTCCTGCCGTATCACCAAATCAAGGGACTCGGTTGCAACATATTCCTGTGCAAGATAAGGAATACCTTCCTCAACGCCGGCTCCAAGCGGCGAGACAACACCAACATGCGCGGGACCAACCTCAACGACGCGCTTGAGCGCCCCGACAAAAACTTCAATCTGTTCAGGTACGAGATCGAGCTGGAAGGCCTTGACTGCGACCAAGCGGTCACGGTCTGGATCGTAGGTCCGAAACACCGGACCGAGAACACCAACACCAACTTGGTGCATGACCCGATACGGACCGAATGCACCAGGAGCTAGAAATGAGCTGCCATCTTCATGTGTCAGTGCTCAAAATCTCCAATTGGTCACTGATCGTACCACGGACCCGCTTAAGGTTCCAACGGACGACTTCTTTTTGTCTTTCACTAAGTCGCCTTGACACTGCTAATAGCCGTTTGAAACAGTACAGACCAACGTGCCCGCCGACCTTACATCCTCCGAGCTCGAAAAAAACGTCCTGGTCAACTACCAACGTCTCTCTTGGACTAGTCGACTGGCTCGTGATTACTCTTACGCATTTGAAAAGGTCGCCGACCATTACGCCTCGCCCCCTGGTGCAAACGGGAATTGGTCCAACATTATCAAAGCCAGACAGTCGCTACGTCCTGACACAGCGGTATCAGATGTATTAGAGAAACAGCTCGTGGGCCGCCAAGCTCCCACAGCGGCACTCGATGCCGTGAAACAACTCCGCCACCAGGAAAGCGTCGCTGTCGTAACTGGCCAGCAAGCTGGCCTATTTGGTGGCCCGCTTTTCACTATTTTGAAAGCTCTGACAGCGATAAAGCTAGCCCGCCAACTCGCAGACCAATACCGTGTTCCTGTTGTACCAGTGTTCTGGGTGGATGGTGAAGACCACGATCTCGAAGAAATCGCTCACTGTTCAGTAATCGACACCAATCTCGCTCTCCAGAAAACAACGCTCCCACTCGATGAGCAAAAGGGAGTTCCAGCATCGTCAATTCACCTCGACGATACCATTGCGTCAACGATTGCCTCGCTGGAAGGCAGCCTTAGCCCGACCGAGTTCACGGAACAACTTATTAACGACCTCAAGGCTGCATACCGACCCGGTGTTCGACTTGTGGAGTCCTTTGCACGGTGGCTAGACCAGCTCTTTGGACACCATGGCTTAGTTATCTACGACGCATCTGACGTGGCGATGAAACCCTTTGTCCAACAGCTGTTTATGGAAGAGCTAAAACATCCTGGCCGGACATCGCGCCTCGCTGCTACCGCTGGTGCAGAACTCGAATCTTCGGGGTACCATGCCCAAGTCGCACCGGCGCACGATGCAGTCGCGCTTTTTAGAATCGACGGCACCAGGCAAGCTATTAAAATTGCTGGTGACGATTTCCGCGTTGGAACCCAAACGTTAACCGCCGACGAGATATTTACGGAACTAGAACAACGCCCAAGCTCATTCAGCCCCAACGTGCTCCTGCGTCCGATCACGCAGGATGTCCTTTTTCCGACAATTGCCTACGTCTCTGGACCCAGTGAATTAGGCTACCTTGGACAACTTCGACAGGTCTACGAAACATTTAACATCCCTATGCCAGTCATCTACCCAAGGGCAACTGCAACGGTAGTTGACATGGCGACATTAAAATTCCTCGATCGGTACAAGGTCGACTTCTGTGAGCTGCATGCACAGGACGACTCATTGCTAAATGCACTTCTCACCTCACAAATACCGACCGAAGTTGAACAAGCGCTACAAGACGCCGAACAAACGATAACCGAGCGACTCAATACGCTTAACAACGTGGTACAAAAGATCGATCCCACGCTTGCCGGTACCGTTAAGTCCACGCGTGGTCGGATGGAAAAAGACCTTCGGAGCTTACGGACAAAGATTATCCAGGCAGCCAAACGTCGAGACGAAACACTCAGACGCCAATTCAACCGTGCTCGAAGCCAGGCATTTCCTAGCGGCGAACCGCAGGAAAGAGCCGTTGCTGGAGTCTATTTTTTAAACAAATACGGCTCTGCGTTCATCAATAGGCTGTTTGAAGAGCTGCCTATCGACCCTGGCGACCACTGGCTACTCAACATATAGTCCAGCCTGGATGGTAACCAAAGATAGTCAGTTATAATTCAGCGGTTCAGAAGCCCATGAACTTTCACTCTCTTCGCTTTATTTCTGTTTTCGTGCTTGGTGTGAGTCTGGTTGCGTGTTCAAATTCCAATACCTCCACCAAGAATATTGACGAACCTGTATCGACAACGCTTACTGATCCTCCAGCCTCTTCAACGGTTCAGCCGGTTCCCGAGCAACTGCCAACCATAGTTGCAAGAATTAATGACGTTGAAATCCACCGTGAAGAGTTGCAAAGGGCTGTTCGAGCAGCTGAAACACAAGCCGGGCAGGTAGTACCACCACAATTTCGAGATCAGGTTTATCGAAGAGTGCTTGACCGGCTCGTAGAGTTCCACCTGCTACTACAGGAAGCCAGGACACAACAAATAATTGTCAGCCTGCAAGAAGTTGAAGACGAAATCGCCCGCGTCAGAGATTCGTACCCAACAATCGAAGCCTTTCAACAACAACTTAGTGAATGGAACTCGACGCTTGAAGCCCTAGAGGACGAGACTCGGAAAGACCTGTTAGTAGCGAAAACAATTGAGGCTGAGCTTGAACCTGCAACAAGCCTTGACGAAACGGCAATTCAAGCTTTCTACGAGCAACACCCCGGCCAGTTCACTAGCGATGAGGCCGTTCAGGCGAGCCATATACTCATCGGAGTCGAATCGAGTTCTGACACAGCACGTCGTCAGGAAGCTCGCTTGATGGCAGAGACCCTACATCAACAAGTCACCACCTCTCCCGAAAGCTTTTCAGACGTAGCTCGGGACAACTCAACAGACGAAGCAACTGCTGATCGTGGCGGTCTCCTAGGCTTTATTGCGCGTGGTCAGACAGCGCCATCTTTCGAGGAAGCACTATTCGGACTCCAACCGCAAGAAATTAGCGAAGTCGTTGAATCTCCCTTTGGTTTTCACATCATCAAAGCTGGCGAAAAACGTGACGCTACCGCAGTACCCTATGAGACAGCCCGTGAGCAAATCCGTGAATTACTGATTCAACAGGAACAGCAGTCGTTAATGGCAGAGTTTCTGTCACGTTTGCGTGAATCAGCTAAGGTAGAGATACTCATTTAGTCGACTGTCATGAACGAAGAAATTTTTCAGGCGGTAAACAAGGTTCTCGATAAGGGAGAACCCGCAGCATTGGTGACGATTATCAAGACAGAGGGTTCAACCCCCCAGCGAGTCGGCGCTAAAATGCTGGTGTACGCAGACGGTAGAACCGTCGGTACAATAGGCGGTGGTTGCTACGAAAACGATGCCTTCTGGAAGGCTCGCCATTCGCTTGAAACACGTAAACCGCTTGTCGTTAAATACGAGCTATCGGATGATCTCGCTGAAGAATCAGGATTAATTTGCGGAGGACAGATGGACGTATACATCGACCCACTCGAATCATCTCCGCACCTTTACCTCGTGGGCGGTGGCCATGTGGCGTTTCATCTAGGACGTCTGGCCTCCACTGTTGGCTTTCGCGTGCATGTCGTCGACGATCGTGAAAAATTTGCAAGTAAAGAGCGCTTCCCTGAAGCCGTTGAAACTGTCGTGAACGACATACCAGAATGGCTCGAAACAACGGAGATTCCTCCGTACGCGTATGTCGTTATTCTAACCAGGGGTCACCGCCACGATTTGGACGCCTTACGCGCACTTGCCACAAGATCTTTTCGATACCTTGGTCTTATCGGAAGCAAAGCTAAAGTCGCTCGACTCCATGACGCCCTTCGTGACGAGGGGGTGGAGATCGATGAACCAGAAAAGCTACACGCCCCCGTTGGTTTAGATATTGGTGCGGTTACGCCCGAGGAAATCGCGGTAAGTATTCTTGCTGAGTTAATCGCTACAAAGTACGGAAAAATTGACGTAACAGACGATGGGACGACCTCGAGCGTTAAGGTCCTTCGCTGGATGCCCGCAACGCCAGACGGGATCGTTACTAGCGCAGACAGGTAGACAATAACTACTTCAGTTACACACACTGCTCATCCATGTGCGGCTGTATACTTAACGGGTTCTAATCTCCGTATGGCATCCTGCGATAATACTCACAGAGCTCTTCCCGAGCGCTCAAGTCGGCTCCTGGCAATTCTGATCCGACAATACATCGACCACGGAACACCGGTTTCGTCACTTTGGCTTGCCCAACAAGCTGGTGTAGGCCTCTCTTCGGCCACTCTGCGTAACATCATGGCAGAACTGGAACAGTCGGGCTACGTCCACCAACCGCATACTTCTGCCGGTCGAGTTCCAACAGACAAAGGCTATCGACACTTCGTCGACCGCCTGTTAAAAAGTCGTCGCAATATAACTGCTGAACCTGATGTCGAGGCTCGTCTCCGGCGAGGCATCTCGCTGCAGGACGTGCTGTCAAACGTTTCCCATGAGTTATCAGTCGCTTCTCATCAGCTTGCATTTGCGTCTATGCCTCGTGTGAATACCGACAGACTTGGAAGGATTGAGTTCATACCTGTTGACAGCACAAAGGTGTCTGTCGTTGTCGTAACGGAAAGCGGAGAAATAACCCAAAAGGTAATTGATCTCGGTGAGCGAAATGACCGCTCGGCCCTGGAACAAGGCGCGCTCTTCCTCAACGGGGAGTTTTCTGGATTGCCTCTCTGGGAAGTT
>CAZDQD010000036.1:0-76059 GCA_964507425.1 uncultured Vicinamibacteraceae bacterium
AACAGACTGACGCAGAGATATTCTCTAAAGAATTTCCCGACGAAAACATGCGTAAATATTTTCCGACGATCGGTGATTTTCTTGTTTACCTGATGTCAGCCCACGAAGGTACTCACATTGGACAACTCCAGACTTGGAAACGAGCGATGGGTCTTGTGGGTGGTGGTGGCGATTCGTAGAACCGCGTTAGTAAGTAAGTTGCGAGACGTCGAGAACACCTTACCGGTACGTCTGGTATCGTCGGGTCCAGTTATGAGACTAGCTCAACATGTTCTGCGGTCTTTCGTTCTGGTCGTCGCCCTCTTGGGACTCCCGTGTCTGGCGCTGGCGCAGCCGGGCGATGAGACGGGCCCGCCCCGCACGCCTTGGGGCGTGCCGGACCTCCAAGGGACTTGGGCTCTCCCAACGATGACGCCACTAGAGCGGCCGGCGGGGTACGAGGACAGGCCGCGTCTGACGGGCGCGGAAGCGGAGGAGTTTCTCACCACGCGGCGGAGCCGCATTCGACAAGCACTGGATGCGGCCCTGAGCGCGGACTTCGAGTTGGGCGATGGCGGCGTCACTGAGTCGATTTACGATGCTCCGCTGTTGGACGGGCGCACGTCGCTGGTGGTTTCGCCTTCGACCGGACGGATCCCCCGAACCCCGGTCGGCGAGGACCGGGCAGGGATCCCGTCCAGGCGGATGCGAGGTATCGCCGAGGGCCCCGAGGATCGAGCGATGGATGAGCGGTGCATGATGGGTGGGTCACTACCGCTCCGAGGGAGTGCGTTCCCTGCGAAGATCTTCCAGACTCCAGGGCATCTCGTCATCCACTACGAGTTCGTGAATTCGACGATCATCGTTCCGCTGGACGACCGTCCGCCGGTCGCGGCAGCCATTCGGCAGTGGGCGGGGACCTCGCGAGGGGCTTGGGACGGGGACACCTTGGTGATCGAGTCAACCGGCTTCGATCCGCACTGGACTTTTCAGGGATCGGGAGCCGGTCTCCGTCTGGTACAGCGTCTGACGCGGATCGATCAGGACACGATGCAGCTCGAGTACACCGTCCACGATCCGGAATCGTTCACGGAACCGTGGGCGGCGGCCTACCCGCTGACCAATACCCGGGAGCCGATCTACGAGTACGCCTGTCACGAAGGCAACCGCAGCATGTCGCTGCTGTTGTCCGGTGCGCGGGCCACTGAGGAAGTCGCCCGATTTGTCGGGTCGTTCGGTCTCTCGTCGTTCGAACGTGTTGGTGCGGTGGCCGGAGAAGGTCCGGTCTTCACCGATGGGATGCTTTCGTACGATGCTAGCGGGCACGTGTCGGTCCACCTGACGAACGGTGAGCACTACCGTGCCTATTATGGTCGCTATAAGGTGAACGTCAGTCGTGGAGTCGTCCAGCATGTGATGGACAGAGGGTCGCGACCGGATATGCGGGACAGGACGCTGATCCACTCGTACGAGCTCATTGACGATGGCGACACGCTTGTGCTGTCACTGACTGGTGACGACGGAGTCGAGAGCCGCGCCACTTGGCAGCGTCATCGATAGTTCTTCCAGATCAGCTGGCTACAACCTCGGGGCTGGCCGGAGCGGTAGCCGCGGAACGCATGGACAGAGGTAGAAACCTATTTTTTCTGTTTCTGCATTTTGGCCCACGTGTCCCGGAGCCCGATGGTTTTGTTGAAGACGGGCAAGTTCGGTGAGGAGTCTGGGTCGACACAGAAGTAGCCGAGTCTTTCGAATTGATACCGCGAGCCAACCGAGGCAGTTGTCAAATGGGATTCCACCCAGCAGCCGGAGCGTCGTTCGAGTGAGTGTGGATTGAGTACGTCCTTGTAGTCATTCCCATCCGTGGTGGCTTCGGGGTGTTCTGCTGTAAACAAGTGGTCGTAGAGGCGCACCTCCGCTTGCACTGCATGTGCCGCCGATAACCAATGGATGGTGCCGCGCACTTTTCGGCCGTCGGGTGCGTAACCACCACGCGTTTCAGGGTCGTAGGTGCATCGGAGTTCTAGAATGTTGCCGTCTGCATCCTTCACCACCTCTTGACAGGTTAAAAAGTAGGCATACCTCAATCTGACTTCCCGTCCGGGGGCCAGGCGGAAAAATTTCTTTGGTGGGTCTTCTTGAAAATCGTTCCGTTCGATATACAACTCTCTCGAGAACGGAACAGTGCGGGTTCCGGCACTTTCATCTTCGGGATTGTTGATGGCCTCTAATTCCTCGCTCGTACCCGCAGGATAGTTTTCGATCACCACCTTTAGTGGGTCGGTCACTGCCATTACTCTGGCGGAATGAAGGTTTAGGTCTTGTCGTACGGCGTCCTCTAATTGGGCGACTTCGACGACGCTGTTCGACTTGGCAATGCCGATGCGATTACAGAACTCCCGAATAGCCGCCGGAGGGTAACCTCGCCGACGCATTCCGCTCAATGTGGGCATTCGTGGGTCATCCCAGCCTGCAACATGCCCACCTGTAACCAGTTCGAGTAGCTTACGTTTGCTCAGGACCGTATATGTCAGGTTGAGCCGGGCGAATTCGATTTGACGGGGCGGGTTCTGCCAGGCCAGTGCCTTGAGGTACCAGTCGTAAAGTGGACGATGATCCTCAAACTCCAGTGTGCAAAGCGAGTGCGTGATGCCTTCGATACCATCTGATAATGGATGAGTGAAATCATAAGTTGGGTAAATAATCCAGTCGTTGCCGCGACGATAATGAGGCTGGCGACGAATGCGATAAATGGTCGGGTCTCGCATATTCATGTTGGGCGCTGCCATGTCGATTTTCGCCCGCAACGTTCGGCTGCCATCTTCGAATTCGCCAGCCCGCATCCGGCTAAAAAGATCGAGGTTTTCGGCGATTGCACGGTCTCGGTACGGACTGTTGCGTCCGGGCTCGTTCCATCGACCACGGTACTCACTAACCTGCTCACCCTGAAGGTCGTCGACGTATGCCAATCCCTTCTGAATCAAATCGACAGCGCACTCGAACAGGCGCTCGTAATAATCGGAGGCGTAGTAAATGCGATCGGCCCAATCAAAGCCAAGCCAACGAACATCTTGTTCAATGGCGTGCACAAACTCCATGTCTTCCGTTTCCGGATTTGTGTCATCCATGCGGAGGTTGCATAGTCCACTGTATTCAACGGCGATCCCGAAGCTCAGACACATGGCCTTTGCATGACCAATGTGTAGATAACCATTTGGTTCGGGTGGAAAGCGTGTGTGCACACGTCCACCACGCGTGCCAGCTGCACAATCGTCGGCAACAATCTGTCGAACAAAATCAAGACCGGACACATCGTTTTCAGGCGCGTCGGTGTCGTTTGCGGATCTGGTAGTCACAAATTGTCCTATCGTTCTGCACGTTGCTGACTGGTTGCTCGGGTTAAAGCCTGGTCAATTCTAGCGAGACACGAGTCCCGTCCCAGAATTTCCATTGCTTCAAACAATCCAAAACCGACACTTTTGCCAGTGACCGCGACGCGGATGGCATGGATGATTTGGCCTATCTTGATTCCCTCGGCTTCAATGTAGCGAGTTAGTGCAACTTCTAATGAGGCAGCATCGAACGGTTCAATGCTTTCCAAGTGTTGGCTGAAAGTTTGTAAACGTGCCACGGCATCTGAAGAGCCGAGTCGTTTCGAAAAGGCCTTGTCGTCATAGGCGATCTGGGCATCGGCTTGAAAAAACTCCGGATAGTGAACGATATCGCCGGTCACTTTTATACGGTCACCGGCTGCCGTAATGATGTTGCGTAAACGCGCTTGTTCTGATTCGGTTGGTGGTTCTGTTAGCAAACCAGTTTGGGTAAGAAATGGGACTGCCGCACCGACCTTATCGTCTAGCGTGACACGTTGCATGCAACGGTCTTCAAAAGCCATTAGTTTCTGCGGGTCAAAACTTGCTGCCGATCGATTTACACGCTCGAGTGAGAACTTGGAAATCATTTCCGCTCTTGTAAAGTCTTCTGTGTGAGCATCAAGCGACCAACCTAACAAAAGTAGGTAGTTCACGAGAGCCGATGGCTGGTAGCCGACGTCACGGTAGAAATTGACAAGGACGGGGTTGAAACGTTCGGGATCAATTGACTTACCAAGTGTGGCGATAATGCCTGCTGCGTGGTCAAAAATCTTTTTAAACTCTGCGTGCTTCAGGTATTTGGCAAGCTTCCGCTTGCTCAGCTTCTCCTCGCTCCCAGGTGCGGCGACGTAGGGGAGGTGTGCAAAGTGAGGGATGGAATAACCAAGTCCTTCAGCAATAAATAGCTGACGTGGTGTATTGGATAAATGTTCAACCGCTCGAATGACGTGTGTGATGCCGAAGTCTGAGTCATCGACTGTGCTGGCTAAGTGGTACAGCGGAGAGCCGTCCGCCCGTTGGATGACATGGTCCTGTTCAAGCTCCCACTGAAATTCGACCGGGCCGCGCACTAGATCATGAAACTGGCACAGGCCATTCCGTGGCATTTTGAGTCGAATTACCGCGGTTCGTCCTTGAGACTCGAAAGTGGTTGCCATGTCGTCGGTCTCAGCCATCCAGCGCCGACTGTAAATAAATCGCTGCTTGGTTCGTTGAGCGGTTTCACGTTCAGCGTTGACCTCTTCAGACGTGGCATAGTCGCGGTAGGCAAAGCCTTTGGCGAGTAAAGTTGCGATGGCTGCCTGATAGTGGTTGGTTCGCTGGGATTGGTAATAGGGTGCATGCGGACCTCCTGTGCTCGGTCCTTCATCCCAGTCAAGTCCTAACCACGTAAATCCGTCCAGAATGGGTTGCAGAGCTTCGTCAACGTTACGTCGCTGGTCGGTATCATCAATGCGGAGGATGAATTGGCCGCCGTGCTGACGGGCGAACAACCAATTGAACAACGCCGTTCGCACCCCGCCAATGTGGAGGTATCCAGTCGGGCTTGGCGCGAAACGTGTGCGAACGGTCATGAAGTGTCTATGATAGATGTTCATGCGAGGTCTTTTCATTACGGCTGTGGTTGGAATCTTGATGCAGACCGGTGGACGCCCGTCCGTCGAGCACCTTACATATGACATTGCGGGCGGCGGAACGATGACATATGCCCTTGCGGTTCCGAGTAATTACGATTCATCGGAACCGGTACCCCTGATTCTGGCCTTACACCCGGGCGGGTCAAACGGGGCCTATTACGGAAGCGTGAACATGCAGCGGATCTTCGAACCAGCGTTACGTGAATGGGGTGCAATTATTGTGGCTCCGGATGCTCCGATTCGCCGCTGGACGGATGAAATCGCGGAGCGTTCAGTGATGGCGTTGTTAGCTGAAGTCGCTGACGATTATTCAATTGATCAAACACGTGTTCTCGTTACTGGCTTCAGCATGGGTGGACGGGGAACCTGGTTTTTTGCGACTCGGCACGCTGACTTTTTTACCGGTGCGATTCCGATTGCCGGTTCACCAGGTGATGACAACCTGGGTGGGCTCGATGGTATACCTGTCCACATCGTTCATAGCCGTGCAGACGACGTCGTGCCATTTGGTCCGGCCGAGGCTGCGGCGCAGGCGCTCGAGGCAGGTGGTCATCCGGTGGCGTTTACTGCACTGGACAACGTGGGTCACTACGCTATGGGGGGCTATGTCCGCGCGCTGCGTGAAGCTGGCGATTGGATGCTCGAACAGTGGGCGAGTCAATAGAAAGTACCAACTCGAAGAACGCGTACTGCTGTCTTTGCGAAGCAGTCGATGCGACAAGCCAAATTTGTTGAAGAGAGCCTGTCTGTTACAGGGTGCCGAAGTAATCGGGAAGATTTGATTTGGTATCGAGCAAAATCTCTACGATCGCCTGCCGGTCGTCAAGCGATAAGCGGTCGTATGGCGACTCCGTGACTTCCCCGTTCAAGACAGCCCACATTCGGGCATAGACCTCGTCAAGTGCGAGCTGTGGCAGGGCATCGAAAGCATCGGTGTAAATCATGTAACTGCAGGGATAGCGGAACAACCGATTCGTCAAGTCAAATTCACGCAGTGAACGACCGTGTCTATCGGAGGGACCACGCGCTTCAAACACTTCTGTAAAACTAGACGAAGGTGTGACAGCGGTTGAGAGCGGCGCTTCGTCAACAAATAACATGTAGTCAACCAATTCAACAACGGCTTCTCGAATGGTTTCTAGAAAACGTCCATCGTCAGTTCCCTGTCCGCGGTCCGCTGCAGTGGTCATGTTCGAACGGTGCAGCACTCGTCGTGTTTCCCAACCGACGCGTGTGATCAGATTAGTCATATGGGCCTGATGTTCTAGTACCATTAACGCCGCGACGTCACTGTGGTTCGTTGGAAAGCCCTCAAGATCAAACCTGCCACCGACTGAATCAAGTACCGGCGGCACGACACCAAAAGTAGCTTGCGGGTCCTCGACGTCCATAACCTCAACGTTACCCATATGCGCCACTCCACCGTGGTCGCCAGTTACGTACCACCCTCCCCAGCGGTCCTGTAAACGAGTTCTATGGTCTGTAACGTGGCCACTCGCATAGGCGTTTCGATCTTTGGGCATTGGGTACATGCTCAACACCTGCAGTCCTGGTACGCCTAGGGTGTCCCAGGACAAGTGGCACGCCAAACAGTTTTCGCGACGCTCGAAACGAGGTGCGGCCGACTGAGTTTGCGGCAAGGCATAGAAAATGGTGCCCTGCTGTTCGTCTTGTGCGGCGAGCTCAAGGACATCGGCGCCGCGTACCCAGCCAACCGCGACATCATCAGAGAAGTAGACAGCGCGTGGGTTATTGAAGCGGATATATTCTTCCTGAAAACTGGTTGGTGAAAAAACGAGCACCTGAGATTGAATAGGGACGTCCAGGGCATCGAGCACCGACGGAAGATAGCCACTCGATCCGTTAAACCTTAGTTCGAGAACCCCGGCATCAAGACGACTATTTAGTGAGTCGATCGCGTTATTAACCGGACCGTCGCTATACCGAATTGCAGGATGGTCTCGACTTGCTCTAAATGCACCGCCACGTTGTCCTGCCGTAGTCGATACGGTTCCGATGACCACGGCTGTTGCTGTCAGCAGTGATAGAAAGACGGTGAAATTGAAGAAGAAACGTTTTGACACGGCTTTCTAGTAGTCCACGAAAACAGACAAGTTAAAGAGGACCTTACATTGATGCCTCTGACAACGGTGGTAGTCGTGACCAATGCTGCTGGACCACTGCGCACGTCGACGTGAGCGTCCAAGGATAATTTCCGTTACTGACGGAGCTCGACGGCTTGGGCGACAAAACTGGTTTCCGTCGCTGTACCATCCGCGTTGCGTGATAAATTGACGCCTTCTGCGATGAGGTGATCAGCTGCTGCCTTAGAAAAGATATTCTGTTCAAATAATCCTTCAAGGCGTGCGTTGTAGCCGGTCGAATCGGTCGGAACGAAGAACGCATAATCTTTGAACGTGATACGAATGCCTTGACTGGCGTTATCGGGAACCAGTTCCATCCAACACCCCTTGACGGCGCAAACCTTGTTAACAGTCCCCTCTAGAATCACGGTCTGTTCGGTGTAACGGTCAAGGTCCTGCAAGGCTTCCTCGAGTTTTACGATGGACGATGGCCCTATGTCGGCTCCGCGTTTGATGACATCCTGCGCATGACTGACCGATGTTGTCGCGATAGCTGCGAACAACACAGTTAGACAAAAGACGGTGGCAAGATTTCGATGGTAACCCATGACAACTCCGTTCTCATATCAGACCGCTTAACTCGCCGATAATAACAGCAAAAATAGATTAGACTAGTAAAGAATTTTTTTTTGGGTATTCAAAATATCTGATGCCTGGTCCTGGTGTACTGCTTTTAACGTTCGTGGTGGTCGTGGCCACGTTGGCCGGGTTGTTTGCGGCGAGGGACAGAATAACTAGAAAACTTGGCCGTTATAGCGCTCGTGTTCGACGTGAGGATGCCATTAAGCACATTTATATGTGTCAACTAGATGGCCGGTCTTGTTCCCTTGAGAGTCTTGCTGGTCGCCTTGAGGTGCCACGTGGCCGCGCGGCCAGAATTTTGTCTGAGCTTTCGGACATGGGGCTCGTTCACATGGATGCAACCGGACTATTACTTACGAGCGAGGGTGAGCGTGTGGCGCTCAGACTTGTTAGGACTCATCGTATGTGGGAACGCTATTTGGCCGACCGAACAGGTCTCCCGGCTAGTGAATGGCATGACGAAGCAGATCGTGTTGAACACACACTGTCCGTCGCGGAGGTAGATATTTTAGATGCCAGATTAGGCCATCCAAGTTGGGACCCGCACGGTGATCCGATACCGACCGCCGATGGTTACATCCCACCCGATACGGGCATTTCACTGATAGCTGCTGAACTTGGACGGACGGTTGAAATTGTGCATCTGGAAGATGAGCCAAAAGAAATTTACGATGGGCTTTTACAGGATGGCTTTTTACTAGGCGGACGGCTTGATGTTATTCGGCGAAGTGACCAGTCCTTACGTGTCCTGGTACTTGGTCGCGAATTCGAGCTCACTCCGGTTGCTGCCGCAAATGTAACCGTGCGTTATCTTCCGGTTGGCGAGCATGCCGAGACGAACCAATTGGTGTTGTCTGACGTACGAGACGGAGAAACCGTTGTTGTGCAGAGCATTTCTCAGGCATGTGGAGGTGTGCAGCGACGGCGGTTACTTGATCTTGGTGTTGTGCGTGGAACAGAAGTTACACGTGAGCTAACAAGTGCTGGAGGTGACCCGACCGGGTATCGCATTCGGGGTGCACTGATAGCGCTCCGGAACGCACAGGCTGAATTCATCGTAGTTGGTCGGGCTGACGGTAACGAAACAAAGGCGCGTATCTGATGTCTACGTCTTCCGCCACTTGGAGCGAAGCATCAGGTCGCCGAACGAAGAGTTTGGTCCGCCTTGGTCTTCGGCCGGATAAGTGGGACACGCTAATTGCGCTTGCGGGAAACCCCAATGTGGGGAAGAGCACCGTTTTTAATGCGCTAACCGGTCTTCGACAGCACACGGGGAACTGGCCAGGTAAGACCATCGTTCGTGCGGAAGGTGGATTCGTTCATCGTGACAAAAAGATGAAGGTTGTCGACTTACCGGGAACCTATTCGTTGCAGGCTGGCAGTGTCGACGAAGAGGTCGCACGTGATTTCATCCTCTTCGGACAACCCGACGTGACCGTTGTGGTCGTCGATGCCACCCGCCTCGAACGAAACCTGAATTTGGTGTTGCAAATTCTTGACATAACTGACCGTGTCGTTCTCTTTTTAAATTTGATGGACGAAGCCCGTCGGCACGGTATTGCCGTTGATTCGTCGAGTCTTGAGCGACAGCTTGGTGTGCCGGTTGTGAGTGGAATTGCCCGGTCGAAGATTGGTATTGACCTGTTACTTGAAACGGCCCACAAAGTCGGCACGGGGCAACACGAAACGAATCCGTATCGTATTACACAGCATGCACCTAAGATCGAAAAGGCTGTGACAACGCTCGCAAACGTTGTTGAGCAATCATTTCCAGGAATTCCGAGTAGCCGGTGGGTGTCTCAACGTTTGCTCAATGCTGATGGTGCTGTCGTTGACGCTGTTCAGAATGGAGAACTTGGCCAGTTGGGTGGAGGACCAAGGTCAGCCGAGGTCACGGCAACTGCGCGGAGAAAGACATTAGATACGGCACAAAGGTTGCGGTGGGAACTCCCGTCCAATTTCCATGACTCGATGACCGAAAACATCTACGAGGCGGCACAGGAAATTGCAGAAGGTTCGCAATTAAGTGGGTTACGTAAGGCTAGTTTCGACTTTGACCGTGTATTCGATCGAGCATTAACGAGTCGCTGGCTTGGTTTTCCAGTGATGTTATTAATTCTTAGCGCCGTGTTCTGGCTTACCATCGAAGGTGCAAATGTCCCTTCTGCGATGTTGGGAACACTCCTGATAGACACGATACATCCTGCTCTCAAAATGTTTGGTGTATCAGTAGGTTTAGCAGAAGGACTGAATGGATTTTTGTTTGATGGTGTTTATCTAGCCACAGCGTGGGTGGTCGCCGTCATGCTGCCGCCGATGGCGATTTTCTTTCCACTGTTCACTTTACTCGAAGATTTTGGGTACCTTCCTCGAGTCGCATTTAACTTGGATTCACTGTTTCGACGTGCCGGTGCGCACGGCAAACAGGCGCTAACCATGTGTATGGGATTTGGTTGCAATGCGGCTGGTGTTGTGGCCACACGCGTAATTGATAGTCCACGTGAACGACTTGTCGCCATCATCACAAATAATTTTTCCCTGTGTAACGGTCGCTGGCCGACGCAGATACTTATTGCCTCAATCTTTGTCGGTACCCTTGCACCTGCCCATCTCGCCGGTTTGGTTTCCGCGACTGCTGTTGTTGCGGTTGTGGTTCTCGGAGTTATTTGTATGTTTCTTGCGTCGTGGTTTCTTTCGCGGACAGTTTTAAGGGGCGAGGCGACAAGCTTTAGCCTTGAACTTCCACCCTACCGTCCACCACGAGTCTTACAGACATTGTATACATCGTTGATCGACAGAACGCTGATTGTGCTCTGGAGAGCTGTCGTGTTTGCTATGCCTGCTGGGGCGGTGATCTGGTTGATCTCAAACATTAATGTCGGCGAGGTCAGCCTCGCAGCCCGTCTCGTTGATTCGTTTGAGCCGTTCGGTGTACTTATTGGACTAAACGGCGTAATTTTGCTTGCTTATGTGGTGGCTATTCCAGCCAATGAAATCGTTATTCCGACGGTGCTGATGCTGACGGTGCTCACCTCGGGTGCTCACGGTGGTGTAGGCGACGGTGTTATGTTTGAACTGGATAGTGCTGCTGCGACAGGTGATTTGCTGCGTGCTGGCGGTTGGTCCTTGGTTACCGCCGTGAACCTGATGCTGTTTAGCCTTTTACACAACCCTTGTTCAACAACGCTTTACACGATTTATCGGGAAACTCAGAGTAAGCGGTGGACGATGTTATCTGCTGTGCTTCCGCTAGTAATGGGTATTTCCGTTTGTTTCGTTGTTACGCAGGTGTGGCGGCTTTTGCAGTAACGCTATACTCGCACGATCGAGTCCCGTCGTCTGGCCGCGGCCAGGGAACAGGCTCCCAGTCGGAGGCGATATATGCGAAAAGTATCTAGAGTTCGATTGCTGAGTGCCACCGGTTTTGTGGTAGCCGCCCTTGGAATTTGCGGTTCCTACCTTCTTGCCCAGGCGGGCGCTTCAGGCGTTGTGGTTATGCCGCGTTATGATGCAAATGGTGCACTCCAGCTGCCTGAAAACTATCGGCGGTGGACGTTAATTGGCACGTCACTAGGGCTTAGCTACAACGAAGATGTTCCCAAGCGTGAAGGGTTTAATCACACGCTGATGGAACCGACTGCGTACGACTACTTTGTGGAAACGGGTGAGTTTCGCGAGGGTACGATGCTTGCGCTTCTCGTAAGGGGAGCTGCCTCCGATGCGATGCCAGCACGCCATGGACGATTTGCCTCTGATGTAGTTGCCGTGGAACTGGCTGTGAAAGACTCGTCGCGCGTCGAAGAGGGCTGGGCTTATTATGATTTTAGGGGCGGCAGTCGTGCACGTACATCAGCGCAGCCGTTTCCGAAAACGCAGGGATGTTTCGCATGTCACGTCGATCATGCTGCGCGCGACAATGTGTTTTTACAGTTCTACCCTCTCTTATCTGAAGCTGCTGGTATTTCGACTAAGTAGATAAGCCACGGTCGAATTTCTGAACGGCGTGACTTTTAGAATTAATGAACGAGGTGTACCGATACGCTCGACGATAGCTGTCTTGGTGCTGGTGCTGTTCCAGCTTGCGTCCGTCTCTGTTGGTACAGCCCCAGCGCAAACGCCATCGACTGATACTGACGAAACGGACCAACGGGACCTCTTTGACGTCGCCGCCGCACTTTTTGGTCGCGATCGTGCTGGCGTGGAGGAGGACGAGAAAACAAACGACGATCGACGGCTGTTTGTCTTTCCCAGTTTTGGTGGAAATCCAGCACAGGGGGTGTCAGGAGGCGCGCTTGCAACCCTTACTGATTATTGGGGGGACCCGAATAAAACGCAGCTTTCCTCAGTTTTGTTGTCGGGTTCCGTTACGAGTAAGAAGCAGGTTCTCCTAGTTGCTCGTTCTGACATATATGCTCCCGGTAATGGTTGGCACTTTATTGGGGATTGGCGTTATTACGATTATGTTGAACAAACGCATGGATTGGGAGGGAGCCGACCGGCCTTACCAGCAGTGGAGGTGACATACGATTGGTACCGCTTCCACCAGATAGTCACACGTCCCATCGTGAATGACCTTGAGTTTGGTATCGGTTATCACTTGGACACACATCGTGGGATTCGTTTTCCTACGAGCGTTCAGTTGCCAGATGTAGGGTGGTTGTCCGGAAACTTTACGGATGACACTTCTTCTGGTGTTTCTTTGAATCTTATCTACGACCGTCGCGATCACCCCTTGAATACGGAACGTGGCTTACTTGCCCGAGCTGAATTCACAATGTACCGGACCAGAATTGGTAGCGATGCGGATTGGGACAACCTGGAACTGGAAGGGCGGGTCTACCGGCGCCTTTCTGGTAGGCGTCGGCAAGTTGTGGCTCTCTGGGGAATCGGCTCTTTCACCCGTGGACGGGCGCCGTACTTTGATCTACCGAGTATTGGGTGGGACCTCTACGGTCGCACCGGCCGAGGTTATCGGAGTGGTCGGTTTCGTGGACGGGACTGGACCTATACCGAAGTGGAGTATCGGGTGGACTTATTGCGGAATGGCCTTCTCGGTGCGGTTCTGTTTGGAAACACGAGCCAATTTAGCGATCCACGCAACGACCGACAAGAAAGATGGGTTTCTGCGGTCGGCGTTGGGTTACGGCTAAAAATTAATAAGGAAACACGGTCAAACCTCGCGGTTGATTTCGCATGGGGGCGTGATGGATCGAAAGGTGTTTATGTCGCGATTAATGAAGCTTTTTAGTGTTTCAAAATAGTTTGCGTATCTGCTCGACATGAGAGGCATCATCAGGGTAGCTTGATGGCGAAGGTGCGGTACTAGTAGAGGAGTGTCAGATGGACTGCAGAGAGATTGCCGTTGTAGTAATGAGCGTTACGATCATTTCATCGCTGCCAGTTGTTGCGGGTGCACAGTCGGCAAATATGTCGGAGCTTCGAACAGCCTGGGGAGACCCCAACATCACAGGGGTGTGGAATAACTCTACGTTGACTCCATTTCAAAGACCGGAAGAACTTGCAGACCAAGAGTTTTATACGGAAGAAGAGGCAGCCAACCTTCAACAAGAAACCGCTAATAGAAATAGCAACTTGTGGGACGCACCTGCGACGCGAACTGAGGCGGGTGGAAGCGTTGGTGCCTACAACAACTTTTGGATGGAACGGGGGACAGAGGTTGTGCCGAGCCGTCGAACATCGGTCATCACGGACCCACCGACTGGTCGCTTACCCGCAGTTACCTCTGAGACCGCAGCTTGGTTAGCCTCTGATGACGCACAGCGGCTTGCCGATGTGCGCGGTGGGCGTCTACCGACGGACACCTATGAACAACTCGACTTGGGGGACCGGTGTATTTGGTATCGGGGTATTCCTTCTTTCCCGACCGCATACAACAACAACTATCAGATTGTGCAGAATCAAGACTTTGTGGCCATCCTGCAGGAACACATCCACGATGTGCGTTTTATTCCGATTGACGGTCGCCCTAATATCCCCAGTTCGATACGCCAGTACGCCGGGGATTCTCGAGGGCGGTGGGAGGGCGACACGCTTGTGGTCGAAACGACGCACTTCAACCGGCATGCCTTTATCCGAAACTTCAACAGTGGGCTCAGTACCGACCTGCACGTGGAGGAACGGTTCACGCGGGTTGATGCGAATACGCTTGATTACGAATTTACGGTTACTGACCTGAATACGTGGACTGTGCCTTGGAGTGGGTCACTTCCCATGACGCCGAGTGATGGTCCCGTTTACGAGTATGCATGCCACGAAGGTAACTACGGTCTGACGAACATTCTTGCGGGATCCCGCGCTGAAGAAAACGCAACTCGTTAAGGCTGGTATTTTGGGGCTGTTCTGAAAACGAATTTTCACGTGTAGAGTGAATGCAGAGTTTAAGGAGTTACTGTGAAGAAATTGCTCAACCACTGGCGTCAAGGGCTTACTAGGCGAGAGGCCCTCTCGGGGTTTGCCTCGTTCCTTGCCGCGTCTCCGCTACTGCATGCACAACGAGATCCATGGCCGCTCGACCAGCACCGTCGATATCTGGGTTTCAACGAAATGTTGACTGCCTTTGACTTTGAACCCGTTTTTAGGGCGAATGTTCCCCTTTCCATTTATGACTATACCGCGCACGGAACGGATTCTGAGTTCACGCTTCAACGAAATCGAGACGCGTTTGATTGGGTCACCCTTGTGGGGCGAGGAGGAGTGGCGGTTGAAGACGTCGATACGTCGACGGAGATGTTCGGTTTTCCAATGAAAAGCCCGATTATGCTCGCGCCAACCTCTCGGCAACGCGACCTTCATCCTGATGGCGAACTTGGTATGTATCGCGCCGCGACGACAACAGACACAACGATGATTGTCAGTAACGCTTCAAGTTTTCCATTTACTCGCATTTCGGAAGCGGCATCGGGCCCCCTGTGGTACCAGCTGTACGCTAGGCGAGATATCGAAACGAATCGGCAGCCACTTGCTGACGGTCAAGAAGTTGGGGCGCAAACGATTGTGGTCACGATCGATCAACAAGCTTCCTACTACGAACGTGATTTACACGACTTTCATCTTGGCGGAACCGTGCGCAGTCCCAGACGCGCACGAGAAACGAGTAATCCCTACGGCGTTGGGGATGGGCGACTCTGGTACGAATGGAAGCTCTTTGATGATTTGCGTTCCATGATCGATGTACCAATCTTGGCCAAGGGCATCCTTACTGGCGAAGGGGCCAAAAAATGTCTTGAGCATGGTGTCGAAGGGATCATCGTGTCCAATCATGGCGCACGAGCTATTGACTACGGACCATCGACCCTCGAAGTGCTCCAGGAAGTAGTTGCAGCTGTCGATGGCCGTGTTCCTGTGCTTATCGATAGCGGGTTCCGTCGGGGTAGCGATGTTCTCAAGGCTCTCGCGCTCGGCGCTGATGCCGTCTGTCTCGGGCGGGCCTCGCGATGGGGCCTTGGTGCGTTTGGTGAACAAGGTGCTCAAAAGGTCATCGAAATTATTAATGCTGAACTTGTTCAGGCTATGGCAGCAGCAGGATGCTCCGATATTAATTCGATTAACGAGAGCATCGTCCGGACTAATTTTCCATGACCATACGGCATAAAAAAGGCACTGTTAGCAGACGCGATTCCATTCGACAGGTCGGCAACATTTTCAGTCGGCCTCTCGCTGCTGTGTCTGCACAAACTGGACTACCAGCGATCCGGCGTGGACCGGTTGATGAGATTTACGCTGCGCCAGAATTTGAACAGATGGCGGAACTTGTTTTACCGCCGATGCAGTTTGAATCTTTGCGGAGTAGTGCACGCGGGTCTTTTGACAAGATGACGTTTCGCCAGCGACTTATGGTGTACGCCATGGAGCTAGACCTCACCACGGAGTTATTCGGACACTCGATGTTCGCACCGATCGTTGTTGGACCTGTTAGCCGCCAGGGTGACATCCATGAAGAAGGGGAATTGGCTACGGCACGGGGTTCTAGTGCATCCCAAACCATCATGGTTGCAACACGCAGTGCAAGCTACCCCATCGCGCAAATTGCCTCAGAAACTACGCAGCCGCTTTGGTACCAAGTTTATGCTGCCGACGACCCCGTGGCGGTCCTGGACGATGTCGAGGACGCAACTGGTGCTGGATGCCAGGTCCTATGTGTGACAATCGGAGTGTCGTCTGATGGCGACCCCGTTGCCGTACGTTGGGATTCGATTGACCGACTGGTTCAGAGTGCAGGGGTTCCAGTCATCGTAAAAGGCATCATGAACCCGGATGATGCACGGAGAGCTCTTGACCATGGCGCGACGGGACTGGTTGTGTCCAACCACGGGGGCGCAGTTGGGTTTGACGGCGTGTTGCCAATTGATGTTCTTCCGGGCATTGCAGATCTTGTAGAAGACAGGGTTCCAGTACTCGTTGATGGTGGATTTAAACGTGGAAGCGATATTCTGAAAGGTCTTGCACTCGGTGCAAGAGCTGTCATGGTTGCGCGCCCAATTATGTGGGGGCTCGCGGCCTACGGAGCTCCTGGCGTGGAACGAGCGCTGTACCTATTGATTAATGAACTCGCGCGTAACATGGCGGCGGCTGGACGACCCAAAATCGACATGATTGATCGTGAGCTTGTCCGGTTCGACTCCCGCTGATCATTGGCTGTTGCATCTTCACAGCAGTGTGACGAGTAGCCTATTCAAGCTTTCTATAGATGGCTGGGACGCAGGGATTCGAACCCCGATTACACGGACCAGAACCGCGTGTCCTACCATTGAACGACGTCCCAATACGGTGTGTTTGGTGAGGCTACAGCCAATTATAGGGTATGAAACAGACCGCGGTAATAGAAGTCAATGAACCACCCCGTTTCGTGTTGTCTCGTTGGCTTTTCCTAAAGTTGTTGGCGGTGATCTATTTCATCGCCTTTGGTTCACTGCTACCACAGATCCATGGACTCATCGGCGTAGAAGGCCTCCTGCCGATTCACCTCTACTTGCAACGCGCATTTGACCTCTGGGGCGCAGAAGCCTATTACCAACTCCCAACGCTCCTATGGGTTTACCCGAGTGACGCTCTACTAACCTCGCTTTGTTGGCTGGGTGTAATTCTCTCCACGGTCGCTCTGACCAGCATTGCCCCCATCCCCATCTTTGGCATGCTGTGGGTGCTATACCTTTCTCTCACAATTGCCGGACAAGAGTTTCTATCTTTCCAATGGGACGTACTGTTACTCGAAACGGGTTTACTCGCCGTCTTGTACTCTCCTTTTGGCTTGCACGGAACAAGCATTTACAAAAAACAGCCTGCCATTGCCGCACGTTGGCTTCTGTGGAGTCTCGCTTTTAAGCTGACGTTTCTTTCCGGAGTAACCAAATTACTTAGTGGGGATGTGACCTGGCGCGGTCTGACGGCTTTGGGATACCACTATGAAACGCAACCGCTGCCGCATTGGTTCAGTTGGTATCTTCACCACGCACCGGATTGGTTTGGCAGCGCGTCCCTCATCGTCATGTTTGCTATAGAGATCGTTATTCCCTTTACGATCTTTTTCCCACCGAGATGGCGACGGTCCCGCATTACCGGGTGTGTTCTTATGTGTTTCTTACAACTGGGTATTGTCGCGAGCGGGAATTATGGGTTTTTCAACCTACTCGCGATTGTCTTGTATCTCGCGTTGCTTGACGACCGTGCGCTCGCCTCTTTTCTGCGGCGTTGCACGAAAAACTTACCTGACACGTACATGCGGATTCGACCGGAACGCACCGCGTGGAGTGTAGTGATTAATGGCACAGTCGTTGTTCTTGTTTTCCTAAGCACGTTGAGTTTTGTTCGAGAAATTCAACGGCCATTGTCGATGCCCGCGTGGGCGAATGCCGCGCTCGGCTTGGTAGCTCCGCTACGGTCGGTCAACGGCTATGGATTGTTTCGAACCATGACAACGGAACGTCCTGAAATTGTTATCGAAGGTAGCATCGACGGCATCACCTGGCGGGAATATGAGTTCAAATGGAAAGTAGGTGACGTCACGAGAATGCCTCGTTTTGTTCAACCACACATGCCACGTGTTGATTGGCAAATGTGGTTCGCGGCCCTCGACCCCAGGCAGCAATCGCATTGGTTGATTCCACTAGCAGAACGACTGCGGGACAATGATGGTGTTGCGCTCAGTCTTATTGACACGAATCCTTTCGTCGAGACGGGAGCTCGGTACGTCCGTTTAGCTCTCTATCGGTATACATTTTCTAGGGCTAGCGAAGACGTGGGCGGCGATTGGTGGCACCGCGATTTTCTCGGCTACCTTACGGGTCCAATGTCTAGCCGTATCCAGTAAAGTGGGTTAACGAAATGACAAGCATCTGCTTGGCAGCAGAGCGACAGCGATGAGTTGCGTTGAACCCCCTGCCCGCCACCGGTAGGATATGCGTCTACACCCGCGGGAGTGCCGCGGCGAAATTGAGATTCGCTTAGGAGGAACTTATGTCATCGTCACATATTCGGATGTCCGTGCTTATTGGTGTTGCGATGCTCGCGGCGTGCACTGGGGCGTCTGAGCCACCAGCCGAGATGGCCACTACGGAGGTTACCCCGGTCACGGCAGTTAACCCGATCACGGGTGAGGGACTACCGAACCCGACCCCGACACGTATCGCGGACTGGGCGACACTGCCTGAAGGGCGAGAGTGGGGCTCGACCGCCGGCCTAGACATCGATCAGACGGATGGGCATGTTTGGGGCTACGAACGCTGCGGATCAGGCTCAGCTGGTGGACCTGGCGTCAACTGTGACAACAACCCCGTTGACCCGATCTTCAAGTTTGACCGTGACACCGGGGAGATCCTCGCTAACTTTGGCGCGGGAATATTCGTGACGCCCCACGGCATTTATGCTGACAGCGAGGGCAACGTGTGGGTGACGGACTTTGCTGGCAATGAAGATGGTACCAAGGGGCACCAGGTCCATAAGTTTAGCGCGACCGGAGAGTTACTCCTGAGTCTCGGTACGGCCGGTCAACCCGGGGACGGGCCGGGTCACCTCAATCAGCCTATTGACGTGATCGTGGCACCAGATGGGAGTATCTTCGTCGCAGACGGTCACGCCGGGCAGAACTTGACGACAGACGAGCAAATGACCGAGGCCCGCGAGGCCGGTCTGACCGGTCGCATCGTTAAATATTCTCCCGACGGCGAGTACATCACGGAGTGGGGCGAGATCGGTACAGACCATGGTCAGTTCCGCACGCCACACGCCTTGGCGTTTGACGCTCAAGGCCGACTCTGGGTAGCTGACCGTGGCAACCACCGCCTCGAGATCTTCGACCAAGAGGGTAACTACCTTGAGTCGCGCTATCAGTATGGGCGCATCAGTGACCTCTTCATCACCGAGGACGAGATGGTCTACGCCATCGACTCAGAGTCGAATCGGCTCCGGCACATAAATTGGAGGAACGGCGTCCGGATTGGGCCTGTCGATCGGGACGTGCTTGTGGGCTTCATTCCGCCGTGGGAGTCCGACAGCCGGCCGAACCATGGGGTGACGGGAGAGGGTGTGGGAGTGGACGAGGATGGCAACGTCTACGTGGCCGAGGGACCAGCCTCGCTCGCCGATGCGGGCTCTGCGTTTACCAAGTATGCGGTGGACGGTATGTAAGCTGGGCAGTAGCGTGACCGTGATGTTTACTGGCTAGGACAGAAGTGAACGGTACTTTTTCTTTCTCTTCAGCTACTTAGTGACGGCTCACCTGAAATTTTTGACGCTTCGAGATGTCGTCTAGAGCCCGGCGGGCGTGTGCTTCGGTGTCCGGGTGGGGGTCGATATCAAGCACTGCAACCAGATGCTGATAGGCGGCCGTTGGTTGGTCACGAGCGTGCAACTGCACGAGACCTGCTCCCAGGTGAGCCTCAGCTGTATACGGTCCGAGTGGATAGTCCCGCAAATGACGCTGGTAGATGATGAGCGCTGCATCTGAATGTTGGTGATTCGCGAGCCAGTTGCCAAAGCGGATTGAATCTTCCGGCATCAACATACGGGCTGTACGGGCTGAGCTCAGTTGAAAGTATGCGGGGGCCGCCTCTTCGTATGACCCATCCTCGATGCGCTGGCGAATGCCGCGGACCGACGCAGGGTCAGCGTCGATTGTCCGAACTGTTGGTTCATATTCGTCCGGTGCATGTTCGACTTCCCGTCGGTCGCTCCACCAGGCATAGGCGAGTCCGCCTAAGAAGCCTCCGATATGCGCGCCATAGGCGACACCGCCGCCTTCAAGGCCACGTGACACCAAAAAGGGGAACAGATTATCCACGACCAGATACATGCCAAGTACAAAACGGGCTGGTGCGTATATGACGTTCATAAAAAACGGAAACAACATGACCCACAGGCGTACCCTGTTTTTGGGGAACCAAACAAAATAAAACCCTAGAACGCCTGATATAGCACCGGACGCACCCACCATTGGCAGCACTGAACTTAGGTCAAGAAAGGCATGTGATGACGTCGCTAGAACACCAGTGCCAAGATAGGCAAGTAAAAATCGACCCCGCCCGAGACGATGTTCTACATTGTCACCGTAGATCCAGAGAAACAACATGTTGCCGGCAAGGTGCATGAACCCACTATGCAGAAACATTGACGTGAACAATGCAATTCCGTCTGGATCGGATGGGCGAAATCCGTAACTAAACACTATAAGGTCGTACGCCGAGACAAATTCGAGCACGTCATCAACACTGAAACGTAGTGTTGCCAACGCTTGGACATATTCGGCTAGAAGGGGGTCATCAAAATCTGGTCTCATTGCGCTGAGTGGAAGCGTGACCAACAAAAACACCGCAATGTTCAAACCGAGTAGTGCGTAGGTGACGACGGGAACGCCCCGGGGGTTGGGTTCATCACCAAGTGGAAGAAACATTTTTAATGAAAGGCCTAGCGGCCGACCTCGTCGTCTAGTGTGACCAGCTGATGTGTAATTTGATCACGTGTTGCTCGAAACCTGTTGAGTTGGTCTTCCAATGAGCCACCGGAGCCGGTTGGGTCTTCAAGTGGCCAGTGCATGCGGCGAGCGTGACTAAGGAAGGCCGGACACACCTCTTCCGCGCAAAGTGTGATGACAAGGTCAACAGCCTGTGGATCGATAGTTTCAACACTTTTTGATTGATGGCCACTGATGTCTATACCAACGTCGTCCAAAGCGGCGATCGCAAGTGGGTTTACTTCGGACGGCGTTGATCCGGCGCTCATGACATGCGCACGGTTGCCGAATCGAGTTTTGGCCAGTCCTTCTGCCATTTGGCTCCGAGCGGAGTTCGCAACACAGAGGAAGAGTATTTTCATCATTGGGGTTTCGTGACCATACTCCATTTTATTTGATGCGACCCACCGAAAATACGCGAGGTGCAGTACGCTATCAAAAGTATTTTTTTGGAGGAACCGTTACGTGTTAATGATGCGCCGCCGTTTTATTGCTGCAATATCTGTTGTCCTATTCACCGTGTCCTGTGGAGAAGATAGCCCCTTCACACCTGGTGAGATTTTGGCACCACTTAATATTCCCTTCAGTAATGTGGATCTGACGGTTGGAACGGGGGCTGAAGCTACAAGCGGTCGGCGGGTGTCGATGACGTATACGGGATGGATTTACGATCCTAACCAGCCTGAGAACAAGGGGTTTATGTTCGACTCGAACACGGCCGCGAATCCATTCAACTTTAATTTGGGGAATCGCGAGGTGATTGCGGGATGGGACCAGGGGATTCCTGGTATGCGGGTAGGTGGAAACCGTCTTCTTGTGCTACCGCCAGCCCTCGCATACGGTGCTGAGGGCACTCGAACCATCCCCGGCAACGCGACGTTAATCTTTGAAGTTACACTGCTCGGCGTACTGTAAAAGCCTGGCCAATGACAGGTGACGATACAGCCAGAAACAACCCGAGAACAGAAAGACACGTGAGAGTTTCGGAGGAACGAAACAACCGTGTCATCAATACCTCTTAGGGGTCGAGTGCGCCGGCCAGAATGACGGCCATTGAATAGTTGCCCTCGTGGCAGGCATATTCAAACACCGGATTAGGATTCAATTGCATCGGCAATTCGTATGTCCAAGGCTGTGTCCACGTCGTAGGATCATCGACGGTGACCTCGTAGACCAAAACGTCCGGTGACTGGCGAGTGAATCGTTCAGTCAACTGTAAATCAGCGCTGGCGCCGCCGCGCATAAAGCTGGTTTCTCGAAAAAAATTCGCGGTTTCAATTACGAGCGTGTCACCATCCCAATGCCCCCTAGATTCTCCATTCCATTGTCTAAGTCCCGTACGTGGGCGACCATCGAGCGGCACAACGCGGGGGTTGTGGTTCATCTCGTTGTAGATGACGATGGCGTCAGGAGTTTGAAACAGTTGTACGTTGTTGTTATATCCACCTGGTGTCATCGGTGGCCCAGCATTGAATCCAGTAATACAGCGTACCTGTAAACCGTTTGGGCCGATATCTTCAACCCAACCTCCAGGTGTCGGCTCGTGAGGTCCAGTATTCTTGCGCGCCTCAGCCATTTCGTCACGCGCTCTTTGCGCTTCTGGTGTTAAAGCTGGCACGCGACCATCTACCGGGTTGGTAACGAGCGACGTGCGTCTTGTTGAAATCACTGATGTGCCGCGGTCAAACCAAAAATTGTTGTAGGACCCGGGTGCACCGTCAACGCCTCGATCCACATTGCCACTCGGGTCAACTTCCGTACGTTGTGCTGGTCGACTGGCAAGGCTGTTTTCCCGGTCTACAGCTTCTTGACCGAGATTTGCCGCCTCTTCAGTCGATAAAAATTCTTGGTCCGAGCGTTCTTCTGGGCGTTCCATAGGTGTAATCGTTCGGAAGTCCCATACGCCTTGCAGATCTGGTTGCCCCCAAGGTGTGCGGGGTCGCTCCTGAGCCGCTAATGGACTTACGGTGATCGCAGCGACGACTAACAAACACGCGAGATACCGTTCTGTCATGTGATCTCCTTCCAGCGATGCCACGTCTCAGTGCAACGATAGACGACTAGACATCGTGCTTCCAACCAGAATCTTACCGAAACGAACGAACTGGATGACCGGTCCCCACGCGCGTATCGTGACAGTCAGATTCGTGTGAGCGAATTCTACGCAGAATTGCTAGGCGTGTACGGTAAAGAATCAACGAAGTCCTGCAGAGGGTGGTCGATTTGAGTCTTGGTTACGACCTAATGACCATCTGACGATACACTCGGCCTCGTGCTGATCATCGACTCAATTCATTGAAGCCCACGGCAAGCAGCTGTAGGATTAGTGCCGATGCGTCCTCAAGGTAGTGCAATAATCAGGTGGGAGCCGGACACAAAATGGGTTATGGCGATAGGTTGACAGTTTTACGCAGGTTTTCTTTTACCGCCGTGCTTGCCGTGAGTGTTTTCGGCTTTGCCACTAGTGCTTCGGCGCAGTGTGACCCGGATGGCGACATCCAATTCGTCTGTGGCCCAGTTAGCCCTGAGGATTTAATCGCTATTCCTGATTCACCCTGGGTAGTTGTGTCGAGTATGGTGGATGACGGGTATCTGTCCGCGACTGATAACCGGGACCACAGCTCTTCCCGGTTGTTTCCGACGAGCTCGTCGTTGGCCCGGCATGATACAACAACCTATCCCAGCTGTCCGGGTTTAGTGCAGACCGAATTTCGGCCTCATGGTGTCAGTGTTCGTCCCGGTCGGAACGGGTTGCACATGCTGTATGTGGTGCGGCATGGGGCTCGTGAGTCGATTGAGGTGTTTGAGGTAGATGTTCGTGGAGCGTTGCCACAACTTACCTGGGTAGGATGTGCTGTAGCCCCAGAGGAGCTCGGGTTAAATGCAGTGGTTCCGCTTCCTGAGGGAGGGTTTGCGGCGACGAGTCCTCGAACGAGTAACGTGTGGGAGTGGCACACTGATACCGGCTGGACGCTCGTGCCCGGCAGTGAGGAAATCGGTCCCAACGGGCTTGAGATCTCCGAGGATGGGCAGTGGTTTTATGTCGCTGGTTATGGAAGCCAATCAGTGATCCGATTGTCCCGTGGTCAAACGCCAGTCCGTAAAGATACGGTGGTGAACGTTGGTTTCAACATTGACAACGTTCACTGGTCTTCCGATGGTACGTTGTTGGCCGCTGGTCACAGTACGCCGACTCGAACACGTGTTGGCGAGTGCATGCGGGAGAGGTTTTGTGATGGGATTACATCGAGGGTTGCACGAGTGGACGTGGAGCTTATGACCGCGCAAGAGATTTTCACGTATGCCACGAATGATTCTTTGCTTCTCGGAACCGCAGCGATTCAGGTACGAGACGAGATTTGGGTTGGTGGAATTGCTGGGGGGACTCGAATTGCTCGCATCCAGGTCCCGTAACACTTTTCTAACAGAGCAACAATCTAGTTACTGCGAAACGCTGAAGGCAAAATTATGACTACTCGGAAATACGGAATTGCGATTTTTATGCTGGGGCTACTTGTTACCAGCAATACGACGGCGAGTGCTCAAGTAGAAAATCTCACCGTTGAGGGGCTTCGTGAACCGGTTGAAATACTTACAGACCGTTGGGGGATTTCCCACATCTACGCGGAAAACGAATATGACCTCTTTTTCGCGCAGGGCTATGCGGCTGCTCGCGACCGTATCTTCCAATTTGAAATCTGGCGCCGGAGGGCGACAGGGACTGTGGCAGAGATTTTGGGACGAGAGGAGTTGAACCGGGATATTGGGGCCAGACTGCACCAATTTCGCGGTGATATGACTACCGAAATGCGCCATTATCACGATCGTGGCGATGTCATCATTCCAGCGTTTGTCGACGGCATCAACGCGTATATCGATTACACAGAGCAGCACCCAGATGCGCTTCCCATCGAGTTCACTCTCTTAGGGATTACGCCACAGCATTGGACTCCTGAAGTGGTCATCTCCCGACACCAGGGGCTCGTTTCGAACGTAACTGGTGAAATCAATCGAGCGAGGGCCATCGCTGCCATTGGTGCTGAGCGCGTGAAAGAGTTGGATTATCTGATCGGCGATCCAGACCTTTCGATTGATCCAAGCATTGATGTTTCACTGTTGGATGATCAAATTCTCGATGTGTACCGGGCGTTTCGTCGACCGATTAATTTTGAACCTAAGCACGTGGCTCAGAATTACCGTGGGGATGCGGGGGCGCTCAATAGACTCGCCGCTGCGACGCCTTCGGAAATGGACCTCAGTGACGCTGACCGCGAGTCCATTGGAAGTAATAACTGGGTCATTCATGGACGGCGTACGGTTACCGGATATCCCATTATGGCCAACGATCCCCATCGTTCGGTGGAGGCTCCGTCGCTTCGCTACTGGGTGCATCTAGTCGCACCGGGGTGGAACGTGATCGGTGGTGGGGAACCTATCCTGCCGGGCGTGTCCATCGGACATAACGAGCATGGTGCATGGGGACTGACAGTTTTTGGACAGGATAATGAGGACCTCATTGTTTATGAGACGAACCCGAGTAATCCGCTGCAGTACAAGTATCTTGGTCAATGGGAGGATATGACCGTTGTTCCGGATACCATTCCGGTCAAAGGAGAGGCCGAGGTTGCTGTCGATCTGAAATACACACGGCACGGTCCTGTTCTTTTTGAAGATCCCGATAATCAAGTCGCCTACGCGCTGCGTGCTGCGTGGCTCGAGTACGGTTCGGCACCTTATCTCGCGAGCCTTCGGATGGACCAAGCGACGACGTGGGAGGAGTTTGTCGAGGCGTGTAGCTATAGCCGACTACCCTCAGAGAACATGGTGTGGGCTGACCGGTCAGGTGTTATCGGATATCAGGCGGTTGGCATTTCTCCCATTCGGCCGAATCACAGTGGCCTCGTGCCGGTTCCTGGTGATGGCCGATACGAGTGGGACGGCTACCTTCCAATTGATGCGTTGCCAAGGGTTGTGAATCCTGCCAAAGGTTACTTTGCAACCGCTAACAACTACACGCTGCACGCGATTCCTGAAACCTATCCACACTGGGAAGCATTGCACTATACCTGGGGGAATCAGTTACGGGCGGCTCGCATAGAAGAAGTTCTTTCGAATGGTCAACACCTTAGTATCGTTGACAATATGCAACTTCAGATGGACGAGTTGTCTGTCGCCGCGCGAAATCTCGTGCCGTTACTTCGTGACATACCGAGGGTAGACGAACAAGTTTCTGCGGCCAGACGGAAACTCCTTGATTGGGATTTCGTGCTCAGTAGAGATTCGACTGAAGCGAGTCTATATGTCACCTGGAGGCGAAGACTCGGAGAGGCGGTTCATAAGGTAGTGGTACCGACGGAGGCCCAGGAGTATATCGGCCAGGTCAGTACGAAACGATTGATCGATTGGTTGGCGGCACCAGACGGTCGGTTTGGAGCTGATCCTATTGCCGCGCGGGATGCCATTCTCGTCGAGAGTCTGGTGGCTGCGTTAGAGGACCTAGAGGAGCGCTTTGGTACAACTGACATGACTAGGTGGCAATATGGTAGCGAACAGTTCAAACATGCGACTATTCGTCACCCAATGAGTGGCGCGGTTAATGAAGACCTTAGGCGCCAACTGGATGTAGGACCATTGCCTCGCGGAGGCTATGGCGACACGGTTCACAATACTGGTGGGAACGACAACCAGTCTTCCGGCGCGTCGTTCATGATTATTACGGATACCGAAAGTTGGGATAATTCGGTTGGCCTCAGCAGTCCTGGCCAGTCGGGAGACCCTGACAATCCACATTACAGGGACTTGTTTGAACTGTGGGCTCGAGACCGTTATTTTCCGATTTTCTTTTCACGTACAAAGATCGATTCGGTTGTTGAGTCAACGACGATGTTGACACCGGCCGATACGGCGACTGCAACAAATCCGTAGCGTGCCATCGGCGTGCTACGGATTGATTTGCCGCCTTCTCTTGTATACGGTGGTAACGATGACACGACAACCTCCCTTCCCCCGACTCGTCGGTGCGATGGTGGTTGCGGCTACGCTTGCGATTTCAGCTCAACAACCGGTCATCCCCGCCCTCCTCGAATCGTTCGTTCCCGTCACACCTGAGATGCTCCGCAGCCCGGACCCTGACGACTGGATCAGCTTTCGGAACGGCTACGCGCTGTGGGGCTACAGCTCCCTTAACCAAATCGACGTCGACAGCGTTCACGAGCTCCAGCTGGTCTGGTCGCGGGCGATGAACGAGGGCTATCAGGAGGTGGAGCCGATTGTCTACGACGGCGTCATGTTCCTCGCCAATGTGGAGGACATCGTCCAGGCGCTCGACGCCACGACCGGGGATCTCCTGTGGGAGTATCGACGACCACTTCCTGACAACATTGCTGGGGTGACGGGCACGCGGTATCGTTATCGGAACGTTTCGATCTACGGTGACAAAATCGTTCTGGCTACGAACGATGCGTTCCTCGTCGCACTCGACGCCCGCACCGGCGAGGTCGCCTGGGAGACGCAGCGTGCCGACTACAACGAACGAGTTGCCCAGACCGCGGGGCCGGTGATCATCAACGGCAAGGTGGTTAATGGCTCGCGTTGTAATCCGAACAGTCCGCGGCCTGGCGGTTGCTTCATCAGTGCCCACGACATCGACAGCGGCGAGGAACTGTGGCGGATCAATACCGCCGCCACTCCTGACCAGGCAGGCGGCGACACGTGGGGTGGTCTCCCCCGCGCTGCCCGTCGGCATGCGTCGGCCTGGATGGTCGGAAGCTATGACCCAATCCTAAACCTCACCTATTGGGGTACCGGCCCGCCCGCTCCATTGCCGGAGCCGCTTCGCGGCGCCGGTAAAGCGGACCTGCTCTACACGAACTCCACGCTCGCCCTCGATCCAGACACCGGCGAAATGGCGTGGTACTTCCAGCATCTTCCGCGCGACAACTGGGATCTCGACCATGTGTTCGAACGGATGATTGTCGAGACCGAACTCGCCCCTGACCCGGCTGAAGTGCCGTGGATCAATCCTGACCTCCGCGCCGGCGAGCGACGGAAGGTTATTACCGGCATTCCGGGCAAGACCGGATTGATCTGGACACTCGATGCGGAGACCGGCGAGTTTCTTTGGGCGCGCCCCACCGTCTATCAGAACATCATGACGGGACTCGATCTGCGCACCGGGCGACCGAGCTTCGACGAATCGACGGCGCCGACGTCTGTCCAAACCCCATCGTTCGCCTGCCCACACTTGCTCGGGGGGAAGAACCAGCCGTCAGGAGCCTATAGTCCCGACACCGACGCACTCTACATGCCGTTAAACAACGCCTGCATGGATATCGCGATGTCGGTCGAAGAAGCCGGGCCGAGTGACGGTTACGACGTCCGCGTGCAAGTGCGACACCTTCCCGACGTCGATCCGGACACGGCCCCGGTCGGCCGGGTGGAGGCGGTGTCGGCGTCAACCGGACGGACGCTCTGGAGTCACCAACAGCGCGCGCCGATCTACGGTTCGTTGCTTGCGACGGGCGGCAATCTCGTCTTCTCGGGCGACGTCGTGCGCCGCTTCCGTGCCCATCACTCCGAGACCGGCGAGATCCTTTGGGAGACGATCCTCAACGGACCGGTAAGCGCGCGGCCGATGACCTATCGGGTGAACGGTCGCCAGTATCTGGCCATCGGATCGGGCGGTCAAACGCAGGGGACGAGCTTCCTCCAGCTGACGCCGGAGCTGAACACACCGGGCGGGAGCAACACGCTCTTCGTCTTCGCGTTGCCGGACCGATAACCCTCTACAGGACGCCGGCGCGCTCCATTACTGCCTCGCACTTCTGCTTGATTTCGAGGCCGACCTCGTAGGGGTCGCCGTCAACGTACTCGGCCCGGAAGAGCTCGACCGACAACGCACCGGTAAATCCGCGCTCTTTAAGTTTGCGGAGGATGTTGTCAACTGGCGCGATGCCGTCACCGGGAATCAACCGCGAGTCGTTATCGATCAGCTCCCGCGGCGTGTCGAGAAGATCTTGGAAGTGGCAGTGCTGCAACTCGCCGTTCTGGAGCAGGTCGAGGTCCTGAAACTTGCTGAGGCCTGACCAGAAGTGGAAGAAGTCGAGCATCGGGCTGACGTGCGGATGGGCTGCCTCCCGAATTGTCGCCAGCGCCGACGTAAGTGTGGCGAGATGCGTAGATGTCCGGATGAACTCGATCATCGTGGTGAGTTCGAACTCCTGTGCGATGTCACCCACCTCGCGAATACAGCGCGGCGTCTCGGCAAAATCGTCAGTAGTGACCGCCCGCCGCGTGCCAGACGGGGTGTAGACCCGGTTAAGGCCAAGCGTCTTGTACTGCTCGCACCGGAGGCGGAACCGATCGAGCGAGGCGGCCCGGTCGGGTCCTGGAATCCACATATCGGCGCCGCCGATAACGCCGCAGACCGGCGTCAGGCCATTGTCGGTCAGCACGCGTCCCGCGGCCGCCAGCGAATTCGACTCGAGGAACGTTTGGAGTAGGCCGTCATTGAGCTCGACGTAGCGAATGCCGGCCCTGGCCCATCCTTCGAGCGACCCCTGGAAGCCTGCCCCACGTGAGGTGTTCTGATGGATGCTGAGAAGCATCTTTCCCGGTTCGGCGTTTTGCGCGTAAGCGGCCCTGGCAGCGGCGACCGCCACCGGGGCCAACAACACCTCGCGTCGTGTGAGCATCGCTTCTCCTAACGGTCGAGTTCGGCGTAGATCTTGGTGGCGTTATCTTCGGCGCTGGTCAACGTGCCCCGGCTCATGGCGTAGTTCGCGTAGCGCGAAGGAAGATCGAGCGACGCGGCTGTCTCGGCCGCCGTCTTTCCGTCAGCTTTGCCCCGCTCGACCGCAGTCAAAAAGTCGCGGTTGAACTCACCGAACTCGCGAAAGTCGTTCCAGGTCATCACCGGACTGTGACCGGGAATTACCATGTCGATTCCTGGAATTCCATCCGCTGCAGCCAGTAAAGTTTTCGGGTACTGCACGCCGCTCCCGCCGTTGCCGACGTCGATATACGGCACGCCTTTCCAGGCAAATAGGTCGCCGGTATGCGCAACACCGAGCCCGGGGAAGACAACGATGGTGTCTCCACTCGTATGGCCGGCACCGAAATGATAGAGGTCGATCTGGTCGTCACCGTCGAGAAGCGTCAGGCGGTCGTCATAGGTCCGGCTTGGCAGATAGCGCTGCCCGCTGGCCGACTGGAACGCCTCCATCTTCTCCATGTTCGACTTGGTGTTGGCGTGCGCCACGACCTCGACCGGCAACGAGAAGTCAACGTTGCTGCCGACGTGGTCGCCGTGGGTATGGGTGTTGATGATGTGCGTGACCGGCTTGTCGGTGACGGTGCGTACCTTGTTGAGAATCGCGCTCCCCCAGCCTGGATTCTTCGTGTCGACCAATACGACGCCGTCATCGGCCACGAGCGCCGCCGTGTTGCCGCCCCCGCCGGTAATTACGTAGAGGTTCGCCTTGACCTGCTCGATCTCGGCGACGTTCTCTTGCGCCAGCGGAAACCCGAGCGTCATCGCCACGCCGGCGACCACGAGCCCACTCATAATCATTTGTCGTCGCATTGCTCCTCCTTGTCCGACGCCGTTACCGGCCCAATATACACTTTCTCCGGTGACCAACGGCTACATCCTCATCGGCAAATCGGCACGGCCGGCTTCGTGCTCGCCAACCGTCTGTCGGCAGCCGCGCATGTGAGCACTCTGCTCCCGAAAGAGAACTGGTTTACTCCTTCTAAAGAAGCGTGCCCAATATTCTGGCAGGAGCGAGGGCGTTGGAAGTGGCCGAGACACGATGACGCTTGATATCTGTTGGGTATCAAACCAGCTACGGTAAAGGGTATAACCCCCTTGAGGTCGCCATTGTCTCGTATCAGTTCCTCAACTGAGACGAGTATCACACTCAACAGTTCAGGACCCGTGTTTTCCGATCACGGTGAGGTTGTCCCAAGCGGCCGAGGTTGGGGGCACTAGAATTTCCCAAGCAGTATCCTTCATAAATGCACCAAAATTCGACCGTTCGCAACCCCATAACCACGGCTCGCCGCGCGCCGCTAACCTCCGAAGCGTCTTGTCCGTCTTGGGGCCCGCTTCAGCACGGTTTTCCGCCTCCCTCCAGCCGACGAAGGTTAAAGCGAACTCAGTTCCGGTCCCCGTCTCTCGACTCACGGCGTCGAGCATTTCCCGAACAGCGCGTTCGGGAAGATACTGGGTTAAGCCCTCAGCTGCAACAAAGGACATCGCAGACGCATCCCAGTTCCGCTCCTCCGCAAGGCGCTTCGCAAGCGACGTCACAGCGAAATCTGCCGCAACAAATTCCACGTTCGGGGGTCTGCCAATCGATTCGACCCCCTGGCGCTTGGCCTGCGAGGTCGCCGGATGGTCGACCTCGAAAAAGGAAACGTCGGGAAACTCCGGCCCGAGACGTTGGCACAGTAAGTCGTAACCTGCCCCTAGGACTAGCACCTGAGCGGCCCCATTTGCGATCGACTTCCTCGCCTGAGTCTCAAAAAATTGCTTCCGCGTACCGAATGCGGCGAACTGGCCTGGCAGACCAGCCAGGTCGAACGAGCGTCGAATCCCTCGTGCAGTCCACGGGTTTCTCCACACCCACGCACCGATCGAGGTCATCTGTCCGCTCGCGCACAACAGCTTGACGAGTTGGTCCGCATAGTCGGACTCGACTGCACCTTTGTGCGACGGATGAGCCGAAAGTGAAAGCAAACTCAACGCCACTGTAAGGGCGGTCTGGCTCGGTGAGTCTCGCATCGTGTTTCTCAAAACCCCGATTCGGTACCAACATGTATCGTGGGCCCAGGCTTCGTTTTCGGCCTTGGACTTGGGTTCAAGGCTCTGACCGATCGTGACTTCCAGTCTAGGGCAAGAGCTGCTGCTCGGCCAGGAACCCTCGAATCGCCGCAAATACCGAACGGCTTTCCTCCAGACTGACGCCCCCGTGACCGCCGCCGGCGACGGTGTGCAATTGACTGACGCCCCCCTTGGCTTTAAGCGCCTCGTGCAGATCAACGCCATGCTGATACGGAACGATTGGGTCCGCATCGTCGGTGTCGGACTGGGCCAGCGAATCCTTGTACCGGATGTCGGGGTTCTTGATGCCGTGGAGCAGCATATTCATGCTCCCGATCCGCAGCATGGTGCTATCGAAGTCGAACCCGTGAAAAGTTTCGGCGCGGAAGCGGGCGCGACTCGCCGCCGTTTTGAACACCGTGTCGCTAATGAGGCTGAGTCTTTCGACCCAGCCCCTGAGTGTTGTGTTACTAGACCTGCGCCAATCCACCGTCAGCGGCAATGTTGGCACCTGTTACGAAAGAAGAATCATCCGACGCGAGGAAAACGGCGACCGTGGCAATTTCATCAGGTTCCCCAATACGCTGCAACGGGACCATGGCAGTAATTGCCTCTTTGGTTGGTCCGACTTCTTCTTCAGGGAGACCCATCCGGTCGTAGACGGGTGTTTCAATGGGACCAGGGCTGAGACAATTCACGCGGATGCCCCGTGGTGCGAGTTCCGCTGCCAGAGAACGCGCGAGGGAACGTATTGCAGCTTTTGTCGCACTGTAAACTGAAAAGCCTGGAATCCCTTTCAGATTGGCACCGGACGAAATTACCACAATATTCGTGCCACTCTGCATCAGTGGGAGGGCCTTCTGAATAGTGAAGTACGCGCCTTTCCAATTACTTTCATTCATTTCATCGAACAAATCTTCGTCAACTTGGTCGATAGGGCACACTTTGCCGCCTCCAGCGTTCACCACAAGCGTGTCGATCCTGCCAAAGCGTTCTTTCACTTGAGTAAACAAATTGTTGAGGTCAGACATCGAGCGAACGTCACCCTTAACAGCCAATGTGCCATCACCTACTTCAGTCGATGCAGCATTCAAAGTCACTTCATTTCGCCCGGAGATAGCTACTGACGCGCCCTCTTGCTTGAACATTTTCGCGATGGCGAGACCTATACCGCTGTTGCCGCCTGTTACCACGGCGACTTTTCCGTCGAGTTTGCCCATCGGTGTTGATCTCCTGTTGTTGAGGCGTCTTATTTAAATACCAGTCTGAAAAATTTCAGAGTGTGGCGGTGAGGCAGGGATTCGAACCCTGGGTAGAGCTATAAACCCTACAACGGTTTAGCAAACCGCCGCCTTAAGCCTCTCGGCCACCTCACCTTAACCAGACCTCTTTGTGCCGACGCCATCACGCGAACGGCAGCCCCCTAGAATATCGCACGCGCCTCTGTGCTGGAAACCCGGCACGTGTGTCTTCCTTGGAATATCGGGACGTAGACTACTGCCGATAAAGCGTCAGCCGGGTGTGCAGGTTGCGGCAATACCTCATGACGGAACTCACTTGAGTCGGTTTCTACGTCTGGTCCAGTCAGGCTAATTTCGTGGTGCGGGGCGCCAAGGTTACTAGAGCGCTTCTGGCTCAGTTTCCCAGTTGAGATAAATCTCCTCTGGAAGGAAATACATATGCACCGTATACCGCCCATCTGTCGAACCGGCTTCGCCAAAGTGTAGAACGTGCATGTTATCAATCGGTGGAATGGGCAGACCATTCAACGGCATTGCCGGCCACGAAACACCCGCCTTCAGGTCCTCTTGATTAAAAACATATTCGATGAAGATAAGCTTGCCTGATGCCTCTCCGTAGACCAGCCCCTCATTACCGGTCGCGTCGGAAAGACGACTGACTGACGTCAGGTCAGTGTAATGACGCCCCATACCAGGACAGAAACGGGTCTCGGGATGGTGGTCACATGCGAACACCTCGAACTCGTCTGGAAGACTCGTGACCGACGGAAATTGACCAGTCTGCAACATCGGATACACCTCATTCTCCGATGGCCGGAAGTGTAAAAGCAGTAGATACTGGTTGAACTCTTCGGTTTCACCTGCAACGAGGTCAACGGTTAAGAAGTGAGCGGCAGGAAAGTCCACCTCACGAATGGTCAATCCGTGAAAATTCTTACCCGCAACAAGATCGCCTTGCTGAATCAGATATCCGGCGGAAACGATAGAGTCATTCTCCACACCGTAAAGCACACCCTGTGTTCGTATTCCCTTTGGATTCTTGGCCCATACGAGAGGACCATCGTAGCCGTTGTAGTGGTCTCCGTCGTCAATACGAAAAGCGGGTTGATCGCTCGCGGCATAGAACATGCCTCGACCCGCCAACTCACCGACAGGACGATAATCTTGTGGAAGTGCCGTTACTGGCGGCAGAAATGGTAGTGAGGCTACATCCTCCCCAACAGCATCTTGGCCCACAGCAACCGGTTCACTCACGTCATCTGACGCCGTACACCCAACGAGAGCAACCGCGATAACGCAACACCATAAAAACATTCGCAGTTGATTTGCCTGAAGCGTGCTCAAAATCCACCTCCGTTGATCGAACTAGATACCAGAATAATAACGACAGTCTCGCTTTTTAGCCTTTTAGGTCTCAACACAACAAGTGGGTTCCGCTCGTGTTGTTACATCACGGGTGTTCTACTTGACAGAAAGAAGACGATGACTAAGAACCGGCAGCTCTGAAAAGACCGCGGAGAGGTTACTGCTATTGGATGACCCACAGTTCACGTTGTGGGCCGGACAAATATTCTATGTTTCCATCGCTATGCACGATGGTGTCTTCCTCGCGCATGATCGTAATTGCTTGATTATTCCATTCCGGAACCGTTGTGGTTATAGAAAATTCTAACGAGATCCAGTCACCCGCGCGAAGCGGAAATCGTGGGTGGGCGCCGTAACGTTCGGGCCAATCGAACGTCATCCAGACGCCGGCGTCGTGTACCCAGTTTCCCTGCGCATGTGAGTACATTAGGGCATCGATACCCTCATCAGCGGCACGTGATTCAGCAGACGTTTTGATGGCGCTTCCCGTACGGCCAACTCTGAATTCCTCAAGTGCGATAGCTGCCATCCGTTCCGACTGTGCGAAGGCCCTTTGCAGGCCGACGGGAATTTCTGTTTCATTTGGGTGCAGCACGTAGGCCATCTTTTGTTGGTCGGCAACAATGCCTGAACTCCGCACACCGAAATCGACATGTAACAGGTCGCCATGCGTGATCACGCTATCCGTGCCGTCATTAATCAGGTCTGACCCCACGCGTTGGAGGTCGACCGATGCAGGAAAGTTAAATTCGAAGCCTTGCCGTTTCCACTCAGCCGTAATCCAGTAGTGGACGTCCAGTAGCGTTGTACGGCCCGGTTCAATAACCTCGTTAGACAGCGCCCGACGCAAAATTGCATATGTGGCGTTGCTGGCTTCACGTTCGATGGTTTCCTCGGCTGACGTGTGTGACGACACGTAGTCGATTACCAGTGGTTCGGACGAGACCAGCCGATTTCGATGTTCAGGTGCCAGTGTCTCGATGAGGTAACTCTTCAATTCGGCGGTGAGCCCGTCCGCCATACTGATGGTTCGCGATTGGTTAATGGCAATCCTGTCTGGGTTTCGCGCGCTGACATAGCGCTCGAGATGTGGAGCGAGCCCTTCCTCGCCGTAGATAAACCTCGTACTAAAAAAACGGGCGAGATGGTCGCTCAAATGTGTCCCAATGGCCGTCGTTTCAAGTTCACCATCTTCAGGAGCGTAGAAAAGATAGGCGTTACGCTGGCCGTACCATCCGGTTATGCCGTAGCCACCGAACAGCTCAAGCAGTGGATCGGGGGCATTTTCTCGACTGAGGATGATCCACAGGTCAATGTCATGTGCCTGCATGGCGGGAAGCAAATGTTGAGACATTTTTTCTGCCTTAACAGTCCATTCCCGTTCAGTGCGAGCACGCACAAGAGCAGGTGTGATTTGTGCGACTAGCTGAGCACAGGTACAAACCCAAACGGATACGATCAGAATAGTTCGTATTGCAGCCAATTTAATGTCCACGTGGGGCGACGAAGCTATTTAATCTTATTGCGTGTAAGTAATTCGGTAAATTGTGTTGGCGGTGTCATCGCTGACCAGTAACGCGCCGTCTGGCATCACTTGTACATCGACAGGGCGGCCCCACGCTTCATTGTTATCTTGCAGCCAACCCTCGGCAAAGACGTCGTAGCCTACGACTTGGTTTCCATCGAGTCGTGCAACGGTTAACCGATAGCCCGTATGACCCGCTTCTGCTGTGCGATTCCATGAGCCATGTTCAGCGATAAAAATTTCATTGCGATACGACCCTGGAAACATGTTGCCCGTGTAGAACTCCATGCCGAGTGACGCCACGTGTGGCCCGAGACGCTGGGCTGGCGGACGAAACTCGCTACACGGTCTGGTGTTGAATTCAGGGTCCTGAATGTTGCCCTGGTGGCAAAACGGGAAACCAAAATGCAAGCCAGTACTCGGTGCGTGGTGCAAGGTGTCGGCGGGTTCTGTATCACCGAGCCTGTCACGTCCGTTGTTGGTAAACCACAATTCGTCGGTGGTTGGGTGCCAGTCAAATCCGACGGAGTTGCGAACTCCGTGAGCGTAGATCGTCAGGTCGGAGCCATCCGGCTGCATACTCAGGATGGTCGCAAACCGAGGGTCTGTTTCTTCGTTGTCACAGATATTGCATGGCGCCCCGACTGGAACGTACAGGCGGCCGTCCGGACCGAAATCAATGAATTTCCATCCATGCGCCCGTTCGGTCGGTAGCGTGTCGTTAACTACGACGGGCTCCGGGGGTGCCGTGAGTTGTGATTCGATTTCGTCATATCGCAAGATGCGGTTTATCTCTGCGACGTATAACGACCCATTTCGAAAGGCTACACCGTTTGGCATGTTAAGACCGCTGTCAAGCGTGAGCACACGGTCAGCAGTCTGATCGCCGTTATCATCCACGACGGCATAAACATTGCCAGCCTGTCGTGTGCTCACAAACAAGGTTCCATTTGGACTAAGTGCCATTTGGCGAGCGTTAGGGACGTTAGCGGCGTACACCTCAATCGAAAATCCTGGCGGTAGTGTCAGTCTTTCAAGTGGTGGTTCGCTCGGTCCAGTCTGTGCGAGAAGTACTGAGCTACACGTGACTACAAGGATGGAGACGGCTAGCCGCTTTATGGTCATTTGTTGTCTTCCTTAGACGTTAATACCGAAACAGGTATTGCATTTTCATAAAGATTGCACGATTTGTTTGTTGATAGGCGGTGGTCATCGGAAAAAACGGCTCGTCAATTCCATCACCATCGATATCACCCAATAAATGGTCGGCCTGCTGATAGTGGTCGTCGTACCCGAGATAGAACGCCGTGCCTGCATTTAATCGATAGGTGCCGAGCCAGTTCATACCAACCGTCTCTGCGAACGTGTTGTACTCCGCGATACTTCGGACCGAAAATCGGTCCGTGAATTGATAGGTACTCAGTGCGCGTAGGATCTTCACGTCGAACAACAATTCATCTCCGGTACGAGCATCGATAAAGTCGCTGGTGCTCAGATTGATTTCCGATTGAAATCTTGAAACCGGACGTGCTGTTGCGTAGAAACTTCCAGTACTGCCGCGTCCCAGAAACGGGGTGTCCGTGTAGCGAACTTCGTCACCGTAGCGATAGTAGCCACCGATGCCGAAGCGACGGCTCGTATTTATCTGTCCCCCGAGTGAGACCGCTTCTTTTTCAAAGTTAATTCCGCCGTATCTTTCCATTTCGTCTCTGAACGAAGCGTTAACACTGATATTTCGAGCAAAAGTCGCATCAACCCCCAAACGAACCTCTTCGTCCTCAAACACGTTGTTGAAATTATGGTTCCAACTGTACCGCACGGCTGGTCCCCAGTTGATTAGCCAACTTTCGGGCCAAAAGGTATAGCCGAGTCGAGTAAACCCTCGTTTCTGGTCGACTCGACGGACAAAGCCGACGTCGGTACGAAAGTCAGGCGACAGTGTGTAGATGGATGCGAAACTGCTCCAATGACGGCTGTTTAACCGCCATGAGAGGTTGAACATTTGTCCTTGACGTTCAATGCCGTCAAGGTCTCGATGGTCGGTCTGGACGGCTTTGAACGCTAGGCCTTGTGTCTGGCCTATTCGAAAATTGCCGTCTAAGCCTCCGAGGGTGCTATGACTTTCCATGAAATCGCGATGCGTCACAATTGCGCCAACAAAGGACTCCGCGTACAGGTCATATCGCGCACGCCCAACAACGTTGTTTGCCTTCTGGCCGAAAGACGCGTCCTTTGTGCTGGCGGTTCGGCCTGGCGCTTCGTCGTTTGCAACCATCATTCCAATGGTCGTGTTCCCAACTTTTCCCGTTATCTTTCCCCCAAATTCTGGGTCAACAATGGTTCGTGTGTTTACGAACGTCACTAACCCTGGTGATGGAGAAAAAATTTCGGCACCTTCCAGAAAGAAGGGACGCAGCTCTGGATAAAAAAGTGCGTACCGTTGGTTAACCTCTATTTGGGGAAGGTCAGACTCGATCTGTGAGAAGTCGGGATTGTACGTAAAGTCGGCCGTAAGATTTGATGTGATGCCGTACTTTACGTTGACACCACCCTCTGGAGTAGGGTCGCCGTCACTAAAGACCCCTTGGGCGTCGAGTGAGCCAAATTGCGTTGCCGTAAACGTGGGCATGATCTCGAGGTTTCTGCTGAGCGACAGATTCGTCATACCTTCAAGTAGTCCTACTTGAGTGAGAAAACCGGAGACGTTTCTCGTGATCGGTGCCCAAACCTGAAACTCATCTTTACTACGAACTTCTCGGACGATCTGAAAGCCCCATCGGTGTGGAATGCCAGTCTCACGTTGTGGATAGCGGAGACTCTTAAATGGGATGGCGACCTCGACCGTGTAGCCATCATCCACAATCTGACCATCACTGTCGAATAAGGCATCCCACGATGAATCTCCAGCCGGAATGCTATTCCGGTAGAAGCTACCACTACTGCCCGTTCGGCGACGGCGACCACCACTGCGGCCTGAACCACGTGCGTTCACAATGGCATCGCCCTGCACGCCGTAGCCATTAACGGAGAAGCGGTAGGCACGTTGCTGGTCTAGAAAGGTGTCAAAGAAAAATGCGATATTGTCATCATCAAACGCCTGATCGCGGTCAACTCGATTTGCCCGCATGATATCGGGGTCTGCGTAGTGTGCGTGCACAGCAACGTAGATGTTCTGGCTATCGTAGGTTAGCCACACGTCGGTATCTTCTGTTGCAGGTGCCCCTTCTATTGGATTTTGTTGAACGAATTCGGTTAGATGTAGTGCGTCTCGCCAGGCAGCGTCATCGAGACGGCCATCGATCTGTGGTCGGGTGCTGGAGCGAGCAGGACGTATTGTTGGGCGGCCTGTAAGAATGCCAACGCCTTCTGCGACTCCGAATCCGGCTGTTTGTTCAGGGTTCTCGACGATTAGCCCACCCCCGGCCGGGTTCGACAACGGTGACGAAACAAATTCACCGGAAGCAACGTTCTCGGTTGGTGGGAGCCGCGTGACCAGTTCTGCCGTCGACGGCGCGTTGCTTAGTGACAGCAGACCGGTGGTGAGCGCTACAGCAATCTCATCCTGCAATGAAAAAATGTCGGAGACAGATCCGTCGACTTTGACTACGTTTTGAATACTTCCGTCCCTAGCACTAAGGATACGTGCGGTGATACGAAGTTGCTCTCCGAGCTTTTGGTAGCTACCGCTTACTAGCCACCCGGCGCCACGCCTCTGACTACGGTCCAGCAACATTCGCTCCACAGTTGCGATGTCTATCTGGTTAGCAGCAGTAGTTTTCGTGATGGAATAGTCGTTAAGGTGCTGCAGGTCGACGAATAAGCTTTCAGCGATGCCTTGCCCGATCCATGAATCCGCGCGGTCGCCAGAAATGTTTAGGAACGGTGCGAGAATGACGCTGCGGAGATCAAGTTGCATAGCCGGTACCGATTCAAGGTCACCCTCTTGTTGGGCGTACATCGGCTCAGTCATGAAAGACATGAGAAAAAGCAAAATACACATAGCGGCACAGCGAGACTGTGTTCTAGAGTGCCTCGCGCGTAGCATTTTTAACGCCGACATGATTTATGGCTAATTTGTCTGATGCAACTTCAAGACTCACGCTTCCGCGGTTCTTGCAGTGACTGGTTCGCCTGTTGTGATATTCGTGTCGGTGGCTGGTCTTTCTGTCAGGTCGTGACGCCCCAACATTCGACCCGTCATTCGACGAAAATCGTCAAGAATCATGTACGAGATCGGCACAAGAAGCAGGGTGATAAAAGTGGCAAACAGTACACCAAACGCCAGTGACACAGCCATAGGTACGAGAAATGCCGCCTGCATGCTGCGTTCAAACATAATTGGCACGAGTCCAAAGAACGTTGTTAATGACGTTAGCAAGATGGGGCGAAAGCGGTTGCTTCCGGCCTGACGAACGGCAGCGAGGAGATTGTCGCGAATGCGTCGTTCCCGGTTGATAAAGTCGACCATCACAAGGCTATCGTTGACGACAACACCAGTCAGCGCCACCAGACCGAACATCGACATTAACGTGACATCGAGTCCCATGAACATGTGCCCCCAGATTGCACCCACGAGGCCAAATGGAATCGCTCCCATAATGATGAAAGGTTGAACATACGATTTGAGTGGAATTGCAAGAAGGGCGAAGATCATAAATAACGCTAAAATAAAGCCGATTGTCAGACCTCCGACGGCGTCAGCTTGTTCGGCCTGCGCACCCTCAAAGGTGTAAAAAATACTAGGGTAGGTGGAGAGCACTTCCGGAAGAATCCGGTTTTCAAGGTCAGCGATCACTTGCTGGCCCGACGTGATACTTGCGTCGACGGCCGCCGTGACGTTGACTGCGCGATTGCGGTTGACGCGCTTGATCGAGGCAAAGCCCCGTCCTGGTTCAACCAGCGCTACCTGGCTGAACGGGACCTCGCCACCGTCTGGCGTTCGGATACGCATACCTTCCAGGTCGCCAAGTGAACGACGGTCGTCACGCGGGTAACGCACCATAACGCGGATATCGTCTCGACCACGCTGAATGCGTTGTGCTTCCTCGCCGTAGAACGCCTGTCTAACTTGGCGCCCTAAATCTTGTAACGTCAGCCCGAGCTGTTCGGCGGCTGGCTTGATCCCCAGTTTCATTTCCTCTTTGCCGGCTCGAAACGAATCCGCGATCTGATACACGCCTGCATAGCCTGCAAGCTGTCGTTTGACTTCGTCGGCTGCTGCTCGTAGTCGCGTAATGTTGGGGCCTGAAAGTTGGACATTTACGTCCTCCCCTGGATTCATGATTGACATCCTGAAGTTAACCTCAACTGCTTCAGGAATTGCCGGTGTGGCGTCACGCCACATGAGGCCGAGTTGTTCACTCGTGTACGAGCGGGTTTCAGCCGGTGCGAGTTCAACCATGACTTCACCAAGGTTCGCAGAGGTTGCGCCTCGGATTCGACCCATCGGTCCTCCGCCACGTGATGCCATCGGTTGATCGCCAATTGCCGAGGACACATGTCGGACGTAATCCATACCGGTTTCGTCCAAGAGCTGCGCTCGAAGTTCTGCGGCACCGGCTTCGAGCTTTGCGACGGCTTCACCGGTCGCTTCTACCGGTGTTCCTTGTGGCATCGTTAGGGAGGCGGACATAAAGTCGGCCTCAATCGAGGGAAAGAACCGAAAATTAGTCCATCCCCCAAGAACCATGCCAATGGTTAATATGAGTGTTGCAAACCCAACGGCCGATGTGAGGTAGCGCCATCGGACTGCCGCCTCAAGAAATGGTTCATAGAATTTTCGAATAAAAACCTTTAGTCCATTTGAGAACAGGCTTTGAAACCGACGCCATAATCCAGGTTTGCCTTGAGGTTTCATATGCGAGAGGTGAGCTGGAAGAATTCCGAGCGATTCCACGAGCGAGAAGAGTAAGCACGGGATCACGATAAGGGGGATCACGCGGAAAATTTTCCCCATCATTCCTGGAACGAACATGAGCGGCATGAATGCTGCAACCGTTGTGAGGACGGCAAAAATGACCGGTGTAGCAATTTCTTGGCCACCCTCGATCGAGCCCCGCATGCCGTCGCCGTGTCCTTCCTGGTGCCTATAGATGTTTTCTCCGACGATGATTGCGTCGTCGACGACGATTCCTAAGACAAGAAGGAACGCGAACAGCGACATGACGTTGATGGAGACATCCCCAACAGGCATCAGGGCCATGGCTCCGAGAAAAGAAATGGGAATGCCAAGGCTGACCCAGAAAGCGAGTCGTAATTCAAGAAACAGAGCGAGAACGACAAACACAAGGATAAAACCCGTGGCGCCGTTCCGCAGCATGAGTGAAATTCGATCGTCGAGTACTTCTGATTGGTCTTGCCAAATTGTCAGCGAGATGCCTTCCGGTATTCGCGCGTTCTCGACGTAGTCGTGTACTGCGGCAGCGATTTCTAAGGCACTTTGGTCGCCTGTGCGGAACACTGAGACCATTACCGTAGGTTCAACATCGAATCGGGCGTACTGGTCTGTTTCTTCGAATCCATCAACAACGGTTGCCACATCGGCGAGTCGGAGACGGGTACCATCAGCCCGTGTCCAGACTACGAGGTTTTCGTATTCCTCACCTCGGTATGCCTGGCCAATGGTTCGGAGTAAGATTTCACCGCTGTCGGTCCTGACTGACCCACCAGGAAGGTCCAGTGATGAACGTCGTACGGCATCAGCGACCTGGTCAAATGTCATGCCGTGGCGCCGTAAGGCCACTTCTGATACTTCGATTGAAATCTCGTAAGGAGGAGCGCTAACGATATCTACTTGTGTGATTTCAGGAATTACGGAAAGTTCATCACGTACCTGTTCGGCGATTGTTTTGAGTGTAAAAGTGTCGACGTTGCCTGAGACTGCCAGGTCGGTGACCTGGTTTCGAGCCGTGAGTTCCTGAATGATAGGTTTTTCGGTTTCGACTGGAAACGTAGTGATCGCATCTACGTTGCTCTTTACTTCGTCGACGACTTTTCTGGGATCTGCACCAAGTTCGAGTTCGATCATTACGGAAGCCGAACCCTCAGAGGAGGTCGATTGCACTTCCTTGATGCCATCGAGTCCTTGGATGGCTTCCTCAATACGAACTGCGACAGCTTCCTCCACCTCTTCAGGTGCGGCACCTAAATACGGCACGGTGATGCTGATGCGGTCAAGCTCGATTTCTGGAAAGACTTCTTCAGTGACCGCCGTTGTGATCGCGAGAAATCCGCTGACAAGGATAAAGACCATCAAGAGGTTGGCAGCGACACTATTACGTGCCATCCATTCGATGATTCCCTTCATGGCTGACTCCTGTGTGAAATCGTAGACACGCTATTTTCGGTGCGTGTCGTGACAAGGTTATTAGCAATGGTTTGAGTAACGCTTTCTGCGACGGCGGCTGCGAGCTGTTCCTGTAACTCGGCTAAGTCTGTGGCTGTACCGTCCACCTTAAACGCACGAATGACTGAATTACTTGCCGTTTCTATCAGCTGTGCCGTTACCCGTACGACGTCGCCGATTCGTTGGATCCCACCGCCAATTATTAAACTGGCTCGGGTCTCCGAGTCGACGATCGCCACCGATGACAAATTGGCTAGTTGTGCTGTCACCGCACTTGTAATGGCGTCGCCCAGATTTATGTTGGTAGTTCGATCGTTGTCGGCTGGACCATTCAGTTGCTCGAATGGTCGTATTGCGAGTGTCTGAACGTTACTAGTTCTCGTTGTTTCGCTTTGATTGTCGAGCAGTAGGACATGCTTGTAAACGGCTTCTGCTACTTCGGATTGAACCTTGACACGATCTTCAATCGCTCCGTCAACCTTTAGTGCGTGAAGTACGGCGCTGCTGTCGCTGTCGACTATTCGAGCTGTGACACGGACGCTTGGTCCTACGGTCTGAATGCCGCCACTAACGACGTAACGCGCGTCAGCCTGTTCACTCGCCAGCGCAAGATTGTCCGATTCGCGAAGACGAGTAGTGATCGCGCGACCGAGAGCTGCGCCAAACTCCATGTTGTCTGTCGTGGGATTTAAATTGGCAAACGTAAGTACCGTGATTGCGTTTTGTGGCACGAGACGTTCAGTCGCTTCTGTTGTTGCGGGAGGCATGGGAATGGGAGTTGCAGCCACCTCGGCCACGGTTGAAGATTCGTTAGCCTCCGTAACGGCGGTGTCGACCGTTGATGCAGGCGCTTCTCTTGTGGCAGGTTCCGCCGTGTTTTGTTCTGTCGAGGCGTCTGCAGCAGGTGGGTCACTTGGCCGTATTCGAGTGTCACGGACGGACCGCTCTCTTGTGTTTTCGGCTGTGAGCGAATCAAGCCATGCGGGTCGGCTGACCGGGCTGGTTGCCTCGGCGTCCGAATTAGCGTCGGCAGTGGCGAATGAAGGGGTCTCGTCAGGGAGGATGGTGGTTGCAGGACTCGCTATAGCGGACGTATCGGTCGGTCGTGTTGGCGTGTCAACTGGACTGCTTTGAATTCTCGCCAACACGTCCGGATCGAGATCTGCGAACTGCACTTGCATGCCATCGGTTGGTGTGTCGAGGGGGGAGATGACGACAAGCTCTCCCTCGTCTAGGCCGCCACGCACAAACACGGCGTCTGTTGTCGCACGGAACACGTCGATATCTCTGAAACTTATTCGCTCATCTCGTGAAACGACCAGAACCTGTTGGCGGCCGCGCAGTGCCGCTCGTGGCACCAAAGCTATATTTTGTGCCGTCCGTCCCTGAATTTCAGCTTCGACATACATACCGACGGCTAGCGGTGGTTGGTTGGGATTAGCGCTTGCGGCGTAAGGGTCTCTGACCTCGGCTACGACGTGCACCATGCGACTGACGGGATCAATTTCGCTTTCGGTGCGAACGATACGTCCTTGCCATTCGTGTGTTTCACCAGCAAACGTTGCTCTCAATGTGACAGTCGGTTGGGGCTGCCTGTCGCCACCGCGGTATGACAAAGGTAGGTCAAGGTAAGCGATTTGGTCGTCCGGCAACGGTAGGCGCACTTCAGCGACGTCAACGGAATACACCGTCGCGACGGCGTCCCCAATCCGCACGAACTGACCGATATCAACATTCTTTTGCCGAATGCGACCAGCATATGGCGCAACGATGTCTGCACGTTCGAGATCACGTTCGGCTCGAGTGACGTTCGCCTCTGCGGCTGCTACTGAAGCCCGTGCGTCGTCTAGTTGTGGTTTCCGAAGTGTTAGTTCTCGAGGGTCTCCTCGACCCAGGTCGTTCCATTCGCGTTCGGCGACTTCGGCTTCCGCTTCTTCCTGGGCCAGTTGCAGACGCGCTTGTGCGAGTTGTGACCGAGCGCTGACCAGTGCCTGTTCGTAGTCAAATGGATCAATCTTTACAAGCACGTCACCAGCTTCAAAAAACCCACCTTCCGCGAATGACGGGGAGACCCACGTAATTCGTCCTGCGATTTCGGGGATAAGTTGACTTTCGGTACGCGGACGGACCGTACCCTGACTCGACACACTCATCGGTACTTCACGTAATTGGACCTCGTGTACGCGCACTCCGGGTGGCTCAAAAACAGGCGTCTGCGTTTCGACCGGTGGTCTGTTGCGAACCATTGTGAGTGCCCCGAATGCTGCTGCTGCGAGTACAACGAGGGGCAGCATGATTTGTAGTGTTCGAATAATGACGCGCTTCATTATGAATGTTCCGTTTCTGTATCTACGGCTAATTAGCCGTGTTTCTGTCTAGCAAAGAGTCAAGTTGTTCAAAGCCTCCACCCAAGGCGAGATAAAGATCGACGCGGTTATCGAGGCGTAGTCGACGTGCCGCAATTAGATCTGATTCGGCTTGGAAGGCGGACCGCTGCGAATCAAGAACGGTGATGTACGTGTCGAGCCCCGTGTTGTATCTTTCGTCGGCAAGACGTTCGGCGGCTCGTGCCTGTGTAACGGAGTTAGTTAGATGTTCGGCACGGTCATTGAGAAATTGTTCGGCTGCAAGAGCTGTTTCGACCTCCGAGTAAGCGAGCAGAGCCGTGTTGACGTAGGTTGCAAGAATCTCGGCCACTAGTGCTTCCGCCCGACTGACTTGGGCTCTGAGGCGTCCACCTTGCCATAAGGGGGCTACGACGTTGCCGACGAGACCCCAAACACTAAAGTCACCGTTGAGAAGTGACTTCAATGCGTTTGTCGAAGTCCCTGTGTTAGCGGTGAGACTGATTGTTGGTAGAAGCTCGCGACGCGCAACCTGCAGCCGGGCTTCGGACGCAGCCACGGCGCGCTCGGCGGCGACGAGATCCGGGCGTCGAGAGACGAGGTCGGCAGGCAGTCCACCCGGAACGTTCGATGGTGTCGCAGGAAGGTTCTCAGGCGTTGGCAACGTACCATCTGCGTAACGTCCTAACAAAACGTCGAGTTGACGTCTGGACGCGTCGAGCTGTTGCCTTCGTTGGTCAAGTTGGGCTTCAGCATTGGATACGTTGAGTAATGCAAGACGAAGATCGAGCGCTGGACGTATTCCTGCCTCGAACCTGTCTCTCACTCGCTCCGACGATTCAAGGAAATTAGCGACCGTTGCCTCAGACAAGGACACTTGTTGCTGTGCCTCAGCGATAGCGAACCATGCCTTTGCAGTTTGACCTGCAATGGAGAGTTGAGCACCTCGGAGTTCAGCGGCCGAGCGTTGTAATTCAGCTAGCGCCGCTTGTTCTCCTGCTCTTAGCTTGCGCCATAGGTCGACCTCCCATGAAATATCAAATGAGCTCGACTGGTTAGTAAATACGGTGCTGAGAACACGGTCTTCTGCGCCTGGAATGGGAAAGCCCACGAAGTTTTGCTTTCTGCGGATACCGTTGTAGGACGCCTGAAGTGATGGCATGAGTGCACCACCGGCGATACGCGCATCGAACGCAACTTGTTCAAGTCGTGCTGCAGCTGCCTGGAGGTCGTAGTTCTGGTCTATGGCAGTTTCAACTGCCGAAGAGAGTCCATCATCACTGAAGTCACGCCACCAATCGATGGAGACGTTTCCATCTTCTAGTTCGTTTCCGGTCCATCCTTCTGGCACGGCCATGGCTAGTTCCGGGACTTCAACTGGTGGTGCGGTGGCACATCCAGCGACAACTCCAACGGCAACGACAACTGATAACAGCCGGATGGTAAACATTATGTTTTGGGATTCTCTTGAGAAGTTGGAGTAGCTGACATTCCTGCAGAAACATATGCAGAGAGCAACTCAATCACTTCTGAAGGGTCTCGGTTTAAATTTTCATCACGTTGTTTTAGGGTCTCACCCCATGACATGGTGAAAGCCATTGAACCCGTCATGAACAGCATGCGCCAGGCAAGGTCTTTCGATGGTGCGTTCGGGAGAGCCCGTTGGAATGCTGTGAAAAACCGCTGGAGAACAACGTCGAACTGCTGCATGAAGGTTTCTCGGAATTCCTGACTGGTCTCGCCGTGAACGCGCCCGAGGACACGGAAAAATGTTGTGCCTTGTGCGCCCCAATCCTTTCTCTTTGCAAATGGTGGCTCTAGAAATGCACGGACGATATCTTCGACACTCAACACTTTGTCTTCAGTCTGAGACTCGAGTCTGTCTAGTTTAGCGAGCCGAAGTTCGTTGATTGGTTCTAAACGTCTTTCGAGCACCGCAGCAAGTAACGCTTCCTTTGAGCCAAAGTGATAGTTCACCGATGCGATGTTGGCATTTGCCTCTTTGGTGATATCCCGTAACGAGGTTCCAAGAAAGCCATGGTCGCCAAATAGCCTCTCCGCAACGTCGAGAATCCTAGTTTTAGTGTTAGCTAGTGATGACATACTCTCACCATGAAACAGTTGTTTAAATCATACGTATGATTTGTGCTCGAAGTAAAGCGAATAAAGGATTTTTGGAGTTTGGGCAAGGAATGCTAGTTTTTAGGAGGAGTTGTGGTGGTAACGCAAGGCTACTGAGAGGAATATGTTGACCAAAGCTGTGTCGGATATAGGTTTCTGGATACTGATTTTCTTTTCCTTTGTGCACGGGTCCGTGGCCGTGGCAAGTGATGACCTGTCGCTTCCGTTGAAGGCTGAACTGTTCGGTACAGATTTGTCGGAAAGGTTCCTAGACGATGGGCAGGTTCGGGTGCGTCGTCGTTTACCGACGGAGGCGCAACCCTACGTGACATATAACATGTCGGATACGGCCTATATGACTGGTATCTATTGTGCGACTGAAACCTGGAGATACATGTCGACGGGAGAGCCGACGGCTGCGGTAAATGCGCGCGCAGCAGCCAACGCGCTAGTGCATCTGATTACCGTCACGGGCGTTCCTGGTTTGTTGGCACGCGCGTCCGTTTCGACGGACCAGCGGTGGTTTGATGATGGGACATGGTATGAAACCTCAGATGGCCGATACCGCTGGCGTGGGAACGTAAGTTCTGACCAGATTGACGCAATGGTGTTTGGGCTTTTCGTTTACGGTACGCAACTTGCGAGTGCCAGTGAACGACTCCGCTTAGGTTCTGCGCTCGGTGCGGTTGTAGATGCTGTCATCGACAATGGTTATCGCGTTATCGGCTACGACGGCCGTCCGACGCGATGGGGGCATTATGAGCTTGACTACGTCACTGATGAGGAGCCGATGAATGCCTTGCTGCTGTTGCAGATGGTGAAGGTGGCTCATGCCTTGACCGAAGCTACGCGCTACGACCGAGAATATGTGCGCCTACTGGGCGAAGGCTACGCGCGGATAGGTGAAGGGGCTCGGCTAGACGAACCGCCGCTTGAAGCGAATCATTCTGATGACGTGTTAATTGCACTGGCGTTGTATCCACTGCTAGAGCTAGAGAAAAACGCTTCCGTAAGGGCGAGTTACCTTCGGGCGGCCTCTCGGTGGTTCCGTGGTGGGGCTTTTCCAGGCATAGACGTGGAGGCGAATCCGCTGGCCACATTCCTGTATCAGCATTGGACAGGGGAAGACGATCAGCGTGCTGCAGCGGTTGAGACGCTCCGTGGTGTTCCGCTCGACATGAAGTGGAATGCGAATACCATTTCGGGTTACGTGGAACGGTTTGGGTTTAGATTCGCGGCGGATCCGGTTGAGCCCCGCAGCGGCACAGGTCCGTTGCCAATCGGTCAACGTGGTCGCATCTGGAGTTTTCTCGTACAGAACCCCTACCAACCTGGAGGGGACCGGCTTACCTCTTCTCCATTTGAAACGAACGGCCTCGATTTTCTTGTCAGCTACTGGTTCGGACGAGCTCACGGCATTCTGGGTGAACTGGAATAGACTTTTTCGAGTAGTTCTATTTTGAGATTGAGTCTCAATCTCATTGAAGCGTTGATTTTATTGGCTTTTTGGTGTGAGGAAAGGGTTGGCTTCGGGGGACAGCAGTGCTAGACTCTGGCCTTTGGGGAGCGTTTTGTACCGGCGCTAAAGGTTTCAGCGCGTTTAACCGCGTTAATTTGAGGAGGTCGTCTCATGGGAGACGTGGAACACACGCAGTTGCAGGTGGTAGAGGAAAGCGGAGTATCACGGCGTAATTTCATTAAAGGAGTTATTGCAAGTGGTGCTGCGGTATCGGCATCTAACTACGTTTTGCGGAACGGTCATGGCGTTGCCTTGGCGCAGGCTCCGGGAGCGGTTGAGCGGCTTGTAACGTTGACAGTTAACGGCCAGCAACGCCGCGTAGACGTTATGCCACAAGAAACCCTGGCGATGACGCTCCGGTACAAGCTTGGTCTTACCGGTACGAAAATCGGTTGTGACCGCGCCGAATGTGGAGCGTGTACGGTCTTGATTGATGGGGTGTCCCATTACGGCTGTTCAACACTGACCCACCAGGTGCGCGGTCGTGAGGTCATGACGATTGAGGGGCTTGAAAGTGCTGATGGCACGCTGCATCCAGTGCAACAGGCAGTCGTCGACAAACAAGGCTTCCAGTGTGCTTTCTGCATGTCTGGTTTTGTGATGAACATGGTCGAGTTGACCAACGAAAATCCAAACGCGACCCGGAAGGAAGCGGCTCAGCATCTTTCTGGAAACATTTGTCGGTGCGCGGATTACAACAGGATACTCACAGTTGCTGAGACGGCTCTGGAGTATACGCGTAACGGAGTCAGGAGCTGACAATGGCTGAATACAAGTTGATCGGCAAAGACTACACAACCCCGGATATGCTCGCGAAGGTAACTGGCCGGTCGAAATATGCCGAGGATTTCCGAGCTGAGGGCATGCTGTTTGCGAAGCTGCTTCTCAGTCCTATGCCGCATGCCCGTGTGCGTCGCCTGGACACGAGTGCCGCCATGGCAATGCCTGGTGTTGAGGCGATCTTGACGGCTGATGACCTTCCTGAAGCGGAAGCACCGCAGGAAGCTGGTTTGACGAACGAGCCACTCTATGAGGGCGACCCCATTCTGGCGATTGCGGCAGTCGATGAAGAGACAGCAGCGGAAGCGATTGAAGCTGTCGAAATTGATTTTGAACCGTTGCCATTCGTGCTCGACCCCATGGAAAGCTTGCGTCCGGATGGTCCGAACGCGCGGCTTGATGGCAACACGATGGCCGGTCGTGACCTTTCAACGATTAAGTGGAACAACGTTGATTGGAACGAATTTGACCGTGGCGTGATGCCGCTCGGCGGTGAAGTGACGGACGAATGGCAGGTCGGGGACGTCGAAGCGGGGTTCGCTGAGGCTGACCTTGTTCTCGACGAATCGGTCTTTTCAGCATCGCTGTCGCATCAGCCGCTAGAGACGCGTTCGGCGATGGCCTATTGGCAAAATGGTAAATGCTATATGCATTGCTCGACGCAGAGCACTGCCCGGACTGAGGGTGGAATGGCTCGGTGGATCGGCGTCGACCCTGAAGACTTGGTTCTGATCACTGAGTACTGTGGTGGTGGTTTTGGTAGCAAGATTTCGGCGAATATCCAGGCTCGTGTGACAGCCCTGCTTTCGAAGAAGGCTGGGAAAGCCGTGATGCACCGTGTTACGCGCCAGGAAGAAAACTTCTTTGGCCGTGCTCGTCCCGGTATCCAGGCTCGTGCGAAGTTTGGTTTTAAGAGTGATGGCACTATCGTCGCTATCGACCTGGTCCATGTGCAGGATGGTGGGCCTTACGGTCGGTCTGGAGACTTTATGTCGGCCGCGGATCAGGCCTCGTTGATGTATCAGCCTGACCACATGCGGATGCGCGGTATTACTGTGTATACCAATACGCCGCCGAAAGGTGCGCAACGAGCACCAGGTGGTGTGCAGGCTGTTGCAATGTTCGCTCCGATTGTTGATAAAGCGGCGAAACAGCTTGGCCTTGACCGGCTCGAAATTATCCGTATGAACGCGCCGGAAGGTCAGGCGCTCTTCGGTCGGCCTCGCCAGGGGCAGCAAGGCAACGTGTCGAGTGCTTTCGCGAAAGAGGCGATTGACAAGGCTCGTGAGGATTTTGATTGGGATGGGATGCAGGCAAGGAGTAAGCAGCGTAACGGTACCAAGGTTACAGGTGTCGGGGCTGCAATTAGTTCTTACTCTGCCGGCACGTCTGGTATCGATGGTCTGTTGGTTATTCGTCCAGACGGGCAAGTTGAGATCCATACGGGTGTCGGCAACCTTGGTACGGAGTCGTTCTCTGACACGTCGCGTGCGGCGATGGAGGCTCTTGATACTCCATGGGAACAGGCCGAGGTTGTGTGGGGTGATACGAGTAAGCATCTGCCATGGAGTTGTATCCAGGGTGGCAGTATGACAACTCATGCGCACACGCGTTCCAATTGGGCTGCTGGTCTTGAGGCCAAGAAGCGGCTTCAGGAAATTGCGGCGGACCGCTTTGGCGGCTCGTCGGATAGTTTCCAAGTGGCTGACGGTCGCGTGTATCGCGGTGGGCAGAGCCTCAGTTTCGCTCAGGCAGCCGAACGTGCCATCGAGCTTGGTGGTGTCTACGACGGATCAGAGTTACCTGAGGACATTAACGAGATGACGACGCGGTCAGCCACAGCGCTGCAGGGTCGTGGTCTCGTTGTGGCCATTAAAGATAACTATGAGACCGGTGGTCGTAACATGTCTTACGTTATCGGTTTTGCTGAGGTTGAGGTCGATGTTGAAACAGGTGCCGTAAAGCTTGTGGATTACAAGGCATCTGCGGACGTCGGCACGATTTTGCACCCAACGAACCTTGTAGCGCAGGTTCACGGTGGTGGTGTTCAGGGCTTCGGTGTGGCGTTGGGTCAGAAGTGGGTCATGGACCCGCAGTGGGGCCTTCACGTGGCGAAGAGGTTTTATTCGAACCGTCCACCGACCATCCTTGATGTGCCGCATGACAAGGAGATGGGTTTCTCGTCTCCGAATCTGCCTGACCCGTTTAGCCCGATCGGCGCACGTGGAGTTGGTGAGCCACCTGTCGGCGCGGCTGCCGGTGCTGTGCTTAATGCGATAGCTGATGCGTTAGGCGATGACGTTTACTTTAATCGGTCACCCATTATGCGGGACATGATTTTGACAAAACTTAGCCCGGAGTTGGACGAAGCGCATAATCCACTTTCGGCGCACGTGTAGTGTTCAACAGAATGATTGGTAGAGGAGAGAACCAATGGCCGTAATTCGTGACAAGATGCCGGCGTTTCAGCTTTTTCAACCTTCCAGCACCGAAGAGGCGCTGGGGTTGCTTGACCGTTACGGTGCCGATGCTAAGGTGCTTGCGGGCGGGCTCGATACGTGGGATTGGCTGAAGGACCGTATCCAGAAACCAGCTGCGGTGGTTGACCTTGGTGGTATTGCGCCACTGAGAGAAATCCGTGCGACTGGTGGGGGTGTGGAAATCGGTGCTATGGCCACGCTTCGAGAAGTTATTCGACACCCTGAGGTTTCTGGTCAATTTGATTTGTTGGCGACGTCGGCTTCGCAGGCGGCGTCTCCTCAAATTCAAAACCAGGGCACGGTGGGTGGTAATGTTGGCCAGGACACGCGGTGCTGGTATTACCGTGATGGTTGGAGTTGTTACCGTGCCGGTGGCAATATCTGTTACGCCGACACTCCGACTGCCATGAATCGTGAGCATGCGATTCTTGGCGCAAGTCGCTGTGTTGCCGTCAATCCTTCCGACACTGCTCCGACACTCGTGGCACTTGATGCAGAAATGGTTGTCGTGAACTCGGGTGGCGAACGTGTGATTCCGGCGCAAGACTTTTTCATTGGTCCTGCGGTGGACATCGAACGGATGACGGCACTTCGGCCAGGTGACCTACTCACTCAAATCCGTATCCCGTCCACATGGGCTGGCTCGCGGTTCTACTTTGAGAAGGCGCGTGACCGTGCGGTATGGGACTTCCCGCTGGCCAATGTGGCGTCGGCCGCAAAGGTGAGCAATGGCGTGATTGAAGATATTCGTATCGTTGCCAATGGTGTTGCGCCATACCCGGTTCGATTTATTGCGGCCGAGGATGCAGTACGCGGACAGCAGGTTAATGAGCAAACGGCCGCCCAGGCAGCCGAGATTGCTATCCGTGGCGTCCAGCCGCTGGCGCACAATGGTTACAAGGTAGCGTTGTTGCATAACCTTGTAATGCGTTCTGTTCGCGGCGAGGCGTAGATGGAATTGTTTCAGTGGGGTACTGACCCCTGGGGTCAGGAGGTCTTGATCAGGGTATCGTGGGACCTCCTATACCTCTCATTTTGGGCTGGTGTCGCGTTTATTGTTTTCCATCTGATTTATGCGGCTGTATGGGTGCCGAAGCTGGCGAAGGAGCACGCCGGTGGGGGCGCTGCCTCCGCGGCTGCTGGTATTCCAGAAAGAATTGAGCGTCATACGCTTGCGGCTCGGCTGTTCCATTGGGTGATGGCCGTATCGATGCTCGTTCTCATCGTAACCGGATTTTTTCCGATCATAGGGATCCAGTTTGCTTGGGTGACTATCCATTGGATCGCTGGTGTTGTGTTGACGATTTCAATCATTTACCACATCGTCCACGCGACGTTCTTTCTTGATTTTTGGTCTATCTGGATTCTTCCGGCTGATATGGCTGAAGCAGCTGCGCGTGTTAAGCGACAGCTAGGTCAAGATGGTGGGCAGGTGCAAAAGCACGGAAAGTATCCGCTTGATCATAAGCTTTATCACACGGCCGTCATGCTCGCTGGTTTTGCGGTAATCGCCACTGGCCTGGTCATGTTGTTCCGGATCGAGAATGCGCTAGTCGCACGAAACGCTTACCTGTTGGCCGATGAAACATGGGGCTTGATGTACACGCTGCATGGGCTCGGCGCTGTGCTGTTTGTCATGCTGACGTTGACGCACATTTATTTCGCTATTCGACCGGATAAGATCTGGCTGACTAAAGCGATGATATTTGGGAGCGTCGGTCGTGAAGAATATCTTGATCATCACGATCCAAAACGTTGGGATGTAACTAGCAAATAACGACAACGGACCGGCGGATCAGTGCTGAATGATTTGCCAAGCTTACTTTACTGATAGGGGTTGTTCCTACCGATGTCGCAATCCGCGACTGATACTTTAAAAACCTGCGTCGACGTTGTCGAGGAGACGTATGAGTTTTGCCTGGCGTACGCGGCGAAGGGTGTCAATGTCGAAATGGCTCGCACCATGGACACGCAGGCCCGTGAGCAACTTGAGAAAATGGACCGCATGCTGCCTCAGCTTGCCGATGCTTTTCTCGGCGTTGCGGAGCAGCAGGACGATACAAGTCGAGGACTCTACACGGCATTCATTGATGTTTTAAGGCGAGATGCGGATGCGGGTCGTGCGGCAGTGCAACTCGTTCTTGCCCAGGGAGGTATCACCTCTCAAATGGTTGACAACCTCAATGGCATGATTCACCTTCGCGCCTTGCTCACGGATGTATTTCTCATTGATGAAATGCTACGTCCGGACGCCGAACATCCTCAGCATATAGAACCGCCTGAGTAGGGGGTTTTAATTTGTGTCGTGCCATCGAGTTTTGGTTTCGGTACTCGGCGTGTGTCTGGACTTGGGCGGTAGTGAAATATGAAACTTAAAGACCGGGTCGCCTTGGTGACGGGTGGGCGGAGGCTCGGAGGTCATGTTGCGACCGCTTTAGCGACTCACGGTGTGGACGTCAGCCTTTCCTATCAGCAGTCGACAGAAGCTGCTGGGCGAGCTGCGCAGCAGGTTCACGACGCTGGACGTCGAGCGTTGGTAACAAAAGCGGATGTCGCTGACAGTGCTGATGTATCGAATCTAATCCGACGTACTGTCGAAGAACTTGGACGACTGGATATTGTCGTTAACATGGCTTCCATCTATCGAAATATTCCGTTTGATGAGTTAACAGATAACGCATGGCGGGAGTCTATGAGGGTTGACCTCGAAGGGGCGTATCTGTGTTCGAGGGCGGCCATTCCGCATATGCGGTCGGCGGGTGGCGGCCACATCATAAACTTTTCAGATTGGACAGCTGCGAGTGGTCGTCCCCGGTACAAAGGGTTTCTTTCGTACTATGTCGCCAAACGTGCCGTAATGGGACTGACAGAGGGGCTCGCACTTGAACTGGCGGCCGACGACATTGCTGTAAATGCGATTGCCCCGGGCCCAATTATTCCTCCGGAAAGTCTTACCCAGAGTGAAATTGAGGAAGTCGAACGAGCAACCCCATTGGGCCGTTGGGGTGGTGGTGGCGAGATCGCTTCTGCCGTTGTCGGTTTGCTTCAGACGGATTTTGTAACTGGTGAAACGATTCGCGTGGATGGCGGGCGCCACCTTCGATAGGAGTTCCTATGCCGACCCTAATTGAACAATCGTCTCTTGTAGAAGCTGTCGGCACGAGACCAAAGCAGATACGAGAATACATAGGACGCGTAAATACGAAACATGAAGGCGTAAGTGTGGCGCATATGTTGTCACCGGAAGGTTGGGAGGAACCGGGACAGAGACCGGAGTTCGAAGAGTTTACAGTGGTCTTGAGGGGCGCGCTACGCGTCGAACATAGAGATGGAAGTTTCGATGTTTGTGCTGGACAGGCTGTGGTTACAGCCCCTGGTGAGTGGGTCCGTTATAGCAGTCCGACTCAGGGAGGTGCTGAGTATATTGCGGTCTGCGTGCCGGCCTTTTCACCGACTACAGTGCACAGAGATACTTAGGAAAAGATCGGCAAGAACGGTTTTGCAAATGGTGGTGGTGCGCGTCGTGTTTCAGTGAGTGCCAGCTGTCGGCAGTGGTTCCGGCTGAAGATGTTGAGTCACAAAATCGACCATTTTTGAGCGACGATGAAGCTCAAGTTCAGCACTGCCTAAACGGTGCCGAGATTTTGGATAAATCATCATATCGAAAGGCTTACCGGCATCCTGGAGGGCATAAGCAAATTGGAGGGTGTTTTGCATGTGCACGTTTTCGTCCATCGACCCATGGATGAGTAGCAACGCGCCGTGAAGGTGCATTGCCCGAAAACGGGGGGCGCTGCGTTTGTATCCGTCACTGTTGTTTTCAGGGGTTCTCATATAGCGTTCTGTGTAGATTGAGTCGTAATCCCGCCAATCAGTTACCGAACCGCCAGCAATTCCCATGGACCATCGTGTGCTGTTGGTGAGGGCGTAGGCAACCATGTAACCGCCGTAACTCCAACCTTCAATCCCAACACGTTTAGAATCGACGAACGACTGACTGGTTAACCAATCAAGACCATCTTCGAAATCACGAAGTTCAAGTTCACCGAAGCGTTGGTAGACAGGCCATGTTGAAACAGCACCTTTTCCACTCGCGGTCTTGTTGTCAAGAACCCACACAACGATTCCGCGCTGTGCAAGCAGTTGCCAATATAGTGTTTCGCGACTCCACGCATTTCGGACACGCTGAATGTGTGGGCCGCCATACACGTGTTGGTAGACCGGATAACGCTTCAAAGGATCGAAGCCGGGGGGTTTAACCATCAGGGCTTCCATCACAAAACCATCTCGATTGGTGACTTGCAGGAACTCTGGTTTTGGCAGACCAAAGTCAGCAAGTGCGGAAACCTTATTTTCGGCTATGGCGCGGATGAGAGAACCATCCGCGTTGTGTACACGCACTTGAGGAGGGGTGTAAATGTCGCTCCAGGTGTCAATGTAACGAGTAAGACTACGATTGAACATGACACCGTGGGTGCCACTTGATTCTGACAACCGCGTTAAACCAGAACCATCTATCTGAACGCTGTAGAGATCAGAGCCGATAGGACTTCGTTCCGTAGCTGAGAAAAAGATACGTCCTGTGTTCTGATCGATGCCGTGAAGGTCCCGCACTTCCCATTCGCCATTTGTTATTTGGGCAATGACCGAACCATCTTCTGCAATGTGGTAGAGATGACTCCATCCGGTACGTTCACTTTTCCAGAGAGCCGTGCCATCTTCGAGCCAGACCGGACTGCCAAGTACGTTAACCCAAGCCGTTGAACGTTCCCTGAGAATTTGGTCAACGCTTCCATTCGAAGGGTTTGCGACGTTTAAGTCAAGCCAGGTCTGTTCACGGTTTTGGACCTGGAATATGAGTTGTCCACTATCAGGATGCCAACCGACATCGACAACCAAAAGGTCATTTGGATCGTACGTGTCGAATGTGATCCACGTTGTGTCGCCACCAGCGACCGGCACCACGCCGAGTTTGACAATGGGATTGGGATCGCCAGCTTTTGGGTATTCCCATTCTTCAACGGTCGGGTGGTAGGGTATGTGGTCAACGACAGGAAATGTAGTGACGTCTCGATCATCAAGTTGTAGGTACGCGATTCTTGATGAGTCTGGACTCCACCAATATCCTCGGAAGTTGCCGCGGCCGTATATTTCTTCTTGGTAGACCCAGTCGAGTAGTCCATTGCGGACACGTGGAGCGCCACCGTCCGTGAGGGTACGTGTTCTCTCTTCAAAAAGGTCGACTACGACGATGTCGTGGTCCTGTATAAAGGCGAGAAACTTACCATCTGGACTAAAGGACACCTCTAGTTCGATGGCCGGAGTTTGTGTTAGCCGCCTAATGCTATGTTCGCTAACGTTGTAATGGTATAGGTCGCTCGCGTGTTCAAATACCACCGAGGTGCCATTTCCGTTCGTAAGATGGTCAGGCTGCCGTGCAATGGCACTTGCGTCCCCAACGGTAAATCCGTTGAGTTCGCGTATTGCTAACTCAAATTGTTCAACGTCTACGATGGGAGTACGGTCACCCGATACTGCGTCGACACGAACAAGGGGGCTTTCAAATGCGTCTTGGGGAGATCGACGGTCGACGTATGAGTTGTCGTCGAACCATGTGAGCCCTACGGGGTAATTTCCGTCAAAATCAATACGCTGAATCGGATCGTACAGAGTTTCGACAGTAAGAGTGCGTTGTTGTGCAAAAACACTGTAAACGGGGCTAAAAGTGAAAAGAACAAGTGCGACTAACGTAGCACATTGTTTCTTTGAGCGGAGATTAGTTGCGTCCATCGTTATAATCCCGATAGTGCACCATTTTACTCGGGATATCTGGGCGAATGGGAGTTTTTCGGTGAAGGTTTTATTTTTGGAGGAATCCAAATGTTGTGCAGACAAACCTCGTTGGTAACCATCTTGGCCGTAGTCGTAGCGGTCGGGTGCGGCGGTCCGCTTGAACCGGATGAATCGGAATCTGTGTCGGCGTCGAATATGGCCGAACGGCGTTACTTACTTGAACAGATTGATGATGTTGCGGTTGCCCAAATATATGCGGATGGTTTCGAGTCACTCGATACTAGGAACAAGTTACTCGTGTGGCACCTGTACAATGCTGCGCTTGCCGGTCGGGACATATATTACGACCAGCGCTACAGACACAATCTGGAGATGCGTGAAGTACTTGAGGAACTCATTACGCACGCGGAGGATGTCACGTCATCCGTGAGCGATGCGATTCTTCGGTACACGAAACTCTTCTGGATTAACACCGGCCCGTATAACAATTTGACAGCGCGCAAGTTTGTTTTGGATGTGTCGCCGGATGAGTTTCGTGAAGCTATGCATTTGGCCGAGCGCTCAGGCGCGGTCTTTCCTCTGCGTGATGGCGAAACCCTTGATGAATTGATCGTACGACTCGAACCGCTGTTTTTTGATGAGTTGTTTGATCCGATTGTTACAAATAAGAGCCCACAGGATGGGATGGATATGCTTTTGACGAGTGCCAATAACCTGTATAGCGGCGTTTCAATGTCCGATCTAGAAGGCTTTGACGAGCAATATCCTTTGAACTCGAGGCTGGTCAAAGAGAACGGTGGCCTTGTTGAAGAGGTTTACCGGATCAATGATGCGGGTCGTTATGCGGACGATTTGCGCGAGGTCGTTAAACATCTTGAGGCGGCAGTTCCTTATGCGACTCCCCCGATGGCTGAGGCCCTCAGTGCACTGGTGGCGTGGTACAGAACCGGTGACAGCACCGACCGGCGTACTTATGACATTGCATGGGTGGCTGATCAAGACTCTGTTGTTGACACGATTAATGGTTTTACCGAGGTGTACATGGATGCCCGCGGAGCCAAAGGCTCTTGGGAAGCGTTGGTGTATTACGTCAACGAAGAAAAAACGGCTGCTATTCAAACCCTGGCTGACAACGCTCAGTGGTTTGAGGACCACATGCCATGGGATCCGGCTTATCGAAAATCAGGTGTACGCGGAATAACAGCAAACGCGATTGACGTCGTTGTCGAGGTTGGTGATTCCGGACCGATTACTCCGATTGGTATTAACCTGCCAAATGATCAGGATGTTCGAGAAGAGTATGGAAGTAAATCAGTTTCACTTTCAAATGTCACAGAAGCGTACGAGCGGTCTAGTCCAGAAGCATACCGAAACGAGTTTACGTGGGATGAGTCGGAGGCACGTCGTTCAGAGCAATGGGGAAGTTTTGCCGGAGAGTTGACGACAAACATGCACGAAGTGATCGGCCACGCGTCTGGGCAGGTATCAGTTCGTCTTGAGGGAAATCCGCAAACCTTTCTGAAGGAACAGTATTCTGCTTTGGAAGAAGCGCGTGCCGACCTGGTGGCCCTGTACTTTATTGCTGACGAGAAACTTGTGGAAATAGGTATCGTTGATTCTGGTGACCATGAAGATATCATCAGGGCTGAGTACGAGGCATACACACGCAATGCTCTTCTTCAACTACGACGCGTTCGAATCGGCACACAAATAGAGCAGGATCACATGCGCAATCGACAGATGGTTGTGCACTGGCTAATGGATAACACGGATGCGATCGACACGCGACAGCGCGAAGGTAAAACTTTCTACGTAATGACGGATTGGCGCAAATTCCGAGATGGCGTAGGACGACTTCTTGCCGAGGTTCAGCGCATCAAATCGGAAGGTGACTACGATGCGGCACGAGAGTTATTTGAAATCCATGGTATTCACTTTGAGCCCGCACTTCGCGATGAAGTTGTCGAACGGGTAGCACAGGTTAATGTCCCGTCGTACAGCGGGTTCGTTATGCCGAAACTTGAGGCTGTGACCGCGGGCGATGGTTCCATTACTGACGTAATAGTTTCGTATCCACAAGACTTAACCCAGCAGATGTTGGAGTATTCTGGAAAACGTTAGACCGGAGATTCAGGAAGTGCGTCTACGGCTTGTCGAACCAGATGATTGTCATGCTGTTGTTGACCTAATTGACTCGGTGCTAAAAGAGTACGGCGACACAATTTGTCTCGGGGGCGCAGATCGCGATCTGAACGGTATTTGTGATCACTACGATAGGCTGGGAGGAGCATTCGTTGTACTGGATGACGGTGGCAGAATCCGTGGAACGCACGCGGTCGTGCCGGTTAAGAATAGGCCGCGGGTTTGTAACTTGCGGCGACTTTATCTCGATGCAGGTCTCCGTGGTGGTGAGTGGGGAACCAGCCTTATGGACTGGGCCCTAGATTGGGGTCGGGTTAATGGATTTGACCGGTGTGAGTTATGGTCGGATACAAGGTTCGCAAGGGCGCATTCTTTTTTTCGGCGGTTCGGTTTTCAGCGTGATGGTCGTTCACGGGACATGAATGACGGTTCGATGCCATATAGTGAGTATTTCTTTTTTTTAGCGTTGTAACTGAGGACAGTGACATAGAAAGGCATGTCGATGTGAGCGCAATAATTGCTCGAGATGTTTCAGTGGGTTTCGAGAGGAAGCGATAAAATAGCTCTTACATTTAGTCTGGCAATGAACGTCGTGGTGTTTTTAAAAAATTTTGTTAAAACGCACCAAGGTGTCCGTCTCGGAGGCCTGTTTGGTGAGCCGGCGGCGTTTGTAGGCAGGCGGGTCTTTGCGCGGATTAAAAAGGACCATTTACTGTGCTGGTCGGCATCTGCAGTAGCCAGCCGGTCTGGGGTTCGAGGTCATCGTGTTGGTCGAGAACGTGCCTGGATGAATGTGGCAACTGATACACCAACTGACCAGTTGGGCGCGGTGGCGGCGCTTGAACGTGCGGCCGCAGCTGTAGCTGCGACAGCGGATAGGGATGTGGCGTCGTGAATGTCGGAATTGTTTGTTATGCATCGGTTGGAGGTAGCGGAATTGTTGCGACGGAATTGGCGAAAGTGCTGGCTCGTCGTGGCCATGAAGTCCGGCTAATTAGCAGCGAACCTCCCTTTCGACTCGGTGATTTTCAGGCTGGGCTTGCGTTTCATGCGGTGCAGACGCCGGGCTATCCGTTGTTTCGTGAACCGCAGTATTTACTTTCCTTAGCGAACAAGATTGTTGAGGTGTCACGAGAATGTGACCTTGATATCATCCATGCTCACTATGCGGTCCCACATGCCACGGCGGCTTATCTTGCTAGACAAATTCTGACGGCCTCCGGAAAGCATCGAGTGCCTCGCGTCATAACAACGCTGCACGGTACAGATGTGACGTTAACGGGTAGTGACCCGTCGTACCTTGAAACAGCTTCATTTTCTATTGATCAATCCGATGGAGTGACAGCGGTATCGGAAAGTTTGAGACAGGAGACATTTCGTCAATTACCTGTCACTTCGGATATTTGCGTGATACCCAATTTTCTCGATTGTAGTTATCACCATCGAACGGTTGAGACAGCGCTTCTTGAACGGTATCGTGGAGACAATCCAGCGACGAAGTTAGTTATTCACATCTCTAATTTTAGGCCTGTTAAACGGGCAGAAATGGTTGTCGATATTTTTAATCAGATTCGTGAGCAGATGCCTGCAAAGCTCCTCTTGGTTGGTGACGGACCAGATTTGCCAGCAGCATGCCGCCGTGCACGCGAATACGGGTTATCCGAGGATGTTCTGCCGTTAGGTGAACAGGAGCAGGTGGTTCCACTGCTGTCAATCGCTGATGTCTGCTTGTTACCGTCAAAACATGAAAGTTTTGGGGTTGCCGCGCTTGAGGCGATGGCTTGTGAGGTTCCGGTTGTTGCGTCCCGCGTTGGTGGATTGCCTGAGGTGGTTACAGACGGGGAGACAGGATTTTTGCATGAGCCAGACGATGTGCAGGGAATGGTTACGAGTGCGACCAAACTTTTAACTGATGAGGCTTTCTATCAACGTATATCAATGCAGAGTTGCAAAGCTGTCCAGCAGCGCTTTTGTGCCAATGAAATCGTTCCCCGGTACGAGGCATTTTATGAGACCGTCTTGTCACGTAGTCGTATGCCATCGGGCAGTGATGTGTCAGCGGTTCATGGGTAACCTCCCGCGCAACTGCAGGTATATACTCCTAAAAATATGAAAGTGAACAGTTTGGTATGGACGTGCGTTCAGTTGGTCATTTTCCACTTTACGACAGTGGCCCCACTAGCGCAGCCATTGCAATTTGGTGCGAGCCCCTCGGAATTAGGGGTGACACTCCGTCAAATCAATAGCGTCGGTACATTCATGATGGTGACGGCACACCCTGACGACGAGAACAATGCTCTGTTAACGCTGTTTTCAAAGGGAAAGGGGCACCGCACAGTGTTATTGACTGCCACGCGGGGTGACGGTGGGCAAAATGAAATTGGAGCTGAATTGTTTGATGGACTAGCAGTGCTGAGGTCTGAAGAGCTCCTGGCCGCCCATCGTCTTGATGGAGCTGAGCAGTTTTTTACGCGGGCTGTTGATTTTGGTTATTCCTTTAGCGTTGAGGAGACATTTAGCCGATGGGGTCGGCAGGAAATTTTAGGAGATATGGTACGCATGATCCGGACGGTTCGGCCGGATGTGGTGTCTGCTATGAGCCCAGATGGCCGCGGAGGAGGACAGCATCATCAGGCATCAGCGATACTGGCACATGAGGCCTACCATGCGGCCGCCGACCCCAGCCGTTTTCCGGACCAACTCAGTGAAGGCGTTCGTCCGTGGCAGGTCAAAAAGTTCTATTTTAGCGTTGGGTTTCCCTTTGGGTTCGGGCCACAATTTCCTGGCTTGAGGCAGGCAGCGTCCGAGCAAGAACTGACCACAGTCAACCTTGGGGATTATGACGAGTTACTTGGCTCTACCTACGCCGAAGTGGGAAGTCGTGCGCGAGGTATGCACAAGTGTCAGGGGATGTCTCAGCTTGTAGCACTGCCAGCCAGTCAGATGGGTGCACGATTCCGGCTAGAGGAAACGGTGATTCCTACCAGAGGTACTTCACCAGAATCTTCGCTGTTTGATGGAATCGATACGGCAGTTGGAGCACTGGCGGTGTTCGCGGGTCCTAGGGCCTCTGCATCGGTTACTGATGGACTTTCAGAGGTGGCCCTTCACGCGCTACAGGCGCTGCAGGGATTTGAACGCGAAGGTGCGGCTGGTGCACGGGATTCGGTTGTGGCTGGACTGCGTGCTGTGCAAAGCCTTCGTAGCCAATTAAGCGGGTTTGAACTGGATGATGATGGTCGGTTTGAGATCGATTTTCGGCTTGCGCAGAAGGAGCAACAGTTCAGACAGGCGGTGCTCCTTACCCATGGAATCCGGCTTGAAGCGTTGGCGAATGATGGTGTGGTCATTCCTGGTCAGGAGCTAGATGTTTCGCTACTAGTGGCGAATCAGGGGGAAGTTCAGGCCTCGGTCCGTGGTGTCAGATTGTCTGGAGTCGAGAACTCAGGGGATATCTGTGAGAACCAGGCCGTGAATACGGGTCTCGTTTATTCCTGCAGTCGGCGGGTGGAGGTGCCATCCTCGGCTACGACGACCGACATTCATTGGACGCATGAACCTACAGCAGCTCGTTACGTGACGGATGGGGATGTTCCCTTTGGGGCACCGTTTCGCCCAACACCGTTTCTTGCAACTTTCGATCTTGATTTTGGCGATGTCCGTTTTGAGGTCGAAGAACCTATTGAATTTCGGTATAGCGGAGATATTTTCGCCGGCGAGAAACGCATGGCGCTTACAGTGGTACCTCATCTTACCGTCGAACTGACCCCAGAAATAGCGATTATTCCGACAGGTCAGAGCGGAACACAAGAAGTTCGCGTTACCGTGACCAACGCGGGACCAAGTATGGTGGATGGTGCGGTGAACTTGATACTACCGTCTGGATGGCAGGCGAACCCGACAAGTGCGCCGGTACGATTTTCTCGCCAAGATGAATCGCAAACGGTGCGCTTTGAAGTCTCTACCAATGATACTGCCGTCGGCGAATATAGCGTGGGTGCGGTGGTTACGTCTGATACCGATCGATTTAGTCATGGGTATCGTGTTGTTGAATACCCGCACATCGGTCGTCGACATTTGGGATACGTAGCCGAGAGCCGTTTTAAGTTACTTGATGTGTCGGTCGCGCCAGACCTGTCGGTTGGCTATGTAGTTGGGGTCGGCGATGCAGTACCTCCGGCCATCGAACAGTTAGGGGTCTCGCTTGACTTTCTTAATGAAGATGACTTGGCATGGAGCGACCTCTCTCGGTTTGATGTCATTGTGACGGGTGTGCGTGCCTATGAGCGGCGTGCAGACTTACGGGCTCATAACGATCGTTTGCTGGCATATGTTGAGAGTGGTGGCACGGTCATCGTTCAGTACAACAAGTTTGAGTTTAATCAGGCCCAATATGGTCCGTATCCGGCTCAGGTCAGCCGGAACAGGGTTACTGACGAATTGGCTCCGATAGAGCTACTTGCTAACGACCACCAGGTGTTCGCGTGGCCAAATCGAATCGGGCCAACTGATTGGGATGATTGGGTCCAGGAACGCGGCCTCTATTTTCTTGGAGAGCGGGATGACCAATACGTGGATCTTGTTCAGCTTGAGGATTCATTTGACTTTAACCCCGGCATCAAGCGAGGTGCATTGGTCGAAGCACGTGTTGGCCGTGGTCGCTGGTTGTACGTAGGACTTGGCTTATGGCGCCAGTTACCGGCCGGGACTAGCGGTGCGTATGCGCTTCTAGCAAACTTAATCAGTTTAGGGCAGACGGAACCGTAAGGGGGCCGACAAGCGCCTTGTTGGCCGCTCGAACAAGCCTTTCAATTTGTTCCACGTCCGAAGAGGTACGCCTCGCCACTTGGCGCGGTAATGTCATTATCTGGTTCAAGCGTTACAGCCATTGGTACGGGTGCAGAGACACCGGCGGGAGCGGTAACGACCGCGGTGATTCGACCTTCGTTATCCAGGGTAAGTGGTCCACCACTCACAGGATCAGAAGCTGGTACAAACCACAAATAATAGGTGCGACCGACAGGCGCAGGCGGTAGACCGCTGGCGGTTAACAGAATGTCCTGTTCGTTACTCCAGTAAACTCGTCCGCGCGCGCTTGGTGCTAGTGGATAGCTAGAAAGGTCAACTATAACGAGATCTTGTGCCGTTAAGATTTCAGTGTGTTGGTTCGCCTCTTGCTGTGCCGCTAGCGCAACCGCCGTTTGAATTTCTGCAATAACGGCACGATCATTTGCGGCATCAAGATTTTCTTCAAGTAGTCGCGCCATGTTGTGTTGTTGTGAGGCATACCAGCCCAGGCTTCCAGCGACGAGGAGACAGACGGTTGCCGCAACATTAAACGTAATACGGCTAGGCACCTCTTTTCCATGCGAATCCTGTTTTGGAGGAGAACTGGTGTCTGTTTTACAGATACGGGTTCGCAACTCAGCAGGTCCATCAGAATATGGTACCGCTCGTGTGAGAGCATGAGCGATGGGGAGAAGAGAAAGAACCGTGTTCACGCATTGATGGCAGAGTTCTAGATGGTTTTCAAACCGTGTTCGGTCAGAAGTATTTAATGCACCAACTGCATATAGACTCGCGAGTCGATCGAATGCCTTGTGATCAAGATCGGTAGCCATTGTTGTTACCGGCGGGTGGAGTGCAGTGTCAGTAGCGCTTCGTGAATTGTTTCTTTAATGGTTTCAATTGGGTGTTCAAGTCGTTCGGATATCTGTCGCACTGAAAACCCTTCAAAGTAAGCGAGTTCTAGAGCGACGCGTTGTAGTGTTGGCATCGCAATCAGTAAATTGCGCAGCTTAGAAACTTCCGCTTTAGAACAGGCATTTAGTTCCTTGTGCTGTGTCGGTTGTGGTAGATGGCCCGTCGCGAGTTCAGAGTCTTGAGTTGAGTCAGATCGTTTCCGTAGACAGTTGATTGCGCGGAGTCTGGTAATTTGTAACAGCCAATTTTCAACAGATCCAAGAGAGGTTTCATAACGATAGCTGCCGGTACGGACTTGGCGAAAAACACCTTCCACTATATCCATAGCATCGGACCGGTCACTCACAATGTGGAAGGCGAGTGAGAACAGGATATCTCCATGGCGCTCGTATAGTTCAATGGCGGCGCGGCCATCTCCCTTGATAAACCGGTCAAGAAGATTGCCATCTGACGGTGCGGACGATGGTGTATCTACTGCCATGCTAGGAAGCAACGATTCTACTCTGAATAGGTTGTTTCTGAGTGATTCTCGAAGGGCGTATGCTTTTTCAGAAGAAGGAGATATTCGCGCTGGCCAATACAGACTCTTCGGTCTAGGCTAGGGGGAAGAGCTTAGAACAATATTTGGGAGGCAGGCGATGACAAACCGTAGTGATACACTTCGACGGCGTGATTTTCTAGTCGCCGGGTCAGTGCTGTTGATGCCAGGTGCCATCGCTGGTGCCAGAACGGTAAAAATGCAAGGGAATCAGCAATTGAGCAGTCGAGTTCGTGGCGTTGAGGCGATGACTTTTGATGTTTTTGGCACCGTCGTGGATTGGCGTACGAGTATTACCCAAGAAGGAAGTGCAGTGGGTCGCCGTCACGGCATTGAGGCCGATTGGTCCGCTTTTGCTGATGATTGGCGAGGTGGTTACGGGCCGGCTATGCAGAGAGTTCGTGGCGGTGAACTTGGTTGGACGAAGATTGATGACCTGCATCGGATGATCCTAGATGACTTGGTGCCGAAGTATGGATTGGAAGCGCTGAGTGAGACGGAGCTCGTCGAGCTTAATCGGGCTTGGCACCGCCTTGTACCGTGGCCAGATACAGTCGAAGGATTAACAAGGCTACGAAAAGGATATACCCTCGCGACGCTGTCAAACGGAAATGTCGGGTTACTCGTCAACATGGCAAAGAATGCCGGATTACCATGGGATGCTGTGCTTTCAGCTGAGCTGGCACAACAATACAAACCGGATCCGGAGGTTTACCTCAAGGCAGCCGATCTACTCGGGCTTCAGCCGGAACAGGTAATGATGGTAGCTGCGCACAAAGGTGACCTTAGAGCATCGGCGAAGGTAGGTTTTCGGACTGGTTATGTTCCGAGGCCGACAGAGTTTGCTCCAGATGTCGAGCGTGATCTCACGCCTGACCCAGACTTTGATCTCGTCGCATCTGATTTTAATGATATGGCTTCACAACTGGGGCTCTGATAGAGACCATTTAGCTTCAGATTGATGTCACGCGGGTTTCGTGGTTGGTCCACGTGCTATTCGCCTGCGGTTCTTCTAAGGCTATCGTGTGCTAAACAAGTTTTGTTGCTGCTGCCCGCAATCGTACGTAGTCGACAACCCAGATGCCTTCAGAGTTTTTGAGTTCTGGCTCGACCATTCGTTGAACCTCTTGAACGAGTTTAGGCCGTTCAGTGGCCGGAACAGTTAAGAGAATTGGTTTCGCAAAAATATTGAGCCAGTCCACGACGTCCCCAGGGATCGGAGTCGGTCGGGGAAACAGGCTCAACAAATCGACGGAAAACCCATTGGCTTCTAAACGTGTTCGGTACTCGTCAGCAGTAGGAAAATACCACGGATTTGAATTATCAGCAGTGATCCCTCTTTTCACGAGTGCGTTACTCATCGCCTTGCGTATTGTCGCCACGTTTCCGGCGCCACCAAACTCAACGACAAGGCGACCACCGGGTACTAGAGCTTTGTGTATTTCTTGAAGGACCGCATTTGGACTGGTAATCCAGTGCAACACCGCGTTACTAAATACAGCGTCGAATACCTCATCAAATCCGAGGTCAGTGGCATCAAGTATCCGCGCGTCGAGACCGCGCTCAAGGGCTGCCCATACCTGTTCAGGGCTGTTGTCAGCGCCAACCACTTGGCATCCCGTAGCGACTAATTTTTCAGTGAGAGCGCCATCTCCGCAACCAAGATCGAGAACATGTTCATCTCGTTTCGGGTCGAGTAGGTCGATTAATGGTTGCCCCAACTCGGATACATAGCGAGCGTGCTTGGCGTATTCGTCAGGATCCCAGGTTTGCATTGAGAATGTGAGCAAAGTGTCTGAACACGATGCTGTGTGAATTCTAAAGGAATTACCATCGGTGAACGGGATGGAAAATAAAAATCAGTTGTCGTGACTACCTGCGATCAGCCCAACGTGTTGTGTTGCCATGTTGCAAGAGCCGGTTGTCCACGAAAGTATTTAGGGTTCCAATTTTGAACTAAGGGCCAACCGACCTGTGTATATAGCCATGCCGACGACCGCGTCTATGCCGGCTTTGTCCAAGTGTTCGATTTCTTGTTGAGTGGTGATTCCACCAGCGGCTGTAACTCGTCGAGATGTCGCGCTTTGTACTTCGAGGATGGCGTTCATGTCAGTGCCTTCCATGAGTCCTTCTTTGTCCACGTGCGTGTACAAGAATTCACCGCAGAAGGGTTCAAGCTGTTTGACCGCTTCAACTGCGCTTAATGTTGTAGCCTCGGTCCATCCTTTAATGACTACCCGTCCACTTTTGCTGTCAACGGCAGCGATTACATTTTCGACGCCGACCGCCTCAGCGAGGCTAGCCGCGAAAGGAAGGTTGGGACATCCGTGTTGAAATAGCGACGAGCCAACGATAACTGCCTTGGCGCCATTGGCTAGAACGTTACGTGCACGGTCGATGGTTCGGATCCCTCCACCGACCCGACACGGAAGTTGCGACGCAATTAGTCTCACAAGATCATGGTTGGCTCCGGTTCCCATCGCGGCGTCAAGGTCTATAAGTTGAACACGGGAAAAGTCTCTAAATCGTTCCACCCACATGTCGATGTCGTCGGTCGCGAGTGCTGGTCGTTCACCTTGAACGAGTTGCACGACCTGCCCACCTTTGAGATCGATCGATGGAATCAGCATGAAAGTCGGACTGGAATTCCACGCTGAGTTAAATGATTTTTTAGATCGCTAACGGCGTGCTCGTTGTAATGGAAAATTGATGCCGCCAATGCGGCGTCAGCCTGCCCTTCGGTAAATACATCCACAAAATGGTCAAATGTGCCGGCACCACCTGAGGCGATTACGGGAATCGGAACCGCGTTCGAGACTGCGCTGGTGAGTTCGCAGTCGAAGCCACTCTTTGTACCATCTCGGTCAATTGATGTTAATAAAATTTCACCAGCGCCTCGGTCGGCAGCCTCACGGGCCCAATCCACAGCGTCTCTATCGGTGGCTTGTTGGCCGCTTCGGACGTAGATGTGAAATTTACTGCGCTCCTGCTTTGCATCAATGGCCACGATAACAGCTTGACTTCCATATCGTTTGGCGAGGGTTGTTAAAAGCTCTGGTTGTTGAAGCGCGGCTGTGTTGAGGCTGACTTTGTCAGCACCGGCCTCGATTGCGGCATCGGCATGGGATTCGTCCTTAATGCCACCGCCAACGCATAAAGGGAGAAAAAGTTCTGCACTTACACGTCGGATAGTCTCGGCCAACGCTTTTCGTTTTTCGATAGTAGCGGTGATATCTAGAATAACGACTTCGTCAATTCCATCTTTGTTATACCGACGAGATAGCGATGCTGGATCACCGGCATCACGAAGGCCCTCGAAGTTGATGCCTTTAACAACCGAGCCGTTACGAACATCTAGACAGGCAATGATTCGTTTTGAGAGCATTTCGTTAAAGTCGAGTACGATCGATAAAATTCTTTAGGATGCGTAAACCAACGCTACCCGATTTTTCAGGATGAAACTGCACACCCACAAGATTGTCACGTTCGACGACACTAGCAAAATCAATCCCATAGTGGGTCAATCCGATGCAATCGTCAGTTACTGGCGCAGCATAGGAGTGTGTGAAGTAAACTTGGTCGCCTTCCGTTACACCATGGAGTAGCCACGATTCTCGGGTTTTGTGCAAGCTGTTCCAACCGACGTGGGGAACTTTAAACAGCTCGGTTGTCGACGATTCATTCGGACCACAGTCAATTAATCGGCACTGTCCCTTTATTGCGCCATAGCCGCTTACTTCTGGTGCCTCGTCACTTCCCTGAAACAACCATTGCAGACCAAGACAGATGCCTAGAAGTGGATTCCCTTTTTCTACGATGGTAGAAATGCCGCGGTGCCAATCGCTCCCTAATGCGCTCGTCGCTTCAAAGTTTCCAACACCAGGTACGATTACCGCATCCGCACCGCGAAGCATTTCAGGCGTTTCGGGAGTGCTGAATTTTGCACCCAGATGCGCGAGTGCTTTTCGCACAGATGTCAGATTTCCGGCACCGTAGTCAATAAGTGCAATCACAATTGGTTTGCCTCAAAAAATTAATCCGTAATGGTGTCAGAGCAATTCTTTGGTACTGGGGAGCATGCGTCGAAGCTGTTTATCTCGTGAACAGGCGACGCGCAGCGCACGACCAAATGCCTTAAAGATGGCTTCAATCTGATGGTGGCTTGAGCGACCATACAAAATCTTCAGATGGACATTGGCGCGCGCCCCTTGAGCAAAACCATCGAAAAAATCGTGCAAAAGTTCAGCTTGTAGGTCACCAACGCGACGCACGCGAAGTTTCAGGTCAACGACGGCGTGTATTCTGCCACTCAGGTCGATTGCCGCAACGCCAAGTGTTTCGTCCATCGGCATAATGAAATATCCGGCACGGTTGATTCCACGTCGAGAACCAAGGGCTTTTGATACGGCTTCTCCAAGAACGATTCCGACGTCTTCAACAGTGTGGTGTTGGTCAACATCGAGGTCACCGCGCGCCTTGAGTTTTAGGTTGAATGCTCCATGACGGGTAACTAGTTCAAGCATATGGTCTAGGAAGCGTATTCCAGTACTGATGTCATACCGTCCGTTGCCATCAAGGCTAAGCTGGACCGAAATTTCTGTTTCGGTAGTTTCTCTGTTTATTTTTGACCGACGCATAGCCTTTACCTCCTATTCAAGACGTCGCGCGACGGACGCTGCGTGTCCACGCAGTCCTTCAGCGTTGGCGAGTGAAATGACACTTGACGCTAATTGCCGGATACCAGTCCGTGTTAACTGTTGCACGCTGTTGACACGGACAAAATCTGAAGCACTTAATCCACCACGATATCGTGCTACTCCATTTGTCGGTAGGACATGGTTTGAACCAGTTGCGTAGTCGCCAGCAGCTTGAGCGCTGAATGCGCCTACGAAGATTGTTCCCGCTCTGACGAGTTGATTAGCCATTGCCCGAGTGTCGGTCACTGCATGCTCGGGAGCAATGGCATTTGCGAGCTGCAATGCGTCGTCGATTGTTTCTGTTACGACGATTATGCCATTCTTTTTTATAGACGGTTTAGCCGAAGGATGTTCTTTAAGCTGGTCCTGGACCATCTGTTTCACTTTGTGTGCGAGTGTCTTGTTTGGTGTTAGCAGTATTGCACGTGCTTCGGGGTCGTGTTCAGCCTGTGCAATGAGGTCCGCCGCAACCCATTCAGGCTTACCGTTTTGTGACACGATGACGATTTCTGTAGGCCCTGCGTAAAAGTCTATCGGACAATCTCGCGCAACATACGCTTTGGCTGCGGCAACGTACGCACTTCCGGGTCCAACAATTTTATCGACGCGAGGTACCGTTGTGGTTCCGTAGGCAAATGCCGCAATCGTATGGGCACCGCCGATCCGGAATAAGCGCGTGATCTTCGCCTCGACTGCCGCAGCAAGCACAGCGGGCTGCGGATTTGGACACGCTGCGAAGACTTCCGGTACCCCTGCAACTTTGGCCGGAAGTGCAGTCATTAGTAACGATGAGGGTAGCGGATAGCGTCCCCCAGGAACGTAGCAACCGACACGGTCGAGGGGGGTTACGCGTTGCTCAACCACGACACCAGGTAAAACTGAAGTGCGCCATTTTTTAGGAAGTTGTTTCGCACTGACACGACGGATGTGACGAGCCGCTTGCTTGATGGCCGCCCTCACTGCTGGTGGTGCAGACCGTGCACCTTCAAGTATTTCGCCACGCGGAATTTCGATCGTGTCTCGAAGGGCGTCAAAGCGCGTGGCGTATTTGCGTACGGCTTTGTCGCCTCGTTTACGTACGTCGTCGACGATGGCTTCAATACTTGCTTGCCATGTGGGGTCCACACTGTGTGCTCTATCAACTAACCGGTTCAAGGCGCGCTTATTAGTTGCCGTGATAATTTTCATTTTTGGTTCCGCATTTGCAGGGTCTACAACACGATTTTGTTTAATGGGTACTCAACGATTCCGTGCCCACCAGCCGCTCGTAGTTTGGGAATGAGTTCACGTGCGTCGCGTTCCTCTAGAACAGAAGAAACCGCCACCCAGTTTTCATCGCTTAACGGGGAAACGGTCGGACGTTGTAAGGCCGGTAATAGGGCTACTACGGCATCGAGATTGTTGCGCTCGACATTAAGCATTAGACCGACACGTCCTTGTGCTTCCATGGCGGCTTTCAAAAGCAGTGCAAGATTTTCAATTTTAGTTCGTTTTTCGGGGTCATCGAGTGCGCTCTGATTGGCGATGAGTTGCGGATTTGATTCGAGTACTGTGTCGATGATACGCAGATGGTTGGCACGCAAGGTAGAGCCGGTTTCCGTGGCTTCAACAATGGCGTCTGCTAGATCTGGCGGTTTAACCTCTGTTGCGCCCCACGAAAATTCGACCTTGACGTTGACGTTGAGCTTGGAGAAATAGGCTTCGGTCGCACGTACTAATTCTGTTGATATTCGCGCACCTTCTAGGTCTTGTGGCTTCTTGTACGGAGAGTCCTCCGGGACCGCAAGAACCCAACGAACTTTGCGGAAACTTTGCTTAGAGTAGACGAGGTCGGCAACACTTACGACATCTCGCCCAGTGGCCGCGTGATGTTCTGCGATCCAATCGATACCAGTCAAACCGGCATCGACAGCTTTGTCAGAAACGTATCGAGCCATTTCTTGGGCGCGAATGAGCGTGCATTCAATGTCTGGGTCATCAATAGTTGGAAAATATGATCGAGAACTAACGTAAATGTTGAATCCAGCACGACCAAATAATTGAATTGTTGAATCCTGTAACGAGCCTTTGGGTAGTCCTAGTCGAAGTTTCATGTTGTTGTTCCTGTATCAAGCTCTTTGAAAAAACATGTTCGGTTTCCAGTGTGACACACGTTTCCGTCCCCTTGTCGTTCAACGCGTACAAGTACCGTGTCGTCGTCGCAATCCGTCATCAGGCTTTTTATCTTTAAACGATTGCCCGATGTTTCGCCCTTCATCCAGAGCTTGTTCCGCGTTCTACTGAAAAATGTTGCAAATCCAGATGATTGTGTAAGCGACAGTGATTCTTCGTTCATGAAACCTACCATTAGAACTTCATTGGTTGTGTCATCCTGAACTACTGCCGGAATCAGACCGTCAAGTTTCGAAAAATCCATAAGCAATTACTCCAGATACAAAAAAAGCCCCGCCGTGGAATCGGCGAGGCCTCGATGCTCGAGCGTGTTTTTGTTGCTAAGTTAAATTACACGCACCGCCACCAGCCTCACCTCTGCGTGAGCGTGATGATGACCGATGGACGCATGAAAGTTTGAACTCATCCGGGACAACATTAGCCTAGCGTTGGGATGTGAGTCAAATCATGGCACAAGAGATAGGTGCTGGTCCCAGGCTGTTGTTACGGTAGTTTGTCTTGTGTCTTCAATGAGTTTCCGAAGTCGATCCGGATAGTCCGTGAAGATACCATCAAACCCCAGCGCTGTGATTCGCCGCATGTCGGGGAGTTCGTTGACAGTATGGACTGCTGTAATTAGATTCTGCTCCCGTGCGCGGTCTGCCAGTTGCTTGGTAGCCAGACGAATGGGCACGTGTAGTGCGGAAGCCCCTACTTTACGCGCCGTAAGAAGTTCGCACTCGACGAGATGCTCTTGGTCGGAGAGAAGTGCCGTAACTACGTCAGGGTTTATTTCTCTTAGCCGCCGAACAATGTAAAGGTTATAGGACGAGATCACGACTGATCTCGATACATTCATACCGAGCACGTGTTCTGAGACTCTGTTGACTAGATGATCGAGTGCCGGAGCACTTTGTTCGTCAGTCTTAATTTCTATGTTCATGTAGACGGAGCCGTTGCACAGTTGTAGTACCTGCTTGAAAGAGGGCACTGGTGTTCCGCTAAATGCCTGACCGAACCATGTGCCGGCATCGAGAGTTTGCAGTTCTTGAAAGGTGTATTGGGATACAGACCCTGTCCCATTGGTTGTTCGCTCAACGGTTGCGTCGTGGATGACGACCAATTGGTGGTCTTTCGTTACACGCACGTCGAATTCGACCATATCCGCACCTGAGTCGATAGCCAATTGCAGTGCAGGGAGCGTGTTTTCTGGTGCGATTCCAGAGAATCCTCGATGAGCAATCACTGCTGGTAGTGGCATATTTTTTGCCGTACTACGAATAGGTTCCGTTAACCTTGGTGATTGTGCTGAATCCTTGACTGAATGGTGGCAAGAGTACTATTCATGAATATTTTGCTCCCGAACCGATGGTATCCTCAGGTCTGTATGAATCGATTGGGAAGGCGACAATGAGATATTTTACGCGTTTCGGAATTGTGGCTGGTGTGACATTCTTGGCGTTGGGTGTGGTGCTCAACGCGCAGGAAGAGTCAGAGACAGAGGCTCGTGCTGCACTCGAGGAATACTTTCGAGCGTGGAACGAGAGTGATAATGACGCTATTGCAGCCATCAGTAATTTTCCCCGTGTAAGTGTAGGTGTCAACGGTCAAATTGTGGTCCGTAATACGGTGGAAGAAATTGTTATCGACTTCGACACTCTTCGTGCAGCCGAACGGTGGGATCACAGTACGCTTGATTTGGTTGACGTTGCGCATGTGTCGGCCGACAAGGTCCACTTTCGAGTGGTTACGAGTCGTCGATATGCGGATGGTAGTCCTTACCGAACGAACCCAGGGCTTTATATCATTACGCGACAGGACGGTCACTGGGGACTGCAGTTGCAGTCAGTATTGCCAGCGACATTTTCAATTCCCTAGTGTTGCAACTTCGTCTTCACGACCTATCATCACCTCAGTCGATTTTATGATGGCGCTCGCTTCATCTCCTCTTTTAAGACGGAGTTCGTCGACAGCATCACTTGTGATGACCGCTGTGAGTCGCTGATCTCCGATACGCAAGCGCACTTGTGCCAGCAGTCCTTCACGTCTTATTTCTTCAACGATGCCACGCAAGCGGTTTCGGCCACTAAGAGCCACCAACACCCCGAACTGAGGCTTATTGTGGGGTCTGCCACGAAGAGGTGGTCTTTGCGCGAGGAGCCGACTTATTTCGTCTTCAGAGATACGATAATGGCCACCTTCCGTCCGAACGGTTCGAATACTTCCCTTGTAGATCCACTGTTTCAGAGTGGAATAGGAAACGCCCAACCGTACTGATGCTTCACGAACTGTATATAATGGCAACTTGATATTAAAACGACTTAAATCGATTAATTAATAGTATATATACATACTATTATATACATAATAATGTGCGTCGAGAAGCTGCGGCTTGTGAAGCATTGTCCGTGTTGGTTAGGGCTTTTCTGGTGCTGCATTGCGGTGAGTTTGTCACTGGCGTGTGACGTCGAACGCGTCGTTAGTGACCGGTCAGACGACACGATTCTGGTTTCTGTGGCCACAAGTCTTTCAGACGCTGTCAATCGAGTAGCAAAGGGATTCGAACAGGAGACAGGTGTGCGCGTCGTTGTTAATACTGCGGGTTCTCAAGTTCTTGCTACTCAAATTGTTGAGGGCGCTCAGGTTGATGTGTTTGTTAGTGCGGATCAACGACAGATGTTTCGCACGGTCAGTGCAGGTCAGATGGATCGCAGTCGACTTGTCAACTTGCTGTCCAATCAACTCGTAATTGTCATGCCTTCGGATAGAAGGCCTCGGATAAGTGACGTTGAGGCACTTTCGGATCCGT
>CAZDQD010000037.1:0-3003 GCA_964507425.1 uncultured Vicinamibacteraceae bacterium
CTTTAAGGTCTCCGATATTGAGCCGGTTCCTTGATTGTGTGGCCGTTTCTTTCGTCTCTTCCTCTTCCACTTTCCTATCGACGGTTTCCTCCGGAGAGGGTTTTTCACGTTTAGGCTTTTTAGGTTCTGCTGGTGGTGAAGGCTTTTTAGGTTCTGCTGGTGGTGAAGACTTTTTAGGTTCTGCTGGTGGTGAAGACGCGCGTTTATTTGTAGTTGGCATAACGTTGATCGACCTATCGCTTATAGGTATATGGAAATAATTGTGGGAAAGTATTTGAGCGTTGTTAGACGGGCTCACAGCCCGTCGGCTACCCATTTGTTGAAAATAAAAACTAGACGCTAGATGCGAAGAGAAACTAGTTAATGGCCGCGAGCCCAGCGAAAGAGCTGAACCTTCTGCCTGATGATCGCGCGCAGTATAAGTACGGCCCCTTGGGCTGTCAACCCCATTTAATGATTGTTGCCAGAAACACCAACGATTAATAATTTGCTGGCGAATCTCCAATCGCAACAATGCTGCACTGAAATACAAGTTGTAAATGTAACAACTTGGCCCGATTTATGAGCCTCGTGCTTTCTGCGCCTGGATTGACCCAAATTTCAGGAATTCTCTTTTTGGCAAGATCGCTGAGGATTTGCTCTCCGACGTTTGCAGGCACATAGAGGCTTGCCACATCAATTCGCCACGGTATCTCAAGAACATTTCTATAGCTTTTTAACCCTTCTATCGACAACCCCAGTTCAGCACAGTGGGGATTAACGGGAAACACAGTATGACCGTTGCTGGCAAACGAACGAACTGCAATATTGCCAAATTTAGACGAATTGTTTGACGCACCGATTATTGCTACTACCATCTCACCAACGATACATTCCCGTACAACAAAAACAGCGATTACCCCCTGAGCTGCCTAAAAATCATAACGGGTTATACAATTTCTAGTACGTGGTAAAACATCTCCTTTTATTAATCGCTCTATCCGGCCTAACGCTCTTTGCAGCATTAGGGCAACCGGCGATCACAGATTCTGACGAGGCGTTCTATGCGGAGAGCGCCCGCGAGATGATCGAACTGGGCGATTGGTTAACACCGCATTTCAATTATGAATTCAGATTCGAAAAACCGATCCTCTATTACTGGCTCGCGGCCGCGAGCTATGTAGTTGTTGGCGAGGCTGAATGGTCGGCTCGTCTACCATCTGCACTTGCTGGATTTGGACTAATGCTCCTAGCGTATTTCATTGGCAGGCAATGGTATAACGCCTCCACTGGTTTTCTTGGAGCTGTCATCACGGCGACCTGTTTTGGTACGGTTGCGATGGCACACCAGGCACTACCTGATCTGCCGCTTGCTTTTTTTATTACTGCTTCCGTGTGGGCATGTTTTAACGTTTTCAGTCACAACTTGCCGCCAACTGGCGACAGGTCATTTACGGGTGCCTGGCAAGCCATCGGTGCGTTTAGTGCTGGACTTGCATTTCTAACAAAGGGCCCAGTCGCCATCGCGCTACTTGTTGGCATTTTGACATTAAGTTGGATAATTGAATATCGCTGTTTTGTGAAGTGGCATTGGCCGTGTTTCAAATTTACATCTGTCTTCTGCCTTATTTTTGTAATCACGACTGCCCCTTGGTTTTGGGGAATGTTTGATGAGCATGGCCTTGCGTATCTGGAACGGTTCTTTTTTGCGGAAAATGTGGAACGTTTTGTTACCGCCCGCTACAACAGTCCGCGTTCGGTCTTCTATTACTTGCCAATTGTCATTGGCGGGCTTTTTCCTTGGTCACCATTTCTGATCCTTTGGATGCCAAGGTTAAAGCAGGCAGTGCGGGAAAGAACGCTTGCGTTGGCAACTAGCCGTCTACTTATCTGGTCGATTACACCGCTACTCTTTTATACGATCTCTATTGGAAAGCAACCACGCTATATTTTGCCAATGCTGGTTCCGCTTTCGCTTTTACTCGCGCGCGCTATATTGGTCGAGCTTTCGCAGGGAGTTCGACCGACAAAACTATTTTTGGTGGCTGCACTTGGATCGGCTCTCATCTCGCTCCTGCTCGCTGGATTGTTGCACCGCACAGAACCACTTCTCTTCGAGTGGGATCGTACCGTCGTTTTGACGGTTGGAGGCTTAATTGCCATTGCTGCCTGCGCTGTTGTTTTCTCGTGCGTAATGAGCCACATGCTTTTGAAACAAAGTATGCGATGGGCTAGCAGTATTCTCTTTTTTGTCGCGAACATTTCAATAGTTGTAAGCCTGAGCACGCACACGGTTCTGTTGGCCTCACCAAACACGTCACCGGTTGAACAAATGGCCGCATTAATCGAAAGAGAACAACAGAGTGGTGAACCGTACGGACGCCACCGTGTATTTAATCGAAACTTGGTTTATTACGTGCAATCGCCCCACGTCGAATTGCCGATTATGCGGGCTGTTAAAGACTTTCTTAGTTCTTCAGACCGTGTGCTCTGCGTACTGCTTGAAGAAGACTTCGAAATGCTCCAGGCAGAAGGCATGGAACTTTACGAGTTAGGCTCTGTATCGTATTTGAACACAGGAAGTTTAACCTTGCGGGTTTTGCTCGATCCCGATCCCACGCGTTATGTGGAACGCGTACTCTTGATTACGAATAAACGCTGAGCAGTCGCAATACTTTACGGCAGCCTAGCAGCGCGAAATAACGTTTTACCCTTCGCGTGCATCACTTTGCCTCAAAGATTTTTCCAGGATTAAGGATCCCATGTGGATCAAAAGCTGCTTTAACTGCCTCCATTGCATTGATCGTTTCGTCCGTCAGTTGCAATGGAAGGTGCCTCGCTTTTGAATAGCCAACTCCGTGCTCCCCGCTAATGGATCCGTCTAAACTGACAACGGTTTTAAAGAGTTCTTTTTCTACCTGCCTTGCTTTGTCCATTACAACTGTGTCTAAAGGATCAACCAGAATGTTCACATGAATGTTGCCGTCGCCGACGTGACCAAAACACGCTATTGTGAGTTCGGAA
>CAZDQD010000038.1:0-2999 GCA_964507425.1 uncultured Vicinamibacteraceae bacterium
CGATCGACGCGACCGAGCACACCCGCGGACAGACCGCGATGATGTGGGCAATTGCCGAACGTCAATCTGCCGTCGTTAAAACATTGCTCGACCTCGGCGCTGACATCACTGTTCGGTCCGCCCAGCGTCCACGGCGTATTCATACCCGTACCGCCGGCTTCAATCCGTCCGGTGTGGCCGACGTCACGCAGGGTGGAAACAGCCCGTTGCTCTTCGCCGCGCGACACGGAGATCTCGATGCCGCTCGGTATCTGATCGACGCTGGCGCCGACGCAAACGACACTGCGCCCGTTGGGACGAGTGCCCTCGTCGTCGCCGCCCACAGCGGCCATACCGAGCTCGCTCTCTATCTGCTGGACCAGGGGGCCGATCCGAACACAAACGGGGCTGGCTACACCGCGCTGCACGCGGCAACGCTGCGGGGAGACGCCGTGGTGGCCGACGCACTGCTGGCGGCCGGGGCCGATGTGAACGCTCTCGTGACGCGTGGGAGCGAAGGGCGTCGGAACAGCCCAGACTATGTGCTGGAACACGACGTTGTCGGGGCGACGTCCTTCTGGCTTGCCGCCCACTTCTCAGAACCGGCCATCATGCACAGTCTGAGCGAACACGGCGCAGATGCCAGCGTCGCCATGACGAACGGAACGCCCGCGCTTCATGCCGCCACGGCGGCGCGGCGCCGCCAAGAGCCTGGCTTGACAGCTAACCCGGCGGTCAACGAACGCCGCGTGCTCGACGCTGTGACGATTGCGCTCGACCATGGTGCCGACATCGCAGCAGCAGATGACGAGGGAAACACGGCGCTTCACGTCGCCGCTTCACGCCGTCTCGATACAGTGGTGGAACTGCTCGTGGGGCGAGGTGCCGACCTGTCCGCCCAGAACGCCAACGGACAGACCCCGTTGGCAATGGCCACCGGACGTGGTGGCGACGACACGGCAAACCCGACGGTCGAGCTGCTCCGGCGCCTGGGCGCCAACAACTAGTCGGGGCTTCGCCCCGGCTACACCCCCGTCAATCGATCGACACTCAAACGGCCGTCACTCATCCCCAACTTCTCGACCGGTACATTCAATTTATCCATCAGCGACACCAGCAGGTTCGGCATCAGCGGATCGTCCGCGTAGCGTAAGTGGCGGTTACCTTCGAGCGTACCGCCACAGCCTCCGAGCAGCAGCACCGGCAGATCGAGCGGGCTGTGGGCGTTGCTGTCCGACATGCCACACCCGTAGATGAGCAACATGTTGTCAAGCAGCGACCCGTCGCCGTCAGGCGTTGTCCGAAGCTTCTCCAGATACTCCGCAAAGAAAGTCGCATGATACGCGTTGATCTTCGACATCTGCGCAATCTTCTCCGGGTTGTACTCGTGATGCGACAGAGGGTGGTGCGCATCGGGGATACCGATCTCAGTGTACGTGCGCGAGCTCACCTCGCGTCCTAGCAGGAACGTCGACACTCGCGTGAGATCGATTTGGTGCGCCAGCAACTGTAGGTCAAACATCAGTCGCACGTGCTCGGCGAAGGTGGCCGGAATACCCTCGGGTTGCGCTACCTCCGGCAGGTCGAAGCTCTGGCGTTGCTCCGCTCGCTGGATGCGCCGTTCGACATCGCGGACGCCCTCGAGATACTCGTCGACTTTGAGGCTGTCCGACATCCCGAGCTCACGCTGCAGGTCGCCAACTTTCTCGGTCACCGAATCGAGAATCGACCGGTCGCGAACCATACGCGCGCGGCGCACCTCAGGGTCAGTGCTCCCGCTATCGCCGAACATCTGCTCGAAGACGACACGTGGATTGCTCTCCATTGGGAGTGGCGTGGTACGACTGCGCCAGCAGATGGTATTGGTATAGACGCAGCTGTGGCCGCCGCTGCACTGGCCTGCGTTGGCCCGCCCGTCGATCGCAAGCTGGAGCGACGCCAGCTCTGTCACCTGCCCATACTCTTGAGCCAAAAGCTGGTCCATCGAGATATCGGCCACCGGTGCGGTCTCACCCGCGACTCCCGCCGCGCCGGTGAGGAAGGTGGTCGACGCTCCCGCGTGAGCAGGCGTCCAGTAGCCGCGCAACCCGGATACGACCGTCATCTGATCCTGAAACGCTGCAAGTGGCTGGAGAATCGGTGTCAGCTCGAATCCACGTCCTTCCGTGGCTGGCGTCCAATACTCCATCGCCATGCCGTTCGGGACATAGACGGTTCCGAAACGCCGCTTCGGTTTCGCCACGGTCTGAGCCAACGGCGATGCGGCGGGCACCATCGCGTCGAGCATCGGTAGTGCCAAGGCCGCACCCACTCCCCTGAGCACCGTTCGACGATCAAGCATTTTCTTTGAAATAATCATGACTCCGTTCTCCTCATTCTGAACGGTGGACTTTCGACAATACCAAGAATAATGGATGAGAAACGATAATTTTCTTCGGCCGCATCTCTAACAATGCGCCGTACGGTCGGTGCGTCGTAATGCTCCAGCCCTCTGCCAAGACCATAGATCATGAGCTTCTCCGTCAACGTCCCAACAAAACGTCCAGGATTCGAAACCAAAGCGTCTCGTAAACCAGATGCACCGTTGAACTGCGTACCGTCGGGCAACTCGCCCGTCGCATCGATGGGCGTATTTGCGGCCGTATGGGTACGAAATCGCCCCACCGCATCAAATTGCTCAAGTGCAAACCCTGGTGGATCCATCAGTCGGTGACAACTGGCACATACCGGATTCGACCGGTGTTGTTCGGTCGCCTCCCTCATCGACAAAACCTGACCATCACCAACCGTTACCTCCAACGATGGCACGTCCGGCGGTGGAGCCGCCGGGGGTGTACCCAAAAGGTTTTCTAAAACCCACTTACCGCGAAGAACAGGTGACGTTCTATTCGGATATGCAGTCACCGCGAGAATACTGGCGTGCCCGAGAAGACCACGCCGCGCATCATCAGGAAGCTGACCGAGTGACACACGTCTGAAATGACTCCCGTAGACATACGGAATGTCGTAGTGCCGGGCCA
>CAZDQD010000039.1:0-2726 GCA_964507425.1 uncultured Vicinamibacteraceae bacterium
ACCAATGGGTGCGAAACGACCTGATAGAAGAAATTTCTTAAAAGGCAGCGCCGCCGTGGCTGGTGGTTTGACCTTGGGAGCCGTGGAGCCGGTGCTCGGCCAGACGACAACACCATCTGGTGGATTCATCAAGGGTAACGAAGAGCTGGTGCTCTATGGTGAACGTTCTCAGCACGTGACCTCGGTACGCATGGCGCATCCGCCCGCTGGCAGACCGTCGCCTGATGCGTATGGTAAGTATTTTCATATTGCAGCTCCGCTGCAGGATTCGGTGGGCACGATCACGCCCTCCTCGCTCCACTTCGTGGGGACCACCCGTGGTTCCTTCATTCCGGATATTGACCCCAAGGACCATCGTCTCATGATCCACGGTATGGTGGACCGTCCGCTGACCTTCACCATGGAGGACTTGAAACGTCTTCCGTCCGAAACGCGTCCCCATTTCATCGAGTGCGCAGGGAACCGTTCGAGGCCTCAATATAAGACAGTGCAGGAGACGCACGGCATGACCAGTTGCGCCGAATGGACCGGAGTGCCCCTGTCTCTGCTGCTCAAGGAGGCTGGTATAAAAGATTCCGCGCCCTGGATTGTGTGCGAAGGCGAGGAGGAAGTGAAGGGCGCGTCGAGTATTCCGATGGCAAAAGCCATGGACGACTGTTTGGTGGCCTATGGCATGAACGGTGAAGCGGTGCGTCCCCAGAACGGATTTCCACTGCGGTTACTGGTTCCCGGTTTCGAAGGCATTTTTAACACGAAGTATCTCCGGCGAATCAAGGTCGTGGACCGGTACTACATGACGTACAACGACTACGGGCATCTCAATCGACGTGATGACGAAGTCGGCGCTGCGCTGGGGATGTTGATCGGACCAAAATCGGTCATCACCTTTCCATCTGGCGGACAGCAATTACCTGACCGCGGATTCTATGAGGTTAGTGGCCTAGCCTGGTCAGGTGGGGGCGCCATTAGCAAGGTGGAAGTCTCCACCGATGGTGGTCGACGGTGGGCGGACGCTGAGATTCGAGGTGGGGCGCATCCCATGTCGCATACCCGGTTTAGCTACCAATGGACGTGGGACGGACAAGAGGCCGAGCTGTTGTCGCGCTGCACGGATGACACGGGACAGATTCAACCAACGCGAGCTCAAATCGCCGAGTTCTTTGGCGAGCGTGCGGATGATGAGTCGTTCCGTGTGCGGGGCATGGACAATTCTATTCAGCCATGGAGGATCGCTAGCGATGGGAGCGTGCACAATGCGATTACTTAAGTTGCTCGCGTTGTTCATGTTCCTGGGGAGTACCGCGGTGGCGCAATCACCCACGTATGGTGTGGGAAGCACCCCGAGCGAAGAAGAAATCCGTGCCTGGGATATCGCCATTAGCCCTACGGGAGAAGAACTTCCGCCGGGACAGGGAACCTCGCAGGAAGGTGAGCTGGTTTATCGGCGGCAATGCGCGTCGTGCCATGGAGTGGACGGAGAAGGGGCTGGTGCACCGAGGTTGGTAAAACGTGATGCGGAGCCCAATATCGATCCTTGGGATCACGGGCGAATATTGCCGATCCGATCGCCGTACGCGACGGGCGTGTGGGATTACATCAATCGAGGTATGCCGGTTAATCGAGAGGGAACTCTCACTGCTGACCAGGTCTATGCGCTGACTGCCTATTTGCTCTATTTGAACGATGTCATCGCTGAGGATGTAGTGCTCGACGCCGAAAATCTGCCGAAGATTGAGATGCCAAATCGTGATAATTTCGCCGACCTGCCGGATTGGAAACGCGGGATGCAACGGTTTCCGGGCTACCCGTTCTAAACACGTTGAAGGCAGCACCGTCCAGCAGTAGACGCCCGCTCTCGACCATCATCTGCGAAGGAGATTGAACAATGTCCTCGATTACAGAGACTGCCCGCACATTTTTTGAGGCGTGTGAGACAGGCAAAGGCTGGGCGGGATGCCGCGAATACTGTACGGTCGAGGCCACCTTTTCTTCGCAGGCCGAACCGCTTCTCGATGTGAAAACTCTGGAACAGTACGCCGACTGGATGCAGGCCATATGCGTGTTTATTCCTGACGCCGGATATGAAATCAAGGCGTTCGCCACTGATGAGGAGCGAAGGAGCGTCTGTGCCTATGCCGTGTTTTCTGGTACGCATACTGGAGAAGGTGGTCCGTGCCCACCGACGGGACAGAGTACGTTGACGGATTATGTCTACGTCATGGAATTCGACGGTGACCACAAGATTCAACATTTAACGAAGATTTGGCATGCGGGGTTGGCCATGAAGGACCTCGGCTGGGTCTCGTAGGGGCTGCGGGAGTCGAACCCTCTCGACGCGATTCCGTCACAGGACTTGGCCTCGAGACTGCGAGGGGAGTGGCTTCGAGCGGCGCAGCAGTGGGGTTGCCCAATGTAGCCAAGAGCTAATCTCGCCGATGTAATGGAGTCAGAAGATGAAGAAGAAATCCCTGCTGATCATTGGCCTCCTCGTCGCAACGTCGTTGGTCTCGGTGGCCAACGCTCAACTTCCGACCGTCGAACCGGAGGAAGTAGGGTTTGCCTCAGAACGTCTGAACCGAATCCAAGACCATTTTGCCACAAGAGTCGACAACGGCGAGATCGCCGGGATCGTCACACTCGTGGCTCGTCATGGGAGGATCGCCCACTTCAGTGCCCTCGGCTATGCCAATGCTGAGCAGGAACTGCCGATGGAGAGGGACACGATC
>CAZDQD010000040.1:0-4697 GCA_964507425.1 uncultured Vicinamibacteraceae bacterium
CTTGAGGTTGGCGACTTTGTTCAATTTGATATCTTAGGTCGAGTAATCAATGCCAAGATTACCAGTGTGCGAGCCGTTGACTGGGACGATTCGCGGAGTGGTGGCTTCATGTTTCTGTTTCGACCTGGCTCACTCGACGACGCACCTCACTCCTATGTGGCATTCCTTCAGGGACCTCAGACACCTCCAGCGCGGGCCCGCTTACAACGAGACCTAGTGAACGAATTTTCTAATGTAACTATCATCGACGGCCTGGAAGTTATTCGTACGCTTCGACGGGTGTTAGATTACGTCACGATGGCGATCACCATCGTCGGCGCCATCGCACTGTTTAGTGGCGGACTAATTCTTATCGGTTCAGTAGCAATGACAAAGTTCCAACGATTGTATGCTTCAGCGATCTTCAAAACGCTAGGAGCCAATACTCGTCTCCTCACAATGACGTTAATCCTTGAATATGGCGTGTTAGGAATACTGGCTGGAACTGTCGGAGCCCTCGGCGCTTTTGTGTTGACCTGGGTACTAACCCGTCAGGTCTTCGAGATGGCATGGTTTGCGTCACCCCTGGCAAGTGCCTTGGGCTTGCTGGTAACAACTCTAACCGTCAGCATTGTGGGAGTTGTTTCCAGCCTCGATATATTACGAAAGAAACCACTCGCGACCTTGAGAGCCGAATGAGTGTCAAGGCTTGAGACCGTGCTATGATCTTTATCTGCGGTGTTGCCTATGGCCGACGGAGAGAAAGAAAAAAACGCTCTTGAAAGCTATAAGAAAGCGCTAGTCAACAAGCGCGGAGAGATTCTCACTGAAGGTGGTGGATTAACTCGCCAGACTTCAATGGAGAACAACACCCGCCAAGGTGACCTTGCAGACCAGGCAACTGGCACGAACGAGGTTCACATTCAACTAAAAGTCAAACAGACTGACGCAAAGATCCTTCAAGCGATCGAAGAAGCGCTCCAGCGAATGGAACAAGGCAGCTATGGCATCTGTCGCGATTGCGGCAACCCTATCGCGCCTGGTCGTTTAAGCGCAATCCCGTGGACTCGCGTGTGTATTACCTGCAAGGAGCAGCAGCATTAGCGAACATCAGCGACACGTGTGTGTCGCTCTCGGCAGCAACCATGGTCCTCGCTATGAACATTTACGTCATGCAGTAGCTCGTCTTCAAGACATTCTCACAGAACTTCACGTCTCGTCTTTCTTGGAAACGGCTCCTGAAGGCATGGTCGAGCAACCAGACTTTTTAAATGGAGTGGTTACCGGTTGGTCAAGTGCTAAACCAGAGCTAATTCTCAATCAACTGCAGGTAATCGAAGTTGAACGAGGGCGGGTACGACCATTTCCAGGCGCCCCTCGAACCCTTGACCTAGATCTAATTTTGGTTGGGGACTTAGTTGTCAACACTAGGAAGATTGTGTTGCCACATCCGCGCTTTCGGCTCAGACGTTTCGTGCTAGAACCACTCGTAGAAGTGGCACCAACACTCGTTGATCCTGTCAGCGGACGAACTATTCAAGAACTTTTAACTCAACTGAGAAGCTGCGAACCTTGCAACGTCGACATTGAGCCAAAAGGACATGCCGCACACAACAAGTGATTCCGGCTACTTCGCTCACCCCTTAGCCCTTCGCGTCCATCATTCGGCGAACCAGCAATTCCACTGCTGGCCACAAATGCTCTGCGATCCGTGAGGCACCCTCTGCATTAGGATGAATACCATCCGATTGATTCAACTCTCTGATACCGGCCACATCGTCTAATAGAAAGGGAACCAACGCTACGGTATGCTCTCGGGCCAATTCATGGAACACCTCCCTAAATTCAGATGTATAGAGTTCACCAAAGTTTGGCGGCGCTTCCATCCCGGCCAAAAGGACCTCTATGTTTCGATTCCGAGCAATCGTAATAATCTCACCGAGATTAGCCTTCATCTCCTCAACAGGTAAACCCCGAAGTCCATCGTTCCCTCCTAATGCGAGTAACAGACCAGAGGTCCGTTCATCTAAAGCCCAGTCAAGACGCCGAAGCCCTCCAGCGCTAGTATCACCAGACACACCGGCATTCACTATCCGAACCTGATAGTTTTGGGCATTCAGACGGTCCTGCAACAAAGCCGGATAGCTCTCATTTGCTGCCAAACCAAGCCCGGCAGTAAGCGAATCGCCCAAAACTACTAATCCGGGTGAATCTTCTGCCGCTCCGGAAGTCTGATCAAAAACGGCACTTCGAGCTGGTGCCGACTGACCTTTTTCTTCGGATGGTGGCGTCTGTCCGCAAGAAAGCACTCCGATCACTAATAGACCGACGATCGCTTTTTGGCCCAAGGCAACCAGCGCTAATTTCATGCTCTGCATCTCTAATCATTATCCTATATGCCGCTCTCTGGAGTACCGTCGCCAAATTGCACCATAAATTATGAGATTAAACACCAGCAAAAGACTTCCCAAGACAACCTGCCCCAAACGTGTCAGCCCTTCCGGATACAGAAGCAATAAACCGTATCTTTCGACGAAGTCGTAGTCATAAACTGCGCCATCGCCTTGCCTTCGCAACCAGTTTTCGAGCGGGGTAAGTGGACACACCTTCCCTGTCCACTCAACAACAATGCCCCAACAAACAGCAGGCACGTGCAGCCACATCAACCCTGGCCAGCGTCTCAGCATGAGGCCCCCCAAAGTAACAAAGCAGACAAACGCGATGTGAAGAGCAACAACCAAATCGGCCAGTAAAATGAACACCATATCAACACGGAACTCGGTCAGCCCAACAACCATCCGAGCCTGTCCTGGAAGCAACATTACATTTTCGGATAGGATTGACCAAACTGCGGAAAGACTGATGAGGCGTGTTCCCACTGTCATTGCTTACTTGAGCGTAGGTCTTCTTGCGTGGGATCTATTCCCACTGCATGCTCAGACATCTGTATCAGTCGGTGGACTGACAAGTATCTCGGGAATACGGGTCGGCCACCATACCCTGGAAGGACGTCCAACAGGATGTACAGTCGTACTGACGGAATCAGGAGCAGTTGCGACCGTAGACGTGCGCGGAGCGGCACCCGGCACACGTGAAATCGCCTTACTCAATCCAGTTAACTCTATCCAACGAATTCATGGACTGGTTTTCTCTGGTGGTAGTGCATTTGGCTTGGCAACTGCTGATGGCGTCATGCAATACCTTGGTGAGCGAAAAATAGGGCATCAAACACGTCACCTCAATATACCTATTGTTCCGGCCGCCATTCTGTACGACCTTGCCGTCGGTGACCCAACGATCCACCCCACTTGGGAGTGTGGTTATAAGGCAGCACAAGTAGCCAGCCACGAACCGATTCAGGAAGGCAGCATTGGCGTAGGGGCCGGGGCAACAGTCGGAAAATTGGGCGGTCCTGATCGAGCGATGCGAGGCGGCGTTGGAACTGCGATGCTAGAACTTTCCAACGGTATTCGTGTAGCCGCTCTAATGGCAGTCACCTCCATAGGCAATGTTGTCGCCCCAGAAACAGGACAGCCTCTTGCTGGCGTTCGAACGGCGGACGGATCGGCTATTGCCGACACTTCTTACATGTTGACGGCGAAAGCGCTAAACACGCCGACCGGCGAAAACACAACCATAGGCGTCGTCGCTACAAACGCTCAGCTCAGTAAATCAGAACTCGCCATTGTCGCGCGAATGGCCCATAACGGCTTAGCTCGCGCAGTTCGTCCGGCTCACACACCCTCAGACGGCGATACAATCTTTGCAATAGCAACCGGAGAAATTGAAAGCGAGGTTAGCTTGCTTAGAATTGGTGCTCTTGCCGCCGACACAACGGCCCACGCTATTGTCCGAGGAGTACGTGCCGCAACCAGTCTTCCCGACTATCCGTCAGTCCGATCTCTTCATGGAGGTGCGCCCTGAACGCCGCTATTCTTGCCGTCATCGGCCTGTCAGCCGTTTTCCTTGGATATCGTTTCTATTCCAAGTTCATCGCTGAAAAGATCTACCAACTGGACCCAGATTTCGAAACACCCGCGCATACCATGCGCGATGACATCGATTACGTTCCTACCAACAAGTTCGTTCTATGGGGACACCACTTCACTGCAGTCGCTGGAGCGGCCCCGATCATCGGTCCCGGCATCGCTGTAATTTGGGGTTGGTTGCCTGCTTTTCTTTGGGTCATTGTCGGCACCATGTTTTTCGCGGGCGTGCATGACTTCGGAGCGATTTGGGCAAGCGTTCGAAACAAAGCCCAGTCGGTGGGTTATTTGACTGGTGAAGTCGTAAGTCATCGAGCACGAACGCTTTTCATGATCGTCGTGTTTTTTCTGCTTCTGATGGTGAACGCCGTGTTTGCCGTTTCTATCTCATCAGAGCACGTCAGGGTTCCTTCCAGCGTCATTCCGGCTTGGACTGCTGTCTTCGTCGCCATGGTCATCGGGGTATTGCTCTACAAGGTTCGAGTGGGAATCATGTGGCCGACCATTATCGGCACCACCATTCTCTATGCTGTCATCGCACTTGGCGAAGCAGTTCCAATTGAACTCCCCGCAACACTCTTCGGACTAGGCCCGCAGGCTCAATGGATCCTATTACTCTTTTTCTATGCTGGTGTCGCTTCGATGCTACCCGTCTGGCTCCTTCTCCAACCACGGGATTACATTAACGGCATCCAACTGATAATTGGGCTCGGCATCCTCTATGGTGCGGTG
>CAZDQD010000041.1:0-15203 GCA_964507425.1 uncultured Vicinamibacteraceae bacterium
TGCACCCATGTCACACAGAACCATTGACGCAAATGGTCCGGCCATGACTTGTGTCACATCCAGTACCCTTATACCGTCAAGTGCGCATGCCATTACAAACACCACCGCGCGACGGAATTATCGCGTCTACATTGGCGAGAGGAGTCTCTACCCGTGTCTACTTCTGACGTAGTCTTCAAAACGACTGGCTCGTTGGCTGAAATCATCTTTAATCGTCCTGCAGCCCGCAATGCGATGACTTGGCCGATGTATGACGCGTTAATTGAACACTGTGATGCCGTCGATGCTGACGAAAACATACGCGTGCTGATACTCCGAGGCGCTGGTGGCAAAGCTTTTGTCGCCGGCACTGACATTTCACAATTTAAGGCATTCAAAACTGACGAGGATGGACTTGAATACGAACGCCGGATTGACCGCGTCGTCACCCGACTCGAACAGCTATCCGTGCCTACTATAGCGGCAATACACGGTGTGGCGACCGGCGGTGGTTGCGCGCTTGCGGCCGCCTGCGACCTCCGAATCTGTACAACAGATTCCCGATTCGGCATTCCTATCGCTCGCACTCTAGGAAACTGTCTATCGATGGCCAACGTCACTCGACTGCTCAACCTTATTGGGCCGGTCACACTGAAGGAAATGGTATTTACTGGACGACTTTTTAGTGCTGCGGAAGCCGCAGGCGCTGGACTTGTCAATAAAGTCGTAGACCCCAACCTCTTTGAATCGACAGTAAACGAATACGCCGAAACTGTCGCGGCAAACGCGCCACTAACCATACGGTCTACCAAAGAAATGATCCGTCGCATTCAAGACGATCGGAAAACTGCAACGGACGCTGGATCCGATCTGATCGTAGAGTGCTACACCAGTAAAGACTTTCATGAGGGCGTTGCATCATTCTTAGAAAAACGTTCTCCAACGTGGGTCGGACGTTAGTACTCACCCAATTCTACAGGGACACTTCGATACGACCGTTAACCATCAACTGTCAGAATGGACGTCGGAGGCATTGCCGTTCGCGTCCACCTTATTCTCAACCGCGCTGAGCACTTCGCCTAACGTGTTTAAAACATCGCCCTCAAGGTGCAGACGTAAATAGCGGTGTTTCTTGGCAATCAACATTTCTTCGTCCCCTTGAGCCTGCGCGGCTCTCACGTCGCCAAAGCTTGTTACTTCGCCCGGAACAGCAACGTCCTCACTATCACTACACGTTAAGGCTAAAAACAGCACATTTCTCGGTCCGCCTTTGTGTAGTTGCCCAGTTGAATGCAAGTACTGCGGCCCAAAGCCAACCGTAGTCGCACAACTTGTCATTAACCTAACACGCCGCCGTAGATCTTCTATTTGAGTCCGGAAGATGTCATTGCATTGAAGATACACAAGTATGGCGACGTAATCTCCTGGACCAACCTGCTCGAGATGTGTTTTCAGCCAACCACTCAAAGCTGAACTGTTCCGAACATGGCGGTATAGCCACCTGCCATAGGCTCCCGGCGCATACGCTTTGACTTCTCCAGTGTCGTAACACCAGCGCCCAACCGACGGTCGAACACGCCCAGGACGTCCATCAGTCAAACGGTCTGTGAGACGCTTGGTCGCAGTTTTTGACGCTTCGACATCAGGTTGGTTGAACGGATTCACCCCAGCGTCCGCACCCAACACTGCGACCGCAAATTCCCAGCGAAAACACTCAGCACCAATATCGTAAATATCGTCAAGTTCGTATCGGATTACTGGATACCCCCCGGCTTCTAGTTCATCTAAAGCCACTGACTTCGCCTCAAATGATTCTCGGTCACCTTTTAGGGAAATCGATACAAACATCCGGTCCGAACCGTATTCGGAAACCGGCGATAAAGTCTCGCCATCAATCGGAATGAGACCAAATCCATCCTTGCCGACTGACTCGGCAACCAACTGCTCTAACCACGCCCCAAAACCGGACAGCCCCTCCGACGTCACGATGGTTAACTTGTTGTGTTGCGTTTCGACCGCGCTAGCAAGTACGACTCCAAGCTCCACACCTGGATTTCCGGTCGACTCATCCGTTGATCGACACAATGAGGCCATCACCCTCGCGCGCGCCAAGAGTCTCTCATTGTCAATGCCGAGGACCGCACACGACAGCAAGCCGAAATACGACAGCGCAGAATATCGACCACCGACCGCCGCATCTCCATGAAAAATTGCCCGATACCCTTTTGAAAGCGCCAATTCGTCCAACTGTGAGCCCGCATCGGTTATCGCCACAAAACGGGTCATCGCACGATGAGTACCCATCTCATCCTCTAACAGCCGCATAAAATAGCGTCCCAACAGGTCGGTTTCCAGCGTTGCACCTGATTTACTAGAAACAACGAAAACTGTTTTCTTAAGGTCGAGTTCAGATTGAAATGCGCGGATCTCCGCGGGGTCCGTTGAATCCAACACACACAGTTCAATACCTGTCTGAGACCGAAACATTTTCCGGATCATCTTAGGAAACAGTGTCGCACCGCCCATACCGAGCAATGCAACTCGTGTAATCCCATCCGTCACAAGACGTTCCACAAACGCTGCTAAACGATCAGCGGCCGGGCCCGGCATTTCCGGTATATCCAGCCAGCCCAACCAGGCTCCTTCGTCCCGACCAGTCCACAGCTGGCCGTCTCGACACCATATGCGTGCAAGCCTAAAATCTCTATTCCACTCAGCACGAAGTTGGTCGACCTTGGCAGACATGTCCTCGACCAAAGCCATCTCCCCGTGTACTACCATGACAATTAAATCCCCTTACTTTTCTTGATGAAACAGTAAATAGCATGCGACGATCCACATTGTCGGCACACGACGCAAACCTTAGACGTGACCATTTTATGTTGGATTGAAGTTTCGCATGGACGAGGAAAGATGGTCTAACCTATGCCTACCAACCAAATCGACGACATCGCGTCGCGTTTAGACCATTCCAATACGACTACCGTCCTGACTGGCGCCGGCATGTCTGCACCCAGTGGAGTTCCCACATTCCGGGGACAGAACGGGCTATGGAACAACCGACGCGCAGAGGAACTTGCAACGTTGGAAGCATTTTCAACAGACCCGCAGGGTGTCTGGGAGTGGTACGCGTGGAGGCGTGAACAGATCGCGCAATGCGAACCGAACAACGGCCACCATATCTTAGCGAAATGGAGTCATCTGACCGAGCACTTTACCGTGATCACGCAAAATGTAGACGGCCTTCACGAACGTGCCGCCACTCGGAACGTTATCCCCTTCCACGGGTGCCTCTGGTCCCTCAAATGCTTAGTCGACTGCCAACAAAATAATCAAACGTGGCTCGATAGTGACATTTCCAGGAAGGCGAGATCTCCTTTGTGTCCCAATTGCGGAGGTATCGCGAGACCAGCGGTGATTTGGTTCGGAGAGTCAATTGAGAACGCTGTGATGCAGGCGAGCATCAGCGCACTCCGCTGTGAATTGTTTTTCGTGATCGGCACGTCCGCGTTAGTACAGCCTGCTGCCTCATTTGCGCAAGCAGCACGGTCTAACGGCGCGTTTATCGTCGAAGTGAACACGGAAAGAACGCCGATCTCCAACATCGCAAATGCCGTGTTCGAGGGGTCCTGCGACGACATTCTGACCCAGATCGATCAGGCGCGGACACTGGAACGTACCTCGCCTAGATCTATCGGCTGAGACAACCCATTAATTGCCGGTCAGCGGACTCGGGCCACCACGAAACGTCAAAAGATAATCGCGAATAGCTTCAATTTGCTGTTCGCCGTCACTATCGAACTGAGGATAAAACGAACCCGGCAACTCGGTCCATAACATTGGCATCCGGGTTCCTGGCTGGATTTCGAGCGGAGCTCGCAGCCAATCTAGAATCCAATCCGGATGTAGACGTTCTCGAGCCATGCGAAGGTCGGGAGCGAGATTTTCTCGGGGTTGATCTTCTGGAATCGTATCGAGTACGTGACACTGTTGACAGCGAAGTAAATCAAACAATTCTTCGCCAACGCGATTCGTCGCAGCGGTCGCCTCTGACTGATGGGTCTGGAACGCGCCAACGCTGTCCGAAACCGCGCCAAAATACTCGATGGCCGTATTCCAGTGCGCGTCATCGAGTTCAAAACTCGGCATCCTCACATCGAGCCATGGCCGGATCGGAATCGGCTCCTGGAAGAAGGCATACAGCCAATCTGGTTTGACCTTGGCACCTTCAGGTGTCAAGAGAGGTGGTGCAAGAGATGGGTCTTCAACGAGTTGCACATAGTCGCCACCATCGTTTTCCATCTCATGACATCCAACACAATTCCGGCGTCGGAGAAGGTTTCGCCCATCTCGCAGCGCATCCTGCTTCGCAGACCTTGGCACTTGCGCCGCCAACGGCTGGACATCGCTTTGGAAACTGGAAATAGCCGTTGAAAATAAGATGACTTCTTCCTCACTCATGCCGAAATTCGGCATGCGTAGTTTCTCAAGCGGCTGCAAAACACGATTCCGATCAAATGATCGAGGATCTCGCATCTTCTGCTTAAACCACTCAACTCTCGTGTGCGGGATGTCATGCACAAACGCGAAGTCGAGGCGTGGAAGCAACTTGGAGCCCTCCTCGGTCAGCTCAATGCCGATGGGCTGCGTATCCTCAAACCCTGCGATATCGTGACAGCTGTAACATCCGTAGCGGCCGATGACCCGTTCACCTAATTCAACAATCTGTTCATCGGTGCTCATGGCTCCAACAAACTGTTGCGCCTCTGCGGTAGGAACGATTGAACTCACGTAGTCGAGTAACGCAGCTTCCACATCAGCGTCGGTATACGTTGCCTCAGCATCACGGCCATCAGATCCTGTCAACGATGTCAGATACGTTGCAACATCCGCAGCTTCACTGTCTGTGAGGCGGAGATCAGGCATAAACGTACCTTCACTAAAGTGCTCCGGATCGCGAACCCAGTTAAAGATCCACTCATAACTGGTCTTGTTCCCGATGTTTTGTAAGGGCTGGCCAAACGTCCGTCGCGATCCGGCGTCCAGACGCGTCTGGTCCTCCGTAATATGACACGCCAGGCAGCCGACAGAATTAACGAGAGTCTCACCACGCTCAGCATCGCCGGTCGGCGGTGACGGCACCGCGTACTCATGGTCGGAAGAATGCTCGTACAGGTAGGCAACCGTTGCAGCAATTTCAACTTCGTTTCTAACTACATCCTCAGGCTCGCTGGTGTTCGAGTTGTACCAGAATCTAGGCATCCAGGTGCTTGATTTAACTTCCCTCGGATCGCGGATCCAATTCGAGACCCAATCAGCGTCCAATTTTGTATCAATCTTCGTCAGGCTTGGCCCTGGTTTTCTCAGGTCCTCAAATCCAGCGGTTGTATGGCACGCATAGCAACCAGCCCGCTCATACAACCCGTAGGCTAAATTGAGGTCTGGCGCCTCCGGAATGTAGACATTCTCTTTATGGCATTTTGCACATGACGCTTCAGTCATTTCTGTTGGCAGCATCGGGTAATCCCAAAGATGCGGCACCTGCCAGTCGTACTGTTCTTCCCACGCATGCATCTGGTCTTCAGAACCAGGCGTGTGGGAGGCATGCACAAAAGCGATCGATTGGCCCATACCTTCGTGACAAACCGTACAACCAGTCGTCGCGACCGGGTGTGGCGACGCACTACCGACATAGTCATCGAGGTTCGGATGGGTCGTGTAGGGCTGGGGATAACCTTCGTATCCTTCTCGGTCAATAGCCAGATGACAGCTAGTGCACCGGTCCATTTTAGGGACCCTGACGAAATTCACATCATCCACGACATTGGGTGTTATGACCTGCTGCACCGTAAGGCTCGGCGCCATAAAATCCAGTAGAGGTGCATTCAGAAGCACGTCTCCCACAAAATCAACCTGCAACTCCGCAACTCTCGCTCGAAGCCGGTCGGCTTCACCCGTAAGGCTTGCAATCGCACCTTCTGCTTCCGTGAGCGCACCTGTAAATTCACCAATTTCGCCACGAACGGCATCTCTCTGGGCTGTCAACGCTTCAACTTCAAGTCCCAGTTCAACCCACCGGCTGTACATGTCCTCAATCCGAGGCAACTCCTGAGCCGCCTCCTCAGGATTTTCCTCCTGAAGTTCTTCGTAGGCGTAACGTTCGACGTCATACTCTGCCTTCAGAAAGTTGTATGCCTGATTAGTGACATAAAAATCGGCCTCAATATCAACCAGTTGAGCCTCTAATTCGTCAACCTGTGCTTGGTTCGATGCAAGGTTCTGTTCCGCCTGAGCACGCGCGGAATTCAGTTCCCCAAGCATTGCCTGGTCGATGCCAGATTCTTCGGCCTGCAAGCTTAACGACGTGATGTACTCTTCGAGCAGTACAAATTGCCGCTGATAGCCCTTCCATTCACGGTCAAAATCGTCAAAGACCATCCAGATCGTTGTTATAAACAAAAAGACACTGGAAGCCGCAAAAACGACGTTCAGGAAATCAACGTTATAGGCGTGACCTACGTTCTTCTTATTTGCCATGGTGAGACTTAGATATTAAAGAACCACTCCGGTATAGAAACGACATATTTTAAGTTGAACAACCATCGAGTCAACATCTTGATAGGCAGTGACAGCATCATCAAAAACAAGAACACCGTGACATAAAACCGTGGCGCACCGAGTTGATCCAGGTAACTTTTAAACACTGTCTTCGCAAGAAGAACAGGGAGCACCGCGATATAGATCAGCGTCAGCACGATTCCGACACTCTCTCTGAGCAAAATATTGTCCGGCAGAGATTGCCCTAAACCGTAAACCCAGACATATTCCGACAACTGCACGCTCACCAAGGCCTCAAGTTTATGCACGTCCCAGTACTCAAATGGGCCAAAAAAGTTCCAGTTCGGACCGCGTAGGAAGGTGCCAAGTACAATCAACGACGACCATAGGATGACAAAACCAAATAGAAAGATCGTAATTTCGGCCTTGCGTTCTTTAAACGTGTAGTAGCCATTGCCCTTCGGGTTCGTATCGATATAGGGAATCGCCATGAGTCCGACAATAATCAAACTCGGCAACACAACGCCCGCGAGCCACGGATCGAAATAGACGAGCATCTCCTGGAGCCCCAAGAAATACCAGGGCGCCTTCGACGGATTCGGCGTATTCGCTGGATTTGCTGGCTGTTCGATTGGCGCTTCAAGCAAGACCGACCAGGCGACCAGCACCGCACTACACAACACAAGACAAATCAATTCGGTATAGACAAGATCCGGCCAGACCCAAACCCGGTCGGATTCCTGTTTTTCAATAACATCCTCGCCAGCCTCAATACGTTGATCATTTCGTACCGCTTCTCGCATCGAATACCACGTAAAGAACACGACAAAGAAAATCAGAAAAACGATCGGAACATTGTCTGGCTTCGCGATGATGAGAACGAAATTTTCATCCGTTAAACCAAAAAGAAAAAAGACCGTAAGGAACCCCATCAAGCCGTAGCCGACGGTGTCCTTGGCGAAAAGCTCGCGTTTCCACACAATGAAGACGAGCGCAATAACTGATAGCAGAAAAAATAATCTTGGATCCGCTACAAGGTTTGCTATTTCTTTAATCGCGTTCATATTGTTTCGTCTTTCCGACCCAGAAGTCTGGCTCCACCACTACACATTAAAGTGGTCCAGAAATGCCTCCGTCTTTACGTACCCGCCAAAAATGAATTGCCATCAAAAAGCCAATGACGAGCGGAAGAGCGACGCAGTGAAGCACGTAAAAACGCAGTAACGCACCTTCGCCAACGAACGTGCCCCCCAGCAAGGCAAAACGAGCATCGTCAGCCGCATGCACGAGTCGCACATCGCCAATCGCCAACAAGGAAGCTCCAGGACCCTCATATCCTAAAAATGGTGTCGCTCGCGCCATGTTCGAACCAACCGTGATCGCCCAAATGGCCAGCTGATCCCATGGCAGGAGATAACCGGTAAACGACAAGAGCAACGTCAGAACCAACATGATGACTCCAACATTCCAGTTAAATTCGCGAGGAGGTTTATAGGACCCGGTCATAAACACCCTAAACATGTGCAGCCAGACGGTGATGACCATCGCATGGGCGCCCCACCGGTGCATTTCCCGCATGATGCCGAGTGGAACATGTTCCCGGAGGCCCACGATATCCGAATAGGCGTACTCAAGAGTCGGCCTGTAGTAAAACATCAACAGAAGACCAGTGAACGTCAATACGAGAAACAGAAAAAAGCTAAGTCCGCCCATACACCAGGTATACCGAAGGCGGACGCCATGTTTCTTGAGTCTAACGGGATGCAAATGTAGAAAAATATTGGAGAGCATGACCAAGACGCGATTGCGATCATTAATCGGCGCCCCATGCCGAAAGATCGACGCCCACACTTGCGTTTCGGTCAGCCAATTCCATGCGCGAGTCAGCGCACTCTCTTGCGGTTCAATTGATTTCGCGTCAGCCATAATTTCCAGTGCTCAATTAGTTTAGAGGGAGAGAAACGCCTCAGTGTCCGTCCACTGACCCAACTCCTCCTGATATTTCTGGGCCTTATCAATCAATATCTGGCCGTCCTCGGCCAACACAATTCGTGCACGCTCGAGCGGCCGCGGTGCGGGCCCCTCAAAATGAATACCGGTCGGCCTGAAGCCACTACCATGACACGGGCACTTAAATTTGCTTTCAGCGGCAAGCCAGTTTGGCGTACAGCCAAGATGTGTGCACGTTACAAGCAGCGCATAAAAACCGGACGCCTCGTGGTAGTCGTCAAACGGCGTTCGAACCACCCAGACACCGAAACGGTCTTTCCAGCGCTCATCTACGCCTTCAGCGTATTCGTCCGGAAACCCGATCGTGAATTGCTGTGGCGGCTCATTAAGCACGTTCGGAAACAAAAATCTTCCCGTCGCCGCAAGACAACCAGCACTGGAAGCCGTGAATGCCCCCCAAGCTAATCCCATCCATCCACGCCGGCCCATGAGAGGTGACACATCATCTGCCGTTCGCGGAACAACTGCCTCCGCGAGTCGCGCTGCAGCGGTCGTCGTCCGACCAGCAAGCGCAGCCTCGCCCAGCGGCACGACGCTGTCAGGCTCGGGCGCTTCCGCCCCGCCCGCGTCAACAGGCGCGGCCGGGTCACCAACCTTCGCCACCTTGACGGCCGGCGTTGGCTTCGTCCGAAATAAAAGAATAAACAGAATATGTGCGGCAAACATCGCCACGCCGCTAACGATGACGGCTAAAAAAGGATCCACGCCTTAAGCCTCCGTACTAACACTAACGATTCCATCCTCACACTCACGCTGCTACTGCCTTGCACTCCAACACCCCGAAACCGATTCTATCGAACTGCGTTGAACGGTTCATCGCATCCAACGCTGTAAGCGCCACCTCCCGAACCCGGAGATTAACATCCTCCTGGCTCAGCATCTCAATCGACGATCGCAACTCCGTTGCGCCCAGTGTCGCAGCCGCCTGCAGGCCACTCACAATAACCTCGCTGACCGGATCAATATCCGCATCCGCACGAGGATTTCGCGTCACTATCCGCTCCACGTAGCTCCGATCAAGCATCCGTCCTATTACGACGATACCATCTCGACGCCCATGTCGTGCAAGCGCAACCGCCGCATTCCACTGCACATCTGCAACCGGGTCGTCAAGTGCTGCGGTCAGCGTAGCATGGTCACCGTCTCCTGGAAGAGTACCCAATGCATACACCGCCATCTTCCGAACGCCGGCATCCTCTGCGCCGTACATTGCTTCAACGTCGGCAACGGTCGATTGATCGCCTAAAGAAGCCAACGCCCAAATCACACTAATTCGTGTTTCTGTGTCGCTATCACCCAGCGCTGCCACAAGAGCCTGAACAGCGTTGCCTGGCGGCGACGACAATCGTCCCATCGCTAGCGCCAAGTAACGTCTTACTCGCGGGTCGTCACCTTCAGAGTCAGTAAACGCCTGCACAATTGCTTCACCGAGACGTGGATGCTGCGCCTCAGTCTCAGGAACAGCCAGTAGTCGCGACAGTTCATATGCTGCCGGCCATCGTCGTTCCCGCCCACCTACCCGCACATCCGACAAAAGTTCCTCTGGGGTCCGCTCGCTAGACAGCAACATACGAAAGCCACCATAGACGAGGATCACCATGCCCACCACAGCCAGCGGTATCAGAAAGAACTGCACAGCCAGTGCTGGCGCAGCGGCTAGCGGACTCACGCGAGGCGCATCTTCGCGCTCGACGAGCTTCTTCATCGGCGAATAAACATTAGGGGGTTAGATGAAACAACTCGACCATGCATCACTTGTTCCCTGCTTAAACACATGGCCAACAGTCGTGAGATTACTACGTAGCAACCCACCTGATCAAGCGCCATCCCGTGTCTAATCAAACGACCTCCATCGGTAATTTCTAGCCATGTCACAAAAGTTTAATATCTAACAACTCATTAAATTTTTGGAAGCGTGACCTGCTGTTGTGCTTGATACTTCCCCTTCTTATCCGCGTATGAACGCTCGCAATCCTCATCACTCTCAAAAAACAATACTTGCGCAATGCCTTCATTCGCGTAGATCCGCGCCGGCAATGGCGTCGTATTCGAAATTTCAAGCGTTGCGGTCCCTTCCCATTCCGGCTCAAATGGCGTCACGTTCACGATAATGCCACAACGCGCATACGTCGATTTCCCTAGACAGACAGTCAACACGTTGCGAGGGATGCGGAAATATTCAACGGTTCTCGCCAACGCAAAGGAATTTGGTGGAACGATGCAGATGTCCGATTTCAGGTCTACAAATGACCGAGGGTCAAACTCTTTGGGATCGATCACCGTAGTGTTGATATTCGTAAACACCTTAAATTCATCAGCAACCCGGATGTCGTATCCATAGGAAGACACCCCATAGGAGACGACACCCTCTCGAACCTGATCCTCGACAAACGGGTCAATCATGCCGTGCTCTGCCGCCATCCGTTTGATCCAGGCGTCGGATTTAATGCTCATCGATGAACTCCTAACGACGCAACAACACCAGCAATACAGAAACAACCACGCTCAGAACTATCGACGTAACAATGGGGAAATAAATCGTCGTATTCCCTCGTCTAAACATCAGGTCTCCAGGAAATCTCCCGATCGGCACACCTAATACCATGAGCAAGCCTACGCCCGCTATCAAAAGACCAACAAGGACGACTAACTTCCCCACGCATACCCCGCACTACGGCAATTCAACTCCGGGAAAAAAATACGCCACTTCATAGGCCGCCGTATCGCTCGCATCTGACCCGTGCGTGGCGTTTCGTTCTATCGAAGCACCAAACTCTCGCCGAATTGTGCCCTCGTCCGCTTTACTTGGGTCCGTGGCTCCCATCAGGTCGCGCCAACGTCTGATCGCATCCGGCGACTCAAGTACCAAAACCACTGCCGGGCCCGAAGACATGAACGCCGTTAAACTGTCAAAGAATGGCTTCCCACGGTGCACTGCGTAAAAGCCTTCAGCTTCTTCACGCGTCAAACAGATCGAACGAAGCGCGACTATCTTTAATTCATTTTGTTCGATGCGGCCAACAATGGCGCCTACGTTTCGAGCAGCAACCGAATCTGGCTTAATGATGGCTAACGTGCGTTCCATATCAAAAATTATACAAGCCGACTGTGCAGCGGGCTATCGAACAACGACTGCAGACCAATACTCCAACTACGCGTTCTCACTCAGAATCCTCCCCATCAACGCAGGCTATCGATGAGTCCACCAAAGGCTTCCCGTGACAGCCGCACTCTCTCCTGCGGGAGCGTAGCCAAAGGTTCGTCCACCATGTTCAGAACCCCCAAAAAATCTTCCTTTTGAGGTTCAACGTAAAGAAGGCCGGTCGCAAATTCACCCCGTTCTCGCGTCTCTTGCAAGACAGACAACGCCTGCCTTTTATCCAACGGATTAAAATCGTCTTCCAACTTTTTCAGATACAAGCGCGACCCATCGTGCATCTCAACTTCCTGCGTTGTGCCTGGCTCATAGTCAACAGAAATGTCCTCAAAAAACGGGACAAAGTCGATTTCACCAACGGGATCATCGTGTTCTTTGGCATAGGTATAGCTTTTTGTCGATCCTTCGTGATCATTGAACGTCACGCAAGGCGACAACACGTCTAGCATCGCAGTGCCCCGATGACTTAACGCAGCCTTCAGGATAGATGACAATTGTTTTTTGTCGCCGGAAAACGACCGTGCGACAAATGAAGCTCCCAATTCAATCGCCAACGCGCAAGTATCAATGGGTGGCAAATCGTTCACGACCCCAGTTTTCGCTCTCGAACCCAAGTCAGCCGTGGGTGAAAACTGTCCCTTTGTAAGCCCGTAACAACCGTTATCTTCAATGATGTAGACGATTGGAAGATTTCTGCGCATTAAGTGAACAAACTGGCCAATCCCAATGGCGCCGGTATCCCCATCACCACTAACCCCAATCGCGACCAGTTGTCGATTCGCTAAAAGCGCCCCGGTGCCCACCGACGGCATCCGACCATGCACCGAATTAAAACCGTGCGCAGAACCGAGAAAATAAGCTGGCGATTTGCTCGAACAACCGATACCAGACAGCTTAATCACACGTTCCGGCTCGACGCCCATCTCATAACAGGCACCGATGATGCGCTCAGAAATCGCATTGTGCCCACAGCCAGCGCACAGCGTAGTCTTAGCTCCCCGATAAACTTTCGTTTCCAGACCAAGCCGATTAGTTTTCTTTTTCGCCTGTGGTGTTGTTTCAGCCATTCCGCGTTCCCATCTCCATCTACCTCTGGTTTGTGGACTCCTCGCACCTACATTTCCACAACAACAAGCTTTCCTACCCAGTTTTTTTCGCTCGATACCCTTCCTGCACCAGTATTTCCTCTGTAATCGAACGGGCATCTATGGGAAGCCCCGAATAGTGCAGCACACTGTGCAACCTCTCCACATGCGCCGGAGCGAGCTCCAACTTCATCAAGCTAAGCATTTGCGCATCCTTGTTCTGCTCAACCACATAAACGCGTTCATGCCTGTCAATAAACGATGCGAGCGCTTTTCGAAACGGAAACGACCGTATCCGATAGTAAGACGTCTCTAAATCCGCCTCCGACACAAGCTGATCTCGACTTTCTTTGACCGCCCAGTGTGTTGTCCCGTAAGCGATAATGCCGACTGTTGCTTTTTTATTAATCTCAATTTTCGGCTCTGGCAGCCTATCGCGAGCTGTCTCAAATTTTCGCCCTATCCGATCTACATTTTGCGTGTAATCATCAGGCCGTTCGCTATACGCAGCCCACTCGTTGTGACCTGAACCCCGGAGGAAATACGCCGGCATTTTGTCACCCGGTATGGTCCGATACGGCACGCCGTCTCCATCCACATCGTGATAGCGTCCGAATTTACCAATCCGTTCAAGCGTTTCTTCGTCCAGCACCTTGCCACGATCAATTGGTTCGGATGGATATTCAAATGGCTCCGACATCCAGGTGTTCATCCCAAGGTCAAGGTCAGTCATCACAAATACAGGCGTTTGAAAATGTTCTGCCAGATCAAACGCTTCCATCCCCATCGAATAACACTCTTCCGGCGAAGACGGAAACAACATTAAATGGCGAGTGTCACCGTGTGACAAAAAGGCTGTAGTCAGAATGTCGCCCTGCGCTGTTCGCGTCGGTAAACCCGTTGACGGCCCGACCCGTTGGACATCAAAGATTACAGTCGGCACCTCACCGTAGTACGCGAGCCCAGCAAACTCACCCATCAACGAGACCCCCGGACCTGACGTAGAAGTCATCGACCGAGCTCCGGCCCACCCAGCACCAATCGCCATGCCAATCGCCGCAATTTCGTCTTCGGCCTGAACAACCGCGAAGGTCGCCTTTCCCGTCTCTTGATCGATCCGGTACTTCCGCAAGTAATCGATCAGGGTTTCGCACAGCGACGAGGACGGTGTAATGGGATACCACGTCACCACCGTGACACCAGCCATCAGACTGCCGATCGCCGCGGCCGCATTCCCTTCAATCAAAACCTTTCCCGACGTCCCATCCATTGGAGCGACGGCAACAGGCGCCTGGTCATCGAAATGCTGACTTGCGTATTCGAAACCAACATCGAGCGCCTGCTTATTCAGTTCAACAGCTTTCGGTTTTCGACCCAGCTGCACCTCAAGTGCATGTTCCAGCTGAGACCTGTCGATGTGAAGTAGCTGCCCAAGGATTCCGTCATAAATCATGTTGCGGACCAGCCGACGAAGCTTCACATCGCGACAGACTCCCGCAACCAATTTATCGAATGGCACCGGATAAAACACAACGTCATTACGTAACGTATTTAGATTTAACGGCTCGTCGTACACCACAATGGCACCTGATGACAGCGACAGCACATCCTCACGTGCTGTCTCAACGTTCATTGCCACGAGAACGTCGATTTCCTTCTTTCTCGCGATGTAGCCATCTTTATTCGCGCGAATCGTGAACCACGTCGGCAATCCGGCAATGTTTGACGGAAACATATTTTTCCCGGATACCGGAATTCCCATACCGAAAATGGCTCGCAACAAAACGAGGTTCGCCGTCTGGCTTCCGGACCCATTGACTGTTGCAACCTGGATGCTGAAATCGTTCACCTTAGAGGCGCCGGCTACAGCTGCCCCCGCGTCTTCTACACGTGTCTCAGTAGGCACAACCCTGCCTTTTCAATTTTTCTCACTCAGGTTTAAGGTAAAAGGTAATGGGTGTTTTACACGACTCTGGGGCTCTATTGTAACACGCGGAAGGAAACGAAGCGCTCCGAGAATCCCCTCTATCGTCGGTGTCAGGAAAACAAATCCGGCGACCTACCGCCGCACCCTTTCCATCATGGCCGTTCCTATCGAGCCAGCATCTTTAACGACTGTCACGCCAGCTCCGACGAGAGCTTCCATTTTTTCAGCCGCAGTCCCTTTCCCACCCGCAATAATCGCCCCAGCATGTCCCATCCGCCGCCCCGGTGGTGCTGTCTGTCCAGCAATAAACGCCACAACTGGTTTCTCGTAGCCCTCGTTAATGAGCCGCGCAGCCTCCTCTTCGGCCGTGCCACCTATCTCTCCGATTAGCACAACGCCCTCAGTCTCTGGGTCGTCTCTAAACAAATTCAGTGCATCAACAAAAGTGGTGCCGATGAGTGGGTCGCCACCGATCCCAATACACGTC
>CAZDQD010000042.1:0-8710 GCA_964507425.1 uncultured Vicinamibacteraceae bacterium
AGTTCCGATGTAACCACGCGCTTGGTGAATGTCGGCGCGTCGGCGGTTGCGATAGGTTCCTGTGCTGAAACGTCACCAGTCGTCGATAAACATACGACCCCGATAGTGAGGGTTAGGGCCAGGCGCATTAGGAGCGGAACCTGGACAGACCTCCAGCGAGGTGCGACGAGCATTAATTCCAAATGACTTCCACGGCCACCGAGCCGGACTGCCCACCGTACGTGCCGGTCAGTGTGGCGGTGCCGACCTTGAGGCCTTTGTATTGTCCTGTGGCCGCGTTGGTAATTTGTACGATGGTCGCGTCCGAGTAACTCCACGTGACATCGGTCGTCGCGACAGCTTCGGTACTGCCGTCGCTATAGGTGGCTGTGGCGGCAAGCGTCCCGTAGTTGTTCTCGTCGACCTTGGTGTTGGATGCGGTGACCGTGAGGCTTGTCACGGTACGGGTCACTGCTGCCGTTGCGGCCTCGACGGTGATGTCGATCGTTTCCTCTAGCCCGCCGTAGCTGGCAGTGAGGGTGCTTGTACCCACTTTCGCGGCCGTGACGATCACGGCAAGTCGGGACGTATTTGTCGTGATCGAGTCGCCCGCATGTGTCCACGAGTCCGCGCTGACGATCTCGCTCGTTCCATCTGTGTAGCGGGCCTCCAGTTGCAGCTCTGTTGTCTCTCCCACTGTTAAGGTGGTCTTTCCGTCAACGATGATTTTCAAATCGTCGAGTGATTTCAATACCTGTACGGACACCTGGTCGGCCCGGCTTTGGTACGTGCCGGTCAGTGTGGCGGTGCCGGCCTTGAGGCCCGTGTATTGTCCTGTGGCCGCGTCGGTAATTTGTACGATGGTCGCGTCCGAAGAACTCCACGTGACATCGGCCGCCGCGAGCGCTTCGATAATTTGTTTGTCTGGGCCAGCAGTGCCTTCTAGCCAATCGGCAACGGCGGAAAGGTTGCCGGTGGCGTTCTCGTTGACCCTGGTTTTGGATGCGGTGACAATAATTTTTGTCAGCTGTCTCGTCCCCGGTTGAAGTGTGCCAGTCTCTGAGTTTGGATTGACCGCGCTCGGAGCCACCCAGCTTCTCGTCGCGCTGTCGACCCTGCGGGCGCTGTCGGGGGTACAACCTGTGATAGTGAGGGTTAGGGCCAGGAGCATTAGGAGCGGAACGTGGACAGACCGCCAGCGACGTGCGATGGACATCAACATGAACGTTGGTATCTCCGAAAGTGGGGTTGTCCGAGGCGAAAGGTTAGTTAGCTGGTGGTGCCGGTGTGGGCGTGTGGTTCGGATACGGGGCGTATTTCTCCTCGACGATGTCACGAATATCGGTAAGTGCCGCACCAGACGCATGCAGTTGCATCGCCTCGCGCGCGACGTCCACGCAAATGATGCACCCTAACCCGTGCGTATCCCATTCCCGCACGGTTCCATCGGCATTTCTGGACCCCACAAAACAATCGGCGTTTCGCGCGTGGCCAGCCGTTTCGCAACCACAGAAACAGGGCACAAACTCCAGAATGTCAGGCCGCTGCGCGGCGAAGATATAGGCATCCCGAATCACTTCCGCCGACCGGGGAATCATGGCCCCCGCCTGTGGCAGTGGTGGAATGGGCGCATCGGCTGGTGGAACGGGTGTGCGGTTCGCCGGTGCTGGCGGCGGTGGATCCCGGACCGGGAACTCGGGCGCGGCGTCGGCGTCCGCCATCGTGTGATCATCCGTGCCGGACGCAGCCTCGTCGCTTGACGTGACGAACGCGAATCCCCCAAGTGCGACCACGGCGACGACGCCGCCGATCAAAATCCAAGGGGGGCTGCCGCCACCGGTTGGGGCAGGCGCTGTACGGTTCGAGCGAGGCTGACGTTTTTTGCTAGTCACGGCAGTATTGTATACCACGCCTGAGCAGAACGCGGGCCAGACGTCGGCAGTTGTGGGTGGGTCTGCGATCGGCTCATAATCACCGCAGCGTACGAGCTGCCGGCGTGTGGAGACGACCAGCGCGGCAGCTGATGGAGGCTTCTGCAGTCTGATGACTTTCTCGAGAAACACCAGTCCGGAGGTCCCAACCGGTGAACCTGGTGGCCTGGACGCGCAGTGGGTGGCCGGAATTGGACAGCGATTGGCGACGGCACGGTCGCTTGAGGGGATTGGGGCGGCGCTCGAGAGTGCCCACCCGGATGTGGTGTGTGGAGATGCGCTGTGGGTCTGGGTACGCAGCGGTGCGACCTGGGCCGCCGTGACACCCGTCCCGAGTGCGTCAGTGCGTGAGATGCAGCACGGTCTTGCGGAACAGGTGTGGCAGCGGACGTTGGCCGCACGCGTGCCCGGTGACGGGGTCGTTGTGAACGACCATCTCTGTTTCGCACTCGTGGCTGATGACGTCGTCGTGGGCGTGTTGGGACTACGTCTGGCGTCGTTCCCCGGCGGCCCGCTACCGCGCCCCACGGTGAGCATTGTCGCGACCATGGTGGCGTTGGCGGTGCGCCACGTGCAGCTCGCGCGGCAACTACACGACCACGTCGTTCATGACGGGCTGACCGGCTGTTTCAACCGGACCCAGGGCATGCAGGGGCTGGCGGTCGCATTGCAACAGGCGCACGAGACGGGCGGCGCACTCGCGCTCCTCATGTTTGACCTGGATCACTTCAAGCGGGTGAACGATCACTATGGACATCTCTGCGGGGATGCGGTGCTTACCGTGATGGGGACCCAACTCCATCAGGCGATACGAGAGACCGCCGTGCGCTGCCGGTACGGGGGCGATGAATTTCTGGTGGCGGTCCCAGATGTAACGGCCACACAGGCCGTGGAGCTCGCAGACCGCGTGCGGCGTGGGTTGGCAGACACCGCCGTTCGCTGGAATGGGGCGACCGTGGCGGTTACCGTGAGTGGCGGTGTGGCTATGTTGGGGGACAGGATGTCGGATGTACGTACGTTTGTCGGGCGTGCGGATACCGCGTTGTATCAAGCGAAAGCGGATGGGCGGAACCGCGTACGTCTCGCGACGCAAACGCACGGCAACGCATTGATGAGCGGTCGTTCCGTAGGGTCGTCTGGGAGCGTCTAGGTTAGACGAGGTCGGTGTCGCCTTTTTGGCCCAGTGCAAAGGTCATGGTGCCGTCAATGACAACGTCGTCACCGACCCGGGCAACACCGCTGAGCCGTCCCATCCGACTGCGCAGGCGCACCACTTTGGCTTCAATCACCACAACATCCCCAGGATGTACGGGTTTGTGGTACCGGACACGTTCAATGCCAGTGAAGAACGGCAGCTTCTCCCGATTTTCAGGCTTGGCCAGAATCAGAATGGCACCAACCTGCGCGACGGCTTCGGTCAAGATGGTCGGCGGTATCACGGGCGCACTGCCATGGACGTGGGCAAGATACCGCTCGTTGAGAGACACGTTTTTAATACCCACGATCCGCTTGTCGAGTTCGAATTCCGTGATCCGGTCGACCAGTAGGAATGGGTACCGGTGCGGGAGGATACGCTCGATTGCCGCATTGTCGAGTGGAAGCGTGAGACTAGTTGCCGACACGGGGGACAGTATATAGGTCTGAGGCGTCGCACGCGTCAGCCACGGCTGGCGTCCGCACCGTCGGTACCGGTCGCAACGTCAACGGCGGCATCGGCCACGATGAACGTCGACAATTGGGCCGCAATGATGGCGGCGGTCGATTGTACGGCGTGATTCGCTTCGGATCCGTCGTTGAGCTCGATGGAAACGACTCCAGTGCATCCAGAGGCCGAGACTAAGGGCACGACAACCGCCCCGGGGGTCTCTCCATCGGCGTCGACTACATACGTCCGGCTATTACGAAAGGCCGCCGCCACAGTTGTTTCACTGGCATGGTCAAGTTCTCCATAACGGGTAAGCGTATTCGCAGCATAGCCGTGACTAAGAGCCGGCCGGAGCGCGGTGCCCTGTTCGTTTCGTACCCAGACGATGATGCCACTAGCGTTGAGGACTTGGGCGGTCCTGGCCAGCAGTACCGGGAGCTCGTCTTCGGTCGACACTTTTCCGAGATCGCGACACAAATCGGCCGCGAGACCGAGGTCTGGCAAGAACGTCTCGTCAGAGGCCGCGGGCGATGGCGCATCGACACTCGGATGGAGGTCAAGTTGCAGATGACCGTCAGCGGCAACAGGGGCGTCGGACACCTCGTCAACCCCGCCTTCGGCCGTTGCAGCACGTGCTGGCGGTGCGACGGGGACGAGCAGCAGTGACACGAATACGCTCGCACCGATCGCGGTTGCGAGCGCGACACCCTGCGAATTTCGGTGATTTGCCGTGATGAATTCACGTGCGGTGCGCTCGGTGGTTCTTGCGCGTGCGACATGCGCGGCGGCTGTACGTGTCATGCTGAGACCATCAGCAAAAATTAAATCAGAGGCCATCAGTTCTTGTCCGGTTGCGGTATGGTCGCGTGCGCGATCATCCAGTTCGGCAAGTTGGTCGAGGGCCAGAATGGCGTCTTCAATAGCGCGCGCGGCACCCGGTGCGGTTGACATGCGAGCAAGACTGGACAGATCCGCGCGGATAGTTTCCATCTGTTCTGTCGCCTCCGCCATCCAGTAACTTTGGCTTTGGCCCGCGGCGACGTACGCTTGCTGTGAGGCGCGGAGTTCCGAGAGCGAGAGGGCCAGCGTCCACCCCAGCGAGGCGTACGCATGCTGGGCAGTACGTTCTTGCGTTATTTGCGTCTCGGTGAGAAAGACATGATAGCCAGCGGCGCCAGCTACGCCCAGCATGGCGATAACACAACCTGCCCGTAGCCATACCCGACGCATAACTGACCGTAACTATACCACCCGTTACACTTTATCTACGGTACATATGTCGATTGGTATTGTGATTAATCCGGAAGCGGGTCCGTCAAACGACGTATCGGTTTTGTCACGGCGACAATTGGCGTACGACGCGCTGCGTGCGGCGGCGGTTGATGGCGAGGTACGGTTGACGGAAGGTCCCGGTAGCGCTCGTTCCATTGCGACGGAAATGGTAGTGGCTGGTGTCTCCACCGTTGTTGCGTGGGGTGGTGATGGGACTATCAACGAAGTGGCTGCTGCGGTGGCACCGGCCGACGTGACACTTGGAGTCGTGCCCGGCGGTTCTGGTAACGGGTTTGCGAGAGGTCTTGGCTTGAACCACCAGCCGCCAGAGGCGCTCAAGATTGCGATCACCGGAACAGAACGCCGTATTGATACGGGTGATGTCGATGGCAAACTGTTTGTCAATGTCGCGGGCGTTGGATTTGATGCGCACTTAGCTGACGTGTTTAACCGTCTCCGCGTCCGCGGGTCGTCGGTGTATATCAGAACGGGAATACGGGAACTACTGGCCTATCGTGCGTTGACCTACACGATTGCTGTCGGCGAGGATGCGTTCACCACGCAAGCCTTTCTCGTGGCGATTGCGAATGGGCGTGAGTACGGCACCGGTGCCGTGATTGCCCCGCGTGCCCGTGTCGATGACGGGGTGCTGGATTGCATATGCATTCCGCACCGGTCACTGCCGTCTGTGTTGTGGCACGCCCGGAGGTTATTTACGGGGACGCTCGACCAGGTACCTGGCGTGCGTTCGGTGTCATCGTCGACACTCACGATTACATCCGACCACCCGCTCACGTTTCACGTTGACGGTGAGGTCTACGCAGGTCCAGCCCAGCTGCACGTAGCGATACGTCCACGATCGCTCAAAGTGCGTGTGCCAACGCAAACGAATTAGTTGCTGGGGCTGACGGGCGCGCCTGGTCGCAAAATTGCGTAGGCTGGCAGACCGATCGCTTCAAAACGTTCCATGACTTCCTGCGCGGGAGTAACGGTCAGGTCTTCGGCCTGGAACTTGACCTTGACGTAGTCTTCTAAGGCGGTTTGTACTCCAGCGGCTTTGAGTGTGGTCTGGTCCATGGTGAGACAGTTCTTACACCAGGTAGCCCAGATGTCGACCAACACCAGTTTGTCTTCCGCCTCGGCTGCTGCCAAACCCTGACTCAGTGACGGATACCAACCTTCGTCGATGAGTTCCTGCACGCTGTCGGCAACTTGCGTGGGGTCGACCCACCGTTGGCTAAAAAGTCCGTATGAGAGATAGCCGTAGTACACGGCGGTTCCTAAAATGAACACTCCAAAGGCTTGTTTGACCCGCACCATCCACGGGCCCGGTTTGGGCATAAATGTCAGGCCAGCGCCTGCAATCGGCCATGGGATGGCCATGCCAATACCGAGCACAAACGGGAGTGCCAGAGCTAAGGTCGTCCCGGTACCGTACAAATTACTTGAAAACACAATCACCTGGATAACAACGGGAGCCACGCACGCCCCTGCTAGTAATGCCGCCACACTGCCCATACCGAACGCCACAAGAAAAGAACCTTTGCCCGAGGACCCGGCAGCAAAACGATCCTGAAAACGAGAAAAGTCAATCGCGAAGAGGTCAAACATGGCACCCGCTAACACGACGAACAGTAGAGCAATGCCCAAGTTGAACCAGGGTGAGGCATTAATGGTTCCGAACGTTCCTGCGGTCAGGATCACAACCAGGCCTAGCACGCCGTAGACAAGCGCCATGGCGATGCCATATGCGCTACCCAGTGCAAAGCCACGCCGTCTGGAACCCGCTTTTGCTCCGGCACCGATGATGGCAAGATTGATTGGGATCATGGGTAGGACGCAGGGGGTTAAATTGAGTGCGAGACCACCGACGAGAATAAGCGCGAAAATGGCGAGAGGTCCACGACCTTCAAACCAGCCGCGTTCGACTTCTCCAGATTCGGCCCGGTCAATAAACTCCACAAACTGGTCTTCGTTCAGGTAGCCACCGGTTGTTCCCATCACCGTAAATTCAGCGAGCCGCGTAAGCGCAGTGCCATCATCTACTGTGGCGACAAGAACGGGCTCCGGGGTGGGCGGTGATTCGATTGCGTCAACGAAGGTCATCCCGTTAAACACATCACCGTGCATCGCACTCGATGGCGTTCCGCTCGCTACGACGTCGAACTGAAATTCAAAATTAGCTGTGGTCGGGATGTAACACATCCGTTCGTCACATGCTTGGTAGCGTAAGCGACCTGGTACGGTGTAGAGGCCAGGCGCGAGGTCGCTACTGATGTCAAAGGCTGCACCGATCGCAAACTCTTCTTCAAAGACAGCCAAGGGCTGGTCGGCACCTTGTTGTTCCAGCATGACAGGGGTCGGCCAGGCAACACCGTTAAATGTGATGCCGTCAGGCGGATCCAGCGTGAGTACCGTGGGGATCAGAAAGTCTTCAAGTGGTTCATTCGAATTAACGTGGAGTCCACTGCCTTGGGGATTGAGTGTGGCGTCTAGAGCAACACGATGTCTGGCTCCCGCTGCGGCATTACCAGCCTCGGCAACGGTCTCGAGATCGATGGAGATACGACCAGGTTGGGTCCACGCGAGCCCGGGTGCGAGGAGTAACGCTACCAGGGCAGCAATACATGGCGTCAGTTTAATGCGATTCATGGCCATACACATTTGAGCGATCAGACCCCTTTCAGGATCCAATATTCTGTCAGATTACTCGATCTTGGCCAATGCTGAACTATCGTCGTTAAATTTGACATCTCGAAGCGGTTGGCTTGCGGGTAAGCGTATATCGGTGACACGGTCAGTGATCGGCACGATGAACGATTCCGAGCCGCCCCTTTCGTACTCAAAGGTAACGGTAACGGGCACTTCAAACACCGGGCCCTGTTGCTCAAAATGCAGTACCACCTCGGTTTGGCTTGGGCTGGAGGTGTCAATAGTTTCCGTGTGATACGTCACAGTGAGATTTGGCAACGAGGTTTCGTGAATCCACCGTTCAAAAAAGTCGTTAAGCGAGCGTCCGGATTCCGCTTCGAAGGCACGCATTAAGTCGTCGGTTCCCGTTTTCGTAAACCGGTGTTCGTTATAAAACCGTCTAAGTCCAGCGAAGAAGGTGGCATCACCGAGGGTTCGACGCAACATGTGAAGCACTAGGGCACCCTTGTTGTATACGAGGGCTCGAAACACACGTGGCTCATTATCGACAACACCGAGCCGGCTTCCGAGATAGACGGGACCTCTCTCGGTATGCTCGGTGCTCCATCGTTCCATTTGTGTGAGCACTTCGACGAACACATCTGGGCCGTCACGGTATTCGGCGTAGAGCGCCGCAAAGTATTGGGCAAGCCCCTCGCTCAGCCACTGTTCGTGATAGTTCTTCCAGCCGATAGCCTGTCCCCACCATTGATGTGCCAACTCGTGAGCTACGAAAAACGTGGGAAAGTTACTGAATGCAACAGGGTCCGTACGCCACGAACGCATCTGCCCCGTCGGGGCCGGTAGTGGTTGGTTGAGTATCGCGAAATAAGCCGGTGCGTGTCCTCCCGGCAAAATGGCATCGGTGAGTGCCAACGTAAATGTTGGGTAAGGCACGTCACCCATGATGCTGGCGTAGAACTTAAGGATATCTGCCGCATCTTCGCGGTATTCGGTCACGCGGTCCTGGGTCCGCGGGCTTGACCAGACCTGAAGGGACACTGTGTCATACGAGACACCGTTTCGACGCGGCGCGTCGTCCTCGGGTGGTAGATCGAGGGTGATGTCTTCTGCACTGAGGCCATCCCCTTCTGCAAATTGACTAATAACACAAGATAAATAGCGTGCGGGTTGAGTCGTGACGAAGCGGTATTCACGCTGTGAGCTATCGTCGGTGGTATCGGAGGTGGCC
>CAZDQD010000043.1:0-21823 GCA_964507425.1 uncultured Vicinamibacteraceae bacterium
CCGCTTGACCGCCCGATTGAAGGCGTGCCACGTGGCACCATTATGCGACCGCCTGATGGCGGCACCGCCGGGTGGGCCGGGGCGGCCGTCGACCCCGAGACTGGGATGCTCTACATCCCGTCACGGAACTTGGCTACGGTCCTTCCCCTGTACCAACCCGACCCGGATCTCGGGGGAACCGTAACCTACACCCACGGTGCACCGGAGTCTGAACGCTTAGCAGGCCGCGGCGACACTCAACCATCGGGGCCGCAAATGCCGCAAGGTTTACCCCTGCTTAAACCTCCCTACTCCCGGATGTCAGCCGTGGACATGAACACCGGCGAATACGCGTGGCAAGTTCCCACGGGAGAAGGCAGTCGCTATCGGAACCACCCACGATTACGAGACCTCAACCTGCCGCCCCTTGGTGGTGACAACGGGAGGAACGGACCACTTTTGACGAAGACGCTTTTGTTCTATTGCTTAACAGCTGGTGGAACGAACGAAGGGCCTCGACTCGTCGCCTATGACAAAGCCACGGGGGATGAACTCGGGTCGGTGGACCTCCCGAGCGGCGCCATCGGAACCCCAATGACCTATATGGTTGACGGAAAACAGTACATCGCGCTCACGGTCGGCGGAGGCCCACGATTGATCGCCTTCGCATTACCTGGCTAGCGGTGCACAAAGAAGCACTTGTCGAACAGAACGCTGTTTAACTCGACACTTGGAAAGAATAACGAGGAACCAATGCATCAATTAGTTGCGATCTGCGTCGTCACTACTGTCATGCTCCTGAATAGCACACCCACCGCCCAGGCTCAACAATCAGGCACAGGGGGACCGTGGCAAACATACGACACCTCAAACGGTGAATGGCGGAGTTACGCAGGCGACATCGGCGGGAAGAAATACTCTCCGCTCGATCAGGTCGACGCGAGCAACTTTGCAGACCTCGAGATCGCCTGGGAATGGACCTCGGTCGACAACCGCATCAGCCGGACAACTCCCGGCGGCGGAGAGTGGTCAGCGCCGCTCGACACCATCGTCAATTCACTCGTGGAGGAGAATCCTGAGCTCTACAGAACCGGCCACCTACCGCTCAGGTCGCGCCTGCAGGCCACGCCACTCATGGTGGGGGGCGTCCTTTATTTCAATACTCCCCTCTCGCAGGGTGTCGCGGTCGATGCGACAACCGGCGAGACGCTCTGGGTCTTCAACCCGAAAGGCTACGAAGAAGGGACGCCCCCGATGAGCATTCCGTGGACACAGAAGGGCGTCGCCTATTGGACCGACGGCGAAGGGGACGAACGCATCTTCTGGGGCACCGGGAACGGCTACATGGTCTGTGTCGAGGCGACAACCGGCCGACCGTGTGCCGACTTCGGCCCCGATGGCAGCGGCATGGTCGACACCATGGTCGGGGTGCCACGTGCCGTCCGGGGAGAACGTGACTATCTGAACGCCATGCCCTTGGGCATCCATTCCCCGCCAATCGTCGTTCGCGACAAAGTGATTCACGGGTCGCAGATCGCCGACCGTCGCATTACCAAAGAAGCTATTCCGGGCTGGGTACGTGCGTGGGACGTGCGCACTGGCGAACACGCCTGGGACTTTCATACGGTGCCCAACAGCGCCGACGAATTTGGTGTCGACACGTGGCTCAACGACTCGTGGCGCTACTCCGGGAACGCGAACGTCTGGGCGCATATGGGCGGAGACAACGAACTCGGCCACGTGTACCTCCCAACCGGAACGACCACGAACGACTTCGTTGGATCCGACCGTCTTGGAGACAACCTCTTTTCGGAGACGCTGGTCGCCGTCGACGTCGAGACGGGCCAGCGAGTGTGGCACTTTCAGGCAGTTCATCACGGCCTCTGGGATTACGACTTTCCGACCCATCCCAACCTAGTCGATGTGACGGTCGATGGGCGCGACATCAAGGCTCTGGCACAAGTCAGCAAGCAGGGGTTCGTCTACGTCTTCGACCGCGTCACGGGTGAGCCAATCTGGCCCATTGAAGAACGACCGGTTGATACCGAAACCAATATCCCAGGTGACGTGCCGTCACCGACCCAACCGTTTCCGACGAAACCAGCACCGTTTGACTATCAGGGGGTGACCATTGACGACCTCGTCGATTTCACACCGGAAATAAGAGCGATGGCGGTTGAAGCTGTTGAGGGTTTCAGACTAGGCCCACTGTTTACCCCGCTCGACCGCCCGATTGAAGGCGTGACACGTGGCACCATTATGCGACCGCCTGATCCGGGCACGACCGGCTGGGGCGGTGCGGCGGTCGACCCGGACTCCGGCATCCTCTACATCCCGTCACGCAACCGAGCCGTGGTCGTCACAATCTATCCGCCCGACCCAGCGCTTGGTGCGACGACGGCCTACACGCACGGGGCGCCAGAGCAGGAGGTGCTCGCCGGGCGGAGCGGCATCGGCCCCCAAATGCCACAGGGGTTGCCCTTGCTCAAGCCACCCTACTCACGGATCACCGCGATTGACATGAACACCGGCGAGCACCTCTGGTGGGTACCGACCGGTGACGGCAATCGGTATCGTAACCACCCGCGATTACGGGACCTCAATCTGCCATCGCTCGGCGGAGACAACGCGAACAACGGGCCACTCTTGACGAAGACACTCTTGCTCTATTGCCTCACCGCCGGGGGCACGACCGATGGCCCTCGGCTGGTCGCGTACGACAAGACCAACGGTGCCGAACTGGCGTCAGTGGACCTCCCGAGCGGCGCCATCGGGACCCCAATGACCTATATGGTTGATGGAAAACAGTACATCGCGCTCACGGTTGGTGGAGGCCCACGTTTGATTGCCTTCGCCCTCCCGGGTTAGGTTCAATTCAGAAGAAAACTGGACGCAGGCACAGCCGACTGGGATAGCGAACTGAACCAGGTGTTTTATTGGTTTATTTAATTGTGTCTATGAGGTGAGACAGGCCAACCGTCGCTCTGCTGCCAAACAGATTTCCGTCATTTCGTTCAGAACAACGTCACGCTTTTCACCGTTCGCTATTCGTCTTCTTGCGACAGCAATCCTGTCGTCAAATGGAAGGATGCCAGTGACAGCCATGCCATCAGTTGGTTGAGTAAATTTTTCAAGACGTTCTTCTTTACTTATCTTCTTTTTAGCCACAGCCACTCACAACGATGTCGTTCACGCCCTACTCGCTTGCGCCGAGGCGTCGTAATAGATCGACTGTACTCTGCTGAGCAACAGGGTTATTTTGGTCGCGTCCGGACGCACTCCTTGCAACATCAAGTGCCGTGAGACCAGCTCTGTTTTTAACATCGATCTGCGCTCCATGCGCAACAAGATATTCAACCACTGAGTTGTAACCCCGGCGAGCGACAGCGTGTAAAGCCGTGTCACCGTCCGCATTCGCAACATTAACATCAATCCCCAGCTCGACTGCCAACGTGGCTGCTCTCAGTGTTGCTCTTTCTTGTTCGACTGTATTTGGTTCACGCCTTGTGCTACGCACTGGTGCACTCTCTGCAATCCGATCAAGACGGTCTACCGCAACGAGTGGTGGACGACCACCAAGTCCCGCCGCTGCCATCAAGGCGGTCGTTGGACCTTCCTCGATTATCCTCCGGTCCTCCGTCACTCCAAGTGAACCCGGCCAATAGGTTGGATGATGCATGGCCAGCGGGTTCGCTCCAAGCTCAGCCAACTGATACATAATCTCTGGCACACCAAATCTAGCCGCCAACCAGAACGGCGTCGACCCGACGTAAGAGGGATCGATATAGAAATCGATGGCATCACGTCGGATTGGCGTTGCTCGCTCTACTGGATAGTTGGGGTCGGCACCATTCGCCAGCAACGCCCGAACAAGTCCAGCATCTTTATGCAAGATAGCGGCATGTAGAGCTGTGTACCCCGCACCTGCGGTATCAGGGTCCGCGCCTTGCTCCAGCAGAAAGGTAGCCACGTCGCCGTGACCACTGTGGGCAGCAACCACTGTCGCACTCGTGCCATACGGCGCAGTATCATCAACATTTGCCCCTGCCTCAACAAGCAGTTCCGCCGACGCTAAATCACCAACGCGCGCGGCAAAAAGTAATGGCGTATAGCCCCCCTGCTGCCGTTCCATCACATACTCTGGGCTCCAGGGGTCTGGCGATGTCTTGACAACCTCAGTCCATACATCACTCCGGCTCTCAACATTTGCGCCGTGCGCCAGCAACGCTTCAACAACGTCAGCATGCTGCTGTGCCACAGCCCACATGAGTGCGGTCTGCCCGCGAGCGGCTGACACCTCAACGTCGGCACCGGCCACAAGCAGCTGACGTACGACACCCGCGCTACCGCTCCGTGCTGCCGTCATTAGCAATGATTCGCCCGATAAAAGTTTGGCATTCGGGTCGGCCCCAGCCGCAAGCAATCGCCGCGCCATTTCGGCACTGCCGTTTTCACAAGCACTCCAGAGCGCGGTAACCCCGAGGTCAGTTGTAGCATTTACGTCGGCACCGGCACGGAGCAGCCGCGCGGCACTGTCGTCTTCGTTCCAGTAGGCGGCCCAGTGTAACGCCGTAGAACCATCACCTTGAGACAAGGTCACATCGACCCCTTCGTCAAGAAGAACGGTTACACGTTCCCACTCACCTTGGCGCGCGGCGTCAACGAGCGGCGATTCTGCCGCTATGAACTCAGCAACAGAAGTCACAGTCAAAATCAGACATGCAACTAGCCCATATCGGAAGGAAATAACCGGCATGCTTCTCACACCTCCGAAAGAGTATCGATGGGAAGTCGCGTCGTGCTATCGCCTAAACGATCAAGTGGCATGTCAAGCTTATCCATCAGCGTCATTAGCAGGTCTGCGTTAGAGGTATCGGCAGAAAACCGGAGATGGCGTCCACCCTTTATCGTGCCAGCCCCACCACCAAGCACGAGTAACGGCAGATTGGTTCCCTGATGACTTGTACTGTTCGAAATACCTGCGCCATAAAGAATTGTCATATGGTCAAGCATCGAACCATCACCGTCCTGCGCAGCACGAAGCCTCGCGAGATAATCAGCCGTCAACTTCACGTGGTACGCATTGATCTTGGACATTCGTTCGACACGTTCCGGGACATTCTCATGGTGAGAAAGCGGATGGTGCGCATCGGGTACACCTATTTGCGGGAAAGCCCGTGTACTTTGTTCCCGGCCAAGCATAAACGTGACGACCCGTGTCAGGTCAGCTTGTAGCGCCAAGAACTGCAGATCGAACATTAGCTGTAAATGTTCCTCAAAAACTCGCGGAGGGCCGGAAGGTTGCTCGGTAAATGACGGCTCGACATCTCGCTGTTGCTCCGCCAATTGAATACGTCGTTCCACGTCACGAACGGCCTCGGTATATTCGTCAAGCTTGGCACGGTCTCGAGAACCAACATCCACCTTAAGATCAGCCAACTTCTCCGTCACAGAGTCAAGAATGCTTTGTTTCTCTTGCCGTCGAGCACGCCGAATAGTCGGGTCAGCCGAGCCACTATCACCAAAGAGGCGTTCGAACACGGCACGTGGGTTGTTTTCCATCGGAAGTGGCGTCGTCGGCGTCCGCCAAGAAATCGTTTGAGTGTATGCACAGCTCAGGCCGGCAGTACACTGCCCTGCGTTGGCAAACTTATCCATCGCTACCTCAAGCGAACCTAGCTGAGTCGTTTTTGCAAGTTCACGAGCTAGAATCTGGTCCATCGAGGTACTCGCCAAAACATCGGTCTCGCTCGCACCGCCTCTCGGAGTACCGGTCAGAAACGACGCTGAAGCCCCAGCATGCACATACGCCCAGGATGACCTTAGGCCCGAGATGACAAGGAGTTGATCTCGAAAGGGCTCCAGTGCCGCAAGAATCGGCGTCAACTCAAAGTTTCGGCCATCTTCTTTTGGCGTCCAATATTGCATCGCCATTCCATTTGGTACGTAGACCGCCTGAAAACGATGAACCGGGTGGGCGGGCGTCTTCGCCAACGCCGTAACAGCTGGAACCATTGCGTCGAGCAAGGGAAGTCCAATCGTCACGCCGAGACCTCGAAGTACGGTACGCCGTGGCAGTGATTTTCGTGTAATTGTCATGATCTTCTCGTCTCCGCTAACCGGTGTTTCTCGTTCTCCCTAGCCCTCACTCAACGCCGCTGCGTTTCGACTCAAAAATGATGGAGCCTTCACGATACCGAGGATCAACGCCGACCAACGGTAGTCCTGAGCTATCGCATCCCGCACAATATTTCGAACTGTTGGCTTGTCAAAATACTCCAACTGACGCCCCAGTGCATATGCGAGTAACTTTTCCGTAACGGTAGCAGCAAATTGGTCCGGATAGTCAAGAAGTAACCGACGCAGCCCTGCCATCCCCTCGACTCTGGCGCCACTAGGCATGATAGCGGTTGCATCAATCGGGTTACCAAATTCATCAACCGTCCGCCACGCACCGATACCGTCAAAGTTTTCCAATGCAAACCCTGGCGGGTCAATCGCTGCGTGGCACGATGCACACGCCGGCGCCTCTCGATGTCGCTCAAGCCGGTCTCGAACCGATACCGACGCTCCCGCCTCTCCCCGTTCGGGAAGCGGTGGTACGTCGGCTGGTGGCGACGGCGGCGGAGAACCAAAAATAGTATCGAGAAGCCATTTGCCCCGCAGCACCGGTGACGTTCGCGTCGGATAGGACGACAACGCCAGTAAGCCACCGTGACCAAGTAACCCACCCCGCTGGTCTAGGTCGGGCAAAGCCACGCGTCGAAACCGAGATCCATACACGCCAGAAATACCGTAGTGTCGAGCTAATCGTTCATTTAGATAGGTATAGTCAGCATCGAGCAGGTCGAGGACGCTCCTATCCTCCTGCAGTGTGCTCGCTAAAAACAGGCTAGTCTCCTGCCGAAATGCCTCGACTAAGTTGTCGTCAAAGTCTGGAAATGGCACGGGGTCTCCCCGAACATCGTCAAGGTTCCGCAAATGCAGCCACTGCATCGCAAAATTGTCAACTAGGGAACCGGCACGCGGGTCCGCAAGCATCCGCCGTGCCTCTCGTTCCAATACCACGGGGTCTGACAACGCACCGCTCTCAGCAACGTCAAGCAGTTCGTCATCCGGCACACTACTCCAGAGAAAGAACGACAGCCGCGAGGCAATCTCCAGGTCACTGAGCGAATACGGACGACCAGGCGCGACGTTGTCAGGGTCACGCTCGATACGAAGTAAAAAATCAGGATCAACAAGCAATCGTTCTAAGGCAAGCTGAATACCTGCGTCGAAGTTTCCTCCGGTGTTCCGCCCGCGGTCAAAAAAGCTCAGCAGCGTATCACGATCGGCCGAAGTCACTGGCCGACGATAGGCTCGCCTCGCCACACGCGTCAAAATTTCCGCCGCGCAAAAATGCTCATCTTCCTGCTGGGTGCTCTCCGGGCGACATACAAAAATTGTCCGTCGATTCGGCGTCTCAGCGACACCTGTCGATTCGTACGGCCCAGCAATCGACACGGAACTTACCGCCGCGTTCCCGTGATAGACCTCATCGTTTGATAACAACTCTCCAGCCTGCCGCGGCCTCAAAATCCCCTCAGGCTCCCAAACGTTTCGAACGAACGACACACCAACAACACGCGGTCCAGCCGTAACCGGAATGCGAACCTCCAACTGGTCATCCGCCGTATGTAAATAGTCTTCCCACGCAGGATCGCCAGGCTCGGCAATGGTGAAGGTAACAGGTGCGGGTCGTCCTTGCGCCTCACCACCGACCGTGAAGCGCTTCACCAAACTTCCATCGACACGAACATCAAGCTGATGCGCGTTACCCATGCCCAGAATGTAATCCTGCCAATTCGTACGTAATTGGATTTTCACAAGATAATCGCCGTCAACTGGGAAGTGATACCGTATCGCTCGACCGCCACGCGACCCAAGTGGTAAGTCTTCATCTTGGCGTTCGTCCTGAAGTAACAACAACGGCACGTCAAAGGTTTCGAATCTCGGCGCCAACGGCGGCAACCCCACTGCGAGTCGTGAAATTCTCCTCGCCGCCGAGAGATACCGCTCAAGCTGAGCGGTCGACATGGACAACACATCAGCGTTGTTATCGAATCCGGTATCGGACGTCTCATCCCCTGGCAACAACGAATCGACATCAATATCAACAGCCAGGAGGTCTCGGATAGCGTTACGGTACTCAGTCCGATTCAAGCGATGGGTCGTACTCGTACGGCCGGGATTCGGGTTAGACACCGCCGCCCCATCAATAGACATCTCAAGCTCATTTGCAACCGCATGATAGGTTTCGAGGTCCGGTCGCGGTCGCCCCGGCGGCGGCATCGCACCAGTTCTGAGCTTTACTACAACGCGTTCCCACAGTTGCGCGTTACGTCTCAGGTCAACAGTATCAAGACCATCGAAAGACACTCCGCCTGTTTGCAGCCGGTCGTTGTGACACGACACACAGTACTGGTCAAGTAATTCGTTCGGCGTTAACTGGTCCCGCCCAGCCTGAGCCCAAGCCGTCCCACCCACGACGAGAATCACCACAACGGCTTGAAACAACCATAACGCCGCAGGTCGACCAGCTAAACGCACTCGGTTTAACACCACTCTCCCTCGTACACCCAAGACACAGGTATCTCCACTTGCCAGTCAACTCTCATGCTCTCACTCGCACGCGGCAAAACGAAGTTACGAAACACGCTGCTCTTCATCACAGTTCACCTATTTCGCCAGAGGGTCGGGCCGGATCTGAAACTTTACAGATTTCTGCAGTGTCCCAGCGCCCCCCTCAAGGTGCCATGCCGCATAGTTTGAATAACTCGACCAAAGCCCCTTGCCCTTCCATCCACTCATCGGGTCATCGATTCGTCCAACTGACGATCGGGAGAAAAACCCCATCGGATAAGGAACCCGTAATGTTACGAACTCTTGCGTCGCCGGCACAAACACTTCCAGCGAATCAGTATTGACAACACCGTACACAGGAGTCTCGGCTCCGAGGCCAAGCACATTATGGTGGTCGATTTGCGTCAGATAACTTTCGTCGGAATTGATTGGCATCTCCGCATTTGCGAACGTGGGTTTATCCATGCGGTAAAACGTCCACCCTTCGGGACAACTTTGACCGGTTGCCTCAGGGCCGTTTGTTACAGTGCACGCGCTCCGGTCAAAAGACGCGAAGTGACCACTCCCACGCCAATCCTGCCAAACCAGTCCGTCACTCGTAATGTGTAGTCCCCCACTTCCGTAGGGCGGTGGGTTCTGGACACTGGGGGGTGGCATATACACCTCAGCAACGCACGATTCTGGAGGATTTGAGCCAACCGTAAGTCGCATAAGCGTATTGTCATCAAGACCATTGTCAGAACACCAGACGGTTCCATCTGCCTTGTTATACGCCGGCGAATAACAACCATACGCGATACGGTGGTCACGCATTGGATCAACCGGTTCCTCCGGTTCAGTCCATCCCGCTGTGATCACACCGTCGCCATTTGTATCTAAGACCGTCGGACACCATCCCTGCGCCGCCTCAGTGTCTTCCGTCTCGTCCCAAATTTCCGTATCAATCCATCCGACGCCGTCTCTAAATCCGTAGTAGAAGCGCTCGTCCTCACCAAGCTGATTGTGGTCCGCAGAGAAACATGTATCAATTTCACTGAAACCCTCACTCGTGGGGTCGTACATGAATACCTGCCGTGTGCCACGCTCAATAGGAAAATAGGCTCCAAAGGGATTAGTCTCACCAGTACAAAAACTCGGCTGCTCGTCGGCAGCCCGTACACGACCGGTGAGCCATACCTTGCCTGCACCATCCATCGCCACACTTCTCGGGTCCGAACGCCGCGCCCAAATTGGCTCATCGCCATAATACGGAGAGGTCGGTGTGTCCGTAAGTATTGGCGGCGCGTTTGAGGGAATCGTGATGTTGGTTGCACGGTGTTCCACTGGATCCAGTACGGTCAAAAGGTCACTTGGCTGCACTACCCCGTAGACCAGACCATTTGCGTTGATCGTTGCGTCTCGGACGTCCGACGGCGTACTGTCTGTTCGTCCATCTGTTTCAGTTCCCCAATCCCACAGCGTGACAACAATGTTCCTCTCAATACCCGTCGGACGCGGAGGAGTTTGAGTCGGTGCCTCACCAGACGCAATACGATCCGTCCAATCTGCAAACATCTCCCGCTGCGGGCCGAGACGTCGGTACATGCCGTTCATGCCAGCACCCATTGGCCCCATAGCGACGCGTTGATCCCAAGCATCGAAGTGCGAGTCGGATTCGGTAAGAATCTCTCCCATTATTTCTCGTGTCGCCTTGTTCCCCACTTGGTGACAGTTCATGCATCCCGTGACAGCGCTGCCAAGTTCCTGCTGTGACAAGTCCCCTTCGGGAAGTTCCATCATCGAAAGCCACCACGCAGCTGGATAGACCTGTGCCGCTTCAAGCGGGTCCGACGCGACCACCGCGTCAAGGTCAAGCCTCTGCCCAGGGCTCGCATCGACTCGGGAAGAGTCGAGAAGACCATATCCACGGACGAACACTTCGTAACTCGCTTCCGGAAGGTCCGGCAGGACGTAACGCCCGTTGTCATCAGTTACTACGGTCCGGATAAAGCGCGTTGGCAAATCTGTCGTCTCAGCAACAACCCACACACCGGCCTCAACGCCGTTCGAGCTAGAAACAACCCCACCAATGTCGTCCGTATCCAGTGGGATCTCCGCTGACGGGTCTACCGTATCGCCACAGCCTGCCATTGCCACCATTACCATCGTGATGGCAGTCGCGAGCGCGCCCATCCGTGTTGCCGTAAGATGTCCGTTCATCGCTAACCTTCCTCCCACCCCTGCCCCAACAACAGCCAGAAAGCCAAATCAAAATGAACCGCACAGAGTTAGGGCGCCATTCGATAAAACCTGTACTGGTCCGTTAAAGGCCCATTTTATGGGCAATCGTGCCGCACACAGCCTACCACCTGGTTCCGATTTTGCGTCCACAGATTTCTAGGAATGTCACACCCTAGAACATCTACAAAAACCCAGCTAGCATGGCCACTGACACAAAATCGTCAAACACTCTATGATTTTGCACACAATGCACCATTCAGGGTGGTTACTAAAATAGGCAGCGGAGTCCTCATGCACAACTACGTAACGGTATTTACTTTCATTCGTCGGCTAACCCTCGGCATCATGCTATTAAGCTTTTCGAGCTTGGCCACAGCACAAGAATGGCCCCAATTTAGGGGGCCCGATGCAAGTGGCGTCGTCGCGGACAACGAACAGCTTCCTGAAAGTTGGTCCCGTACCGACAACGTTGCCTGGAGAACCGAAATCCCCGGACTCGGGTGGAGTTCACCTATTGTCACTAACGGCCTTATTGTTTTTACAACGGTAGTAAGCGACGGCGACGTTGAGTTTCCGGAAGGTGGATGGTACGGCGGCGGCGAGCGTGATATCCCTGCCGACACACACCACTGGCTCATCTATGCACTTGATCTGGATACCGGCGAACCACGTTGGACGACTGAGGTTCACTCCGGCGCACCTCAGTCGTCACACCACGTTAAGAATACTTTCGCCTCTGAAAGTCCTGTAACGGACGGTGAGCGCTTGTACGTCATGTTTGGCAATCTTGGTATTTATGCTCTCGATTTCAATGGGACCGTCCTCTGGTCGCGTGAACTTGGCACGTCGGCAACACGAAACGGATGGGGAACCGCTGGCTCTCCAGTGGTGCATGACGGACGCTTGTATGTCGTGGTTGACACCGACGACCAGTCCTACATTGCGGCACTGAGTGGCGAAACGGGTGCGGAAGTCTGGCGAACAGAACGCGACGAAGGCTCTAACTGGTCAACCCCTTACATCTGGGAACACGCACAACAAACGGAAATCGTCACTCTCGGCACCGACAAAGTCCGTTCGTACAATCTTGATGGAGAACTCCTGTGGGAACTGTCCGGAATGTCTTCCATCGTCATTCCAACTCCAATAACCGCTCATGGCATGCTCTACATCGAATCCGGGTATATCGCAGACTTCTTCAGACCTGTCTATGCAATCCGACCGGGAGCCACCGGTGATATCTCTCTGCAAGAAGGTGTGTCCTCCAATGAATACGTCGCTTGGTCACTCGAGCAAGGAGGCTCGTATCACCCTTCTCCTTTGGTTTACGGAGATTACTACTACACACTACTCGACCGTGGCCTAATGACCTGCCACGATGCGCGAACCGGAGAAGAAATCTACGGCCGGCAACGTATCACTGTTGGCGAAGGTTTCACGTCGTCACCATGGGCCTACAACGGTAAGATTTTCGCGTTGAGCGAAAGCGGGACCACATACGTAATCGAAGCAGGGCGGGAATTTCGCATTATTGGAGAGAACGAGCTCGATGAATTCACCATGGCCACACCAGCCATTCTCAACGACAGCTTGATTATTCGAACGAGTGAGGCGGTATACCGAATCGCAAACCGATAAGCCGGTTAGGGTCGAGCGAAAATTGAGATCCCGTCGTCGGTAGCAACAAATACTGACTCGTCGTTAACGGCCAGAGCGTTGGCTCCGGAGCCCACTCGTTGCGAGGCGGTGCGCGTCGGTTGCGACGGCTCAGATACATCAAATATTTCGAGCATTCCGGCACTAACAACAAACGCATGCTCACCATGGAGAACAATCCCGCGCGGCTGCTCACTGGTCGGGATCGGTGCCGCTATCACCGGAGCCGTCGGGTCCGATACGTCCACAACCTGAAGGTAGGAACTCCCTTCACTGTTACGAGTGCCTCCTGAACCTTGGTAGCCAGGTTGTCCAGGGCCGGCAGCCCCAGCCGTCACACAAACTATCGCTGGCGCGACAGAACCTGTTGTGCCCTGCGGCACAATGACACGCGCGCGGGCGCCCGACAGTGCTAGTTGCCCAACCGGCGCTGGTGACGCTGGTTGCGTCACGTCGATGACAATCAAGCCCGCTGGTTGGTCCGCAAGAAAGACAAAGTCGCCGGCAGCGCCGATTCCACGAGGAAACCCATCGGCCAAGTATTCACCAACAGCTGTTACTTCTCCAGTTGTCCGAACAACGTCAAACCCGATTGAATTATCAGCCACAAACGCATGAGCCCCAGAAACGGCAACTCCTACCGCTTGTCCTCTGGTCGCCGACATTCCAGTCACAACAGGTTCAGAAGGGTTCGATACATCGAGGCGCTGAAATCCTTCATGTCCGTTCGCAACGAACGCGACCCCCTGCTCCATCACGAGGCCAAGCACGCTATCAGCAAAGTCATGTTCTCCAACAATCACTGCTGCGTCTGGTCTCGACACATCGACCAGGTGAACAGTCGACCCGTTCGCCACAGCGAGTAAATCCCCGTGTATCGCCAGAGCGTTCGCCGAAAATTCACCGGACACCCCGCCCTGCAGAGTTAACGACGACTGAGCAGTCACGACCGGTGCCACAATAGCCAACGCCATAACAGTGAAAACGGTAGTTACCACTTTTCGCTGCAGTTGAACAACGTGAGGACAGCACTTCCACCGTGACCACGACTTTTTCATATTTGCACGCGCCTCTTTGTTTGACTTACGACCTATAAGCAACTGCTCTTTATTCGGCGAGCGATGACCAATTTTCGACCACATGTTCTGCCGTACGCCACGCGAGAGCCTGCGCAGTCAATGTGGGATTTCGTGCCCCGCTCGTCCCCATTACCGATCCGCCGACAACTGCAAGATTTGGTACTTCGTGTGAGACACCAAAACGGTCGACCACGTTAGTTTCAGGGTTATCACCCATCCGAGTCCCACCATAAGCATGAGTCGACACCCCCATGGTTCTGCCGAGACCACCACAGATAACCTCAACAGCACCAGCAGCCCGGTACCATTGTTCCATTTTATCTTGCATGAATTTCGCTATCGCCAATTCATTTTCTTTGTACTCGGCAGTAATTCGTATTACCGGGTGTCCCAGCGGGTCAGTTACCACCGGATCGAGATCGAGGTAGTTGGATTCATACGGTAGTGTCGTCTTCTGGATATATGCCGTGTTCGAACGGTCCGCGTTCTCGCCGATAAATTTTTTCCAAGACGACCCCCAGTTTGGCGCACGCCCGAACGTGTTCATCGAAGCAGCCCCTATCGGTCGACGGTCGGAATAGACCCACAGATTGCCGCCACCAATAAAGTCAAGATGTTGATGGTCAAAGTTGTCGTCGGCCCAATTATCCACCGCAACACCTTGAGCCGGAAGCCCGTACCAAGCCTTGAGATCAAATGGAAATAGTGCTGAGACAGACGCACCTTGATGGTGACTTAGGTAGTGACGGCCAACTTGGGCATGGTTGTTGGACAACCCGATCGGGTAGGCACGTGATGTTGAGCGTAGCAACAAACGAACGTTTTCGTAGGTATAGCTCGCCAACAAGACGAAACGTGCGGGTTGAAAATATTCTTCTCCGCCCTGGAGATAGGTAACACCGGTCACACGCCCAGCACGGTCGACATCAACACTAATCACATGCGCATGTGGCACGACCGTAAGATTTCCAGTCTCTTCCGCCCGCGGGATTGTCGTTACCGCTGTCGAATTCTTGGCATCGACATGACAGCCGCCTCGATTGCAAAACCCGTGATACATACATGCCGACCGGTCCTGAAACGTTCTTGTATTTACCGCTGCCGGTCCGGGGAACGGGTCCCAACCTAAACTTTCCGCCGAATCAGCCATACGACCAATGAAACCCGTCCATCGAAGGGGTTCCATTGGATATCCGCGGGTTCTTGGGCCCTCAAACCGATTTCCGCGCCCGTCGATTTCGCCACCAACGTTCCCTGCCTGTCCCGACACTCCGATCTCATGTTCAACGCGGTCGTAGTACGGCTCCAGTTCCTCATACCCAAATGGCCAATCTTCGACCGTTGACCCCTCAGGAAGTCGTGACGCACCGTAACGGCGTGTTGTTTCGCTAACAACCTGGAAATCCCACGGATTCAGTCTCCAGCTCTGAGCCCAGTAATGCAGTGATGTCCCGCCAACACCGTTCATCATTGGATGAACTGCATCTTGAGTTGCCTGCGCCGAACGGTTCGGGCGAGTAGTCGGAATTTCTCGCTGCGTCTTCTGGACGGTGAACGGCCATGCACGCACGTTGTTCCTAAGTTCGTCCGGTGCAAAATCCTTCCGCGTCAGTCGACTACCTGCTTCCAGACCAACAACAGAAACACCTGCTTGCGCCAGTGGGAGCGCCGCCACACCTCCGACGGCCCCGAGTCCCACGACGACCACGTCTGTTCCGGGTAACCTAGTCGGCATGCTGACCTCGCCGTCGCACATTACTCACGTTTGCCTTGTTGAATTCATCCCACTCATAGGCAGAGCGGCGATAGGGGCGTAGGTCGTCCGCTTCCAGCCGCCGTTGGTCATTCTCCGTCACAGCTGTTCGGACACCGGGATAACCAATGAGGTCCCATCCAACAAAATTCATATTGCCACCATAGAAGGGGTCGCTGAAAGTACCCTGAATGACGTGGCTACGCACCATTGCAAAAAATGCGGCCGAACTTCCGACAAACCCCGCGCCCGCACCCGTGGCTGCACCAGTTTCAACATCGATCAGGGCAGACGTTCGGTCTCTGTGCGACAGTTCCATGAACGAACCATCTCTCGACGACCGACAATACCTATCAAAGGCCGCTAGTCCAGATCGATAAGCATCAATAGAATCAGCAAGAGCCCCACCAATCGCACGGTCGATGTAACGAACCGCGCGCGCCTCAAGGGCACCTGGACCTTCATCGTCCGAGGGAATCAGGTGATCGGCTATGGCCTCCAGAAGCTCGGCTTCCTCAGACGTAAAATGTTCGTACGCCTCAACTGCATCTGCAGACGTTCGGGTCTGCTCCACCGGGGCCTCAGCCGACGCTGGCGTGACGAGCACGTCTGTCACCCCCACAGCGGCTGCCGCACCAGCGGCTCCAGCGTTGCGTAGAAGTGCACGGCGCGTGATTCCTGCCGCCTGGTGCTTATCGTCATCGGTCATGACTAGCTATCCCTTTCGTTACGCCGACTACTCCGGCGAAGCAAACCGCTCGTACACCGGTACAAGTTCTCCACGTCCGATAACGTGCCCATCGACCGCCTCAAGGAATTCTTCGCGCGTTAATCCAGACTCTAGGCCGAGCACCGCGTCGATCGCGTATACGGTGAAGTGATACAGGTGCGGGGTGCCTGTGGGAGGCGCTGGGCCACGATAGTAGGGACGCCCCCAGCTATTCAGTCCCTGGATGGAACCCGATATCTCCGTCGGCATTTGTTGGTCCCAAGTAATCGGCAACCCCTCGGGCAATCCAGACGCCGTTCTCGGAATACTGTAGATAATCCAATGCACCCACGGTGGTGGGTTGCCCGCACCAAAATCTGCGCAGACAACAGCCAACTCACGCGTTCCCTCTGGCACTTGGCCCCACGTCAACGGCGGCGACAGGTTACGACCGTCCGGTGTGTAGTCGCGCGGTATGGCTTCACCGTCAGCCATCACTGCACTTTCCAGCAGAATCACTTGCGCGGCCGGTTGCGCTGCGGCCGGATACACTGCCAATCCAACGGACAAGGAAAACCCGAGCCAGAACGTACGATTAAGACAACATCGCAATAGCATTAAGCCACACCAGTGGAAGCCAATGATCCCTGCTTACTGCTAGTAGGTCAACGCAGAACGGCAAAATTATGTCTTGTCTAACCCTGATTCCGCCCCTAAGTTAGCTGACAAGAAAGCTCCCACCCGCGGCAACAGTCTGAAAAGTGCGCAAGAAGACACACGGATATCCACGCGCCCTGCACCAAAAGAAAACGCTAGGGCAGCTAAATCAAACATGACCGAACCCGGACCAGCGAACTAGACCAGGAACGTATCCAGACTTATTGTGAGTGGGAGAAATGCGTCAGACAGCGACGACGTTCTCAGCCGCCGGGCCCTTCTGGCCCTGTACAACGTCAAACTCAACTCTTTGACCTTCAGTCAAACTTTTGAAGCCTTGGCCCTGGATGGCCGAATGATGCACGAACACATCCTTTTCACCATCGTCACGGGTCAAAAACCCAAATCCCTTACTGTCGTTAAACCACTTCACGGTACCTGTAACTGGCATTCTTTGTACTCCAAACTAAACTAATTTAATGGTAGAGGATGAACGTAACAGATAAATAAGTAAAGTCTTTTCATAAGAATTAAAGTAAAACTCTCTTTCACCACGGCAACATCAAAATCGAAATAGCCGATTAAACTTGACGACGAACGCACGATTTTCAAGTCCTGGAAAGCGACGAACCAGGGTGTCCCGTTCGTCTGTATACACGACAAATAGCTCACTCCCCGGTTGATACTCCCACCGCAATCGAATGTTGGTGCCAAGTGAGTCAGTCGCGGAGTTGTACTGTGCCAACGCCGAAATAAACATGCGCGGCGTCACGGTGTAAGTAAACCTTGTTGACGCTAATTTACTCGTAAATGCTCCTTCAGGGAGTGTTATCCAATTAATAGCCACCGATGGTTCGAGCGACAGCTGCGTGCCCAAACTGAGCCGCGGACGATAAAAACTTACCCCCGTCTTGTGCCCGCCAAAAAATTCACCCCGATCGAAAATCAGACCGCCATTCAAAACGCGCTGCTGGCCTAACGCATAGATCACCCGTGTGTCTAAAAACGTGTACCCACCAACTGGAATCGCCACATTCTTTGCGATCTGAAATGGCACATTAAGAGACTCAAAATTATTGGTCACGCCAGCCCAAAAATAGTCACCGTTTTCAAATTCTGCACCTAGTAGTAGCTGTTGCAACCGGGTCTCCAGCGTCCCAAATCGATTGGTAATGTAATCGAGGCTCGGCTGGAACAGGAATTTTCTGACCGATGCCACCGCGGCGGGACGCGGACTATAGCGAAACTGGAAGAAGTTTCGTCGAAACCCGGTTCGCCGAACAAATCCGACCTCGGGATTAAAATTCGACCCCACTGCAAGACGCTCAGCCCGCACACCAAAACGGTCGCCCGCGTAATCAAGTTCCGCCTGGTAACTTTCATCATCACCTGACCGCCCTGGCGTATCTGTTTTCGCAAGATAGGTATTAATGTTTAAGTTGTCGTAAAACGAAAAAATCCCATCGACTCCATACGTCGAACTAAATCCTCGACCGCCAGCGGACACTGAACGTCCAGTGAAAATGCCACCGATAGAGCTTCGCCGTAACACGTCACGTTTTATACGAACGACGGAAAAGTTGGTTGGGTCAACAGCCGAATTTATTTCCGAACCGGTCTGAACGTCGAGCAGACCGATGCTGTAGGGACCTGCTTTTCCGGTGAGCCGCCCTCCACCTCGGATCGGAACCGTCTGACCGCCTTCAAGTCCTATGCGGCGACTAAAAAACATGACCGGCGCCTCGCCGCCGTACATTTCTCCCTTGAAGTAATAGGTGGTGGTATCCATGTCCATACCACCACCAAATTCAAAAATACCCTGTCCCTCCAGGAAGAATTCTCGTTTCTCCGGAAAAAACAAATTAAACCGTGTCAGGTTAACTTGCGCTTCATCCACTTCTACCTGCGCAAAATCAGTATTGACGGTGAAATCAGCCGTTAAACCATCGGTAACCCCATATTTGAAATCTAAACCGCCATTCCCACCGACCGTGTTCGTGTAGGCAGGTACCGCGTTCAGGTCGGTGGTGACATCAGCAATGGCGTAGGGCTTCAGTTCGAACAGTCGGCCCGCTGTAGGCACTTCAAGCCCAACAAGGGTGGCGGCAGACGACATCTTGAACATTCCCAAGAAACTGAGCGCCGCCGGAATTGGGGTAAGAAAACTTGACTCATTTTTTGATACCACACGCCGGTGAAAATTGATTCCCCACTGTTGGCTTGTTCCGGCTGGAAACCGAAGCGACTTAAATGGTATGGCCATCTCCAATGTCCACCCACCATCAAACCGGTCGGTCTGAACGTCCCACACCGTATTCCAATCGAGGTTTGGCGTGCGCTCATTCGTTATGGCCGCGTCAAACAACGCACCTAACGCATTGGTAACAAAATTGTACGCGCTACGACGGTCATAAAACGTATCTATTACCACGGCAAATAATTCATTGCCAAACATGTTGTAACTGTCACGCTTCATCTCGTTCGCGACAATTCTGTCTGGCTCAGAATGCCAACATCGGGCCGCCACATAAACATTCTCATCGTCGAACCAAACCCACACCTCAGTCTGTTCGGTCGCGAGTTCACCCTCGTCTGGTTCCTGCTGGACAAAACCACCGACAGACGGAACCGTTTGGTACACGGCTTCATTGAGAGCCCCATCAAGCACCAGTGGAACGTCGAGCCGCACCGCCCGCATCGTCACCTGCCCCTGTTCGTCACGCGCCATAACCGCCGGCGGAACAGGAGGTGCAGGCCCATAGATAATCCCCCCGGCCGGAACATCCGCAACCACAGAATCTGGGACTTCCTGATTTGGGTCAACGGTCATTCGGGCCGTAGTCCCGTTCACAGTTTCCGCCTCTTGCATTGTCGGGATACTTGCCACCTCAATGCTGTCCAATGCAGCCACCAACAACGCAGAGAGTCGGTCCTGTAATGCAAATAAATCGTCAAACACACCGTCGACCTTAACGGACGTGACTACCGCTTCAGTCTCTACTTGAACGACGTCCGCAGTAATCCGTATTTGATCGCCGACGCGTTGGTATGTCCCACGCACCAGCCGCTGGCCTTGAGGGGGTAAAGCCAGTAAATCGGCAGTAAGCGCATCAGCGATACCCATCCCAATCCAGTCGTCACCAGACCGACCACTGATGTCCGCAAAGGGAACAACGTCAATGCTGCCATTCGGTCCACTCACTGCGTCTTGAGCAAGAACATCGCCGATTGAAACGAGCGAAAACGAAAATACAATTACGAACGTGATTAAAAACTTGGACAAGGTCGCGCTACTTGGGGAATATTTAGGCCGACTAAGACACACATGAGCTCTTCAAAGTTGGCTCCTCAGGTTGGACTCGAACCAACAACCCTTCGGTTAACAGCCGAATGCTCTGCCAATTGAGCTACTGAGGAACGTTCGCAGCTCAGGATCGTATCATTTCTCAGGTTTCTGACGTTCCACCGACGTTTCCTGACCAGCTGAAGCTCGACCTGTTGACCAAAGCTGAACAAAAGATCCACAAAGACCTAGAATGAGCCAACCCACAGCAAAGGTTGGTTGGCTTTCAAACGGAGCCAAAGGAAAAATCACTGAAACATCACCTGAAATTACTGCCACTGCCTCATCTTGACGTGCCAATAGCATGGCACCAACCATAGCCGTCCACCCACCGACAAAAGCCGTTCCAACCATCAAAAAATAGTTCCGGACAGCTAATGCCACGAGCGCGCCAAAAATACAGGTAGAAATGAGAAGCCAGTCGTTGGGCACTCCAGCAACGGCTAAATGCAAGGAAAACGCGGCCACACCGGCTCCGGCAATCGCTACACCAGCCAGGTAAACGGCAATAGACAGTAGCGACCCAGCAAGTGCGCCGACAATGGTCGCTGCAACTCCAAGCCACGTCTCCAAGTGCCCAACGAAAGGATAGGTGATTAGCGCACCACCAACAAAACCGTAAACTACCAAAAAGCCACGTAATAGGCGATATCCAGCAAAATTCGCAAGGAGCCCACCGCCAAGTAAAATAATCGCTGCGACTAGTTGACCCGATACAGACGACAACATGACCTGCTGATTATGTCAGCGTCAACATTATCTTGTCCCCGTAGAGTCAACAGGTTTATTTCATGAATCAGCTCTCAAAGGACGCCAAGCCGCACTTTAACGTCACGGGCATCTTAGCTGCGATAGTCGGCGCAGCTCTGTTCGTATATTTCGTCGATCGTGCTGGTATCAATGCAATTATCGCCGGTACTTCCAGAATCGGATGGGCGTTTCTAATCGTTTTGGGCCTGGCTGGGCTACGTTTCGTAACCAGAGCACTGGCATGGAAGCGGTGCATGACTGAAACAAACAAGCTGGGAACTCGAAACGTCCTGGCAGCGTTTCTGGCTGGTGACGCGCTTGGCAACCTCTTACCACTAAGTGTCGTAGTCGGCGAACCGGTAAAGGCTCTGTATCTACAAGATCGTATCCCACTCAGATTCACACTACCCGCACTCGCTGTTGAAACACTGTTTTACGCCTTGTCGGTTGTAGTAATTGTCATAGCTGGTGGACTTTCTCTCTTTTTGCTCGTCCAACCTCCCGCCACGGAGATTCTTGTCACGGCTGGCCCCCTGCTTACGTTAGTGCTCCTTGTAGTGGGATTCCACTGGCTCATCTGGAAACGAATCCCTATCGTAAGTAGGACGCTACACTGGTTGACCCGACTCCACGTAGCAACCGCGTTCCTGACTAGGCTTTCCGATCGAGCACAAACGGTCGAGGAGCGTATTCACAGTGACTACCCTCGAAAATGGCCTGACGTATTGGCCATTGCGTCACTCCACGCACTGTTTCACCTACTCGCTATCGCTGAGATCTTTCTCATGCTTTCTCTGATTAGTGACCACCCACCAACTATTTTTGATGCATTCGTTCTTGAGGCGGGTAATCGCTTCATCAGTGTCGTGTTCAAGTTTGTACCGATGCGTATCGGCATTGACGAAGCTGGCACAGCGTTACTCGCAACTTTATTGTCGTTTAGTACGGCTACCGGTATAACTATGGCGCTAGTCCGCAAAGGGCGACTACTCTGTTGGTCGGCAATCGGCATCGCCGCGCTCATAAGACGAGGGCTATCGCTAGCAGAGCTT
>CAZDQD010000044.1:0-9658 GCA_964507425.1 uncultured Vicinamibacteraceae bacterium
AGCTGCGGGCACCATAGCGTCAAGAAACGGCAAAGCTAACGTGGCACCTACGCCACGGAGAAAAGTTCGACGGGGCAACGCTTTCTGGCCAATAATCATGATTGCGGCATCCTCATCTTAAACGGCGTACTGCTCACAATACCAAGAACGACCGACGAAAATCGATAATCATTTTCGGCCGCTCGGCGAACAATTGCTCGAACCGCTGGCATGTCATATGACTCTAGGTTACGTCCAAGCGCATAAGTTAAGAGCTTTTCGGTTACTGTCCCCACAAATCGCTTCGGCTCTCGGAGCAACGCCGCGCGCATCTCGTCTGGACCTACAAAGTTTGTACCGTCTGGTAATACACCACTAGCATTGATCGGCTCATTTGATTCGCTCCGATCCCGCCAGCGCCCCACAGCGTCAAAATTCTCAAGTGCAAAGCCAAGTGGGTCCATCTGCGAGTGGCAACTCGCACAAGCAGGGTTCGCTCGGTGCTGCTCCATAGCCGCGCGCATAGACAAGGCCACACCCTCTTCCGAGGTTTCATCCAAAGCCGGAATATCCGGCGGAGGTGGCGGTGGCGGCGACGACAGCAAATTCTCCAGAATCCACTTGCCCCGTAACACCGGAGAGGTTCGTGTCGCGTATGACGTCAACGTCAGAATGCCACCATGACCAAGAAGGCCCCGCCGTTCCGTACCGGCCAGTGACACACGACGAAAATGACTGCCGTATACGTGCGGGATACCGTAATGTTTCGCTAACCGCTCGTTAAGGAACGAATAATCTGCGGTTAACAGGTCCGTAACCTCTCCATCGTGACGCAGAACATCCTCTATAAATAACGCGGTCTCTCGCTGAAATGCTCTGCGCAAATTTTCATCGAACGCGGGAAAAAATCCCGGATCCGGTTCTTTCTCTGCAATGTCTCGCAAGTAAAGCCACTGTGCCGCAAAGTTTTCGACAAAAGCACTCGCCCGAGAATCAGCCAACATCCTTTGAACCTGAGCTTCTAGCATCACCGGTTCCCGTAATTCGCCAGCAACCGCTGCACTCAATAACGCATCATCAGGAATGCTGCTCCAGAGAAAAAACGAAAGTCTCGACGCGAACTCAAGGTCATTCACCACATAGGGAGTTCCCCCGGCTACCCCCTCAGGGTCTCGCTCGATACGGAACAAAAATTCTGGACTAACGAGTATCCGTTCAAGACCTTGTTGGACACCTCGTTCGAAGCCAGATGCCGAACGTCCTTGTTCATAGAACGGCATTAATAGCTCGAGATCCGAATCAGTCACCGGACGTCGATATGCACGCCTCGCAAGTGTCGAAAAAATCTCCCGCGCACACGCCGTCTCAGCTCTCACGTCACTGGTTGGATCACACGAGAAGATACGACGCCGACTCGGAGTGTCTCCCGAACCGTCCACCCCATAGGGACCACTAAGCGACACAGTGGCAACGGCCGGTTCGCGACGCTGGCCACGCCTGGACGACCGCACTAAGCCCTCGTGACTGGCTCCCGTCTTCTGTAGAAACGCTACAGCTATCTCGCGCGGGCCGGCCCGCATTGGTACACGCACGTCGACCGGGGGTTCAGCCTCAAATGCGAACACACCAGACGCCCCACGCACGAGATCTCGTCCTCCGATCGTAAACACTCGCACACGTTCGCCGTCTACCGTCACTTCAACTTCATGTTCCTCGCGGGCGGCCTGTGCAAATTCAACAGTCACAACATACTCGCCGTCGGCCGGCAGGTGACTGCGAATAGCCGTGCCTCCTCTCGTACCCAAAGGCAACCCATCGAGATGGGCATCCTGGATCAAATCCCGGTCAAGCTGGTAACGGTCAACTATTGGCGGCATCGATGTGTCACCGACTGCGAGTCGACTAATCTTTCGCGCTGCGGCGAGATAACGTTCCAGGGTAGCCGGCGACACAAACAGCAAGTCTGCAAGGTTATCGAAACCACTTGTCGCGTTGTCAGCTGGCAGCAAAGTCTCTACATCGAATTCCTTTGGAAGCGCGTCAAGCGCGAGTAGATCACGGATAGCATTTCGATATTCCGTGCGGGTTAAACGATGAAGTGCCGGACGCCGACCTGGATTGGGTTGCTCTACCGCCACACGGTCAAGCTCAGACTCAATCCATTCGGCAACCTGGCCATAGATTGTGTCCTCTGGACGCGGACGCCCTACCGGCGGCATTGTCCGAGACTGCAATTTTCGTACTACCCGCTCCCACTGCTCAGCATCACGTCCGACGTACGTTGAATCGAGTGTGTCAAATGCGATGCCCGCGAGTCGTAACTGGGACACCATCATCGAAGGAGCTGTTTCACGACCACTCACAATTTGGTTGCGGTGACAGCTAAGGCAATACCGATTAAGCGTCGCTTCCACGGTAACGGCCGTCGCCTCAAAACTCTCCTCCGCAATCGGCTGCGGAGCTACCGTCGTGGCGGGCTGTGCCGAAAGCACACCGGAGCCACTCAGCCAGATTGACACACCAAGCGCATTAGCCGTAACAAAACGATAGAGAAAACGATGTCCTGCCGGAGTACGCTTTTGATAACTAGTCATACAGTTTGCATTCATGGCGAAACCCAATAAACACCGCTAACTACCCAGGCACCGGCCCCATAATGCCACGTCAGCCAAGAGTCTTTCTACCTCTCTTATCTGTTGTTGTCAACGGCGACCTGACGAGATAGCATCCGCTAGTGAGTAATATGCGACCCGCGGTGATACGTGAACAGCCTTGGCGACAAAAACGCCTGCGTTTTAGGAGTACTCTCGCGATGGCGGTACTTATCGTGGTCCTGGGGCTGTCAGAGGATTCCATCGTAGCTGGAAGCACAAATGCTGGCCAGACAGATGAGGCGCTACTGCTCGCCGCTAAGTCCGGAGACAGCGAAACTGTAAAAGCATTGTTAGCTAACGACGCGACCGTAAACGCCATGCAAGCAGACGGTACAACTGCCCTGCACTGGGCAGCCCGTGCTGACGCCCTGGATGTAGTGGACCTGCTCCTGCATGCCGGAGCGTCCCCGGGTCTAGCAAACCGCTACGGCATTACCGCACTCGCACTTGCTGCAGAAAATGGCAATGCGGAAATCGTTCGTTCCCTACTGAACTTCGGTGCCGACCCCAACACCTCAACATCATCTGGTGAGTCCGTGCTCATGGTCGCTGCGCGAACTGGTCGCGTCACAGTCCTTAATGCACTCCTCGCAAAAGGCGCCGTGGTCGAACTAACAGAACAATGGCGAAACCAAACGGCGCTCATGTGGGCCGCCGCTGAGAATCACGCCGACGCCGTCACACGCCTTGTTACCGCCGGAGCCAATGTGGAGGCCCGCTCGTCACGGGGCATGACACCGCTTTTGTTCGCCGTACGCGAGGGGCAGTTTGCATCAGCGAAAGCGCTCGTTGAAGCCGGTGCCGACATCAACGCCGGCATCAACAACAACAGCGCCAGCACTGGCGCTTACACGCCCGCCTCAAGTGGTTACACCTCCCCGCTCGCACTCGCCATCATTAATTCTCACTTTGAACTTGGACAAATGCTGCTTGAAGCTGGCGCGAACCCAAACATCCCAGATGAACGTGGGTCGGTACTTCATGCATTGTCTTGGGTTCGTCGACCCGGGTCAGGCCGTCCGCCAATCCCAACGGGAACAGTCAACAGCTTGGAATTAGCCGAAGCACTTCTCGAACATGGTGCCGACCCAAATCGGCAAATCGTATGGGAAGAAATCCCGTTCGAGGTGGACCTTGGCATTGTCAAACCGCCGCCAAACATCTCGGTCGGCCGAAACTTCATTAGTTTCGTGGGAGCCACTCCTTTCTACCTAGCCGCCAAACACGCTGACGTCGACTACATGAGGCTGCTGGTCCAGCACGGTGCCGACCCGACAACCCCAACTCACCAAGGTGTAACGCCATTAATGGCCGCCTCTGGGGTCGGCTTTTGGGACGGTGAAAGCCCTGGACCACTAAATGGAACGCCAGACGTTCTTCGCCTTGACGCCGTCAAGCTGACCCTTGAACTAGGAAACAAATTGGATGCCACCACCGATTTTGGGGATACGATGATTGAGGGCGACGGCGTAACGTTACTGCTCCGGCATCCCCTGAACTTACTCTCACTGGACCCTCAACGGGACCGCGGTGATATGCGCTGGAACGGGTCTACGGCACTGCATGGTGCTGCCATGATGGGCTCAAACCTCATCGCGCAATACCTAATTGACCAAGGAGCGGATATCAACGCTCGTACTACGCTTGGATGGACGCCGTTGATGATTGCCGAAGGCGTCTTCGTGGCAAATACTGAGAAAGCGTGGCCGGAGACGGTCGCCCTTCTGCGTGAACTTGGTGGAGAAACGATGGAACGACGATGACCAAGCCAATCCTACAAAAAGCAAGCCTTCTGTTTCTATTCACGATCGTGGTGATATGGCTCACACCGACGTCAGCGGCAGTCGACAACGTGGGAATCATCCGCGGTACTGTCACCAGCGCTAACGGCCCAGAAGCCGGAGTTTGGGTGATAGCAGAAACGGACGAACTGGAAACCGTCTTCAGGAAAATTGTCGTCACCAACGATGACGGCGACTATGTGTTACCAGAACTGCCAAGTGCCAATTACAGCGTTTGGGTGCGCGGCTATGGTCTCGTCGATTCCGAGCCAGTTGTGGGAACCCCTGACCAGGAACTAAATCTAACGGCTGTCACTGCAAAAACACCCCAAGAAGCTGCCGCAGTATATCCAGCAAACTACTGGCTCTCCATCATCGACCTGCCTGGCGAACACGAATTCCCTGGGACCGGACCTGACGGCAACGGTATTAATCCCGAGATGAGTAGTCAGGCGGAATGGATTAACAACCTCAAAGGGTGTCAGCGCTGCCATCAAGTCGGTAATCCTGATACTCGTGAGATCCCAGACCTGGAGGATTTTGACTCGGCACGCGCAGCATGGGATGACAGAGTGCAACGTGGTCAGCGTGGCTCATTAATGAACAGCTTTATGACCAGATTCGGCCGAAACCGTGGTCTCGACATGGTCTCAGACTGGACTGACCGGATAGCAACCGGTGAGGTTCCAGAAGCGCCTCCTCGGCCGAAAGGCGTTGAACGGAACGTCGTTCTCACGATGTGGAACTGGGGTGACAACGTTTCATTCGTTCATGACGAAATCTCGACGGACAAACGGAATCCTCGGGTTAATGCAAACGGACCGATCTACGGCGTCGATATCGGCAACGATTATTTACTTGTCACCGATACGACAGAGCATCAATCGACTATGCTTAAAATTCCTCTACGGGTCCCCCGTTCTGAAGTTCCCTCCATGTTTACAACGGAGAACTTTAAGCCGTGGCGTGACTTCGGGGAGGACGCCGTTTGGAACGATCCAGCAAATCCACATAACCCGATGCTGGACGCGGACGGACGCGTTTGGCTGACAACACGCGTGCGGCACCCCGACAACCCTGATTGGTGTCGTGAAGGGTCGAACAACAAATACGCGGAGCATTTTCCAATTAACCGCGCTGGACGGCATACGGGCTATTTCGACCCTGAGGCGGAAAAATTCGTCTTGATTGACACATGTTTTGGAACCCACCACCTTCAATTCGCCGAAGATGAAAACGACACACTGTATTTCAGCGGTGACAGACAGGTCATCGGGTGGCTCGATACAAAGGTCTACGACGAAACCGGTGACGAACGTTACTCCCAGGGCTGGTGCCCAACCGTGCTTGATACGAACGGTGACGGCAAGATTACTAAACCCTGGAACGAACCGGCTGCCCGTGGTGATACGGCTGAACGGTCGTTCGATCCAGCCTTAGATACGAGAGTCAATATCGGAGCCTACGGTGTAATTGCCAGTCCGCTTGATAATGCCGCCTGGATTGTTTCGGACGACTTTCCGGGACGAATGTTGAGACTCGACCGGGGAGATAATCCGCCGGAGACCTGTGTCAGTGAGATGTATACGGTTCCCGTCGAAAAAGGCTACCGCACGCGTGGCCTCGATGTTGATCGAAACGGTGTTTTCTGGACCGCGCTAGCCGGCAGCAGTCATTTTGCCAGTTTCGACCGTAGCAAATGTAGCGTGTTTAGTGGCCCGGAAATGCGCGATGGCCGCCAGTGCGATGAAGGCTGGAATTTTTATAAAGCACCTGGACCTAACTACCGGAATACCGAAATCGGGGCCGACTTCCATTATTACAATTGGGTCGACCAGTTCAATACACTTGGCCTTGGTGAAAACATCCCCATCGCGAACGGCTCTAATTCTGATTCACTGCTTGCCCTCGATCCGGAATCTGGAGAATGGACGGTCTTACGCGTACCGTACCCTCAGGGCTTCCACAGCCGCGGTTTAGACGGACGTATCGATGACCCTAACGGAGGCTGGAAGGGGCGGGGCGTGTACGCTACATACGGTGCTGATGCAGCATGGCACGTTGAAGGAGGACCGGTTGAACCTGGAAACCTCGTCAAGTTTCAGATTCGACCGAACCCGCTTGCCCATTAAATTTTACTGAGAACACGTTACCGCACGTTATTTACTTAACGCTGTTCGTTCCGACCTCAGAGTCATTGGGCTTACGAACGGTGTTCTTTAAACTTGGAGAAACTGATGCTCAAATGGAAGGTACTCGCCCTCGTCGGCTTTACGTTTGGTGTTCTGGGAACTGGCTGGGCCATTGCCGAACAACAGCGCAACTCTTCGCAGGTATTTGAACTACGGGTCTACAAGACCATGCCCGGCAAACGAGACGAACTCGCCAACCGGTTCCGGGACCACACAGCAGCAATGTTCGAGCGAGCGGGAATGAAAAACATCGGCTACTTCAACGCGATTAACGGCGACGATGTCGACGATACATTTATATACATCCTTGCACACCCGTCGCGGCAGGCACGTGACGAGATGTGGCGTGAACTCGGGACCTACGAAGACTTCCAGGAATTGATCGTGGCAGTTGAACGGGACGAAAACCGAAAGCTTGTCGATACCATCGACATGCGTCTGCTTGAACCGACTTCGTATTCCGACATGAAGTAACGATGATGCGTAACAGCCTTATTCAAGGCATCACACTGCTCACCCTGTTCGCCAGTTCCTCTGCCGCGCAACAGGGAACGCACGGAGAGTGGCACCTGCATGGTGGTGACGCCGGCTATACGCGCTATTCGTCACTTGATCAGGTTACCGCGAACAATGTCACCGACCTTGATATCGTCTGGCGACGCCCCTCTGTCGACACATCCGTTACATCCCGCTGGCCAGACCTCCGGCACTCGAACCAACTGCAGTCAACACCCATCATGATTGATGGCGTGTTGTACGCCTCCAATAGCATTGGCCTCCTTGAAGCATTCGACCCCGCCAACGGCGAGACGATCTGGGTCCAAGACACTACATTTCTTGGCTCCGAAACGCCGAGGGGCACAGCAGGACGGAGCGTCGCCTACTGGGAATCAGATAATGACCGTCGGCTCTTTGCTATTCGCGCACCCTACCTGATGGCAATAGACGCAGCGACTGGACAATTCATCGAATCCTTTGGAACCGACGGACTCATCGACCTTACCTATAATGAGGAAACTGCGTACAGTGGAACCTCCCCACCACTTGTTGTCAAAGACGTAGTGATCGTCGGCTCGGCAATGGCCGATCATCCGTACACCAAGGAACAACATCCAGGAGATGTACGAGCCTACGATGTCAAAACCGGAGAACTCCGTTGGACCTGGAGTCCAATTCCACAGGCCGGTGACCCTGGCGTTGAAACCTGGCTTGACGACTCCTGGACGTACTCCGGAATGGCAAATGTCTGGACTATGTTCAGCGCAGACCTCGACCTTGGCTACGTTTATCTGCCGACCGGCGCTCCAACCAACGACATGTACGGCGGGCATCGCCCTGGTAATAACCTCTACGCCAACAGCCTGGTCTGCGTCGACGCGACAACCGGTGAAATGGTCTGGTATTTCCAGACGGTTCATCACGACCTCTGGGATTACGACAACAATGTTGCACCTATCCTTATGGACATCACGGTCGACGGCACCGAAATAAAAGCGGTCGTCCAATTAACGAAACAAGCGATTGCCTATACCTTCAACCGAGTAACCGGCGAGCCGATTTGGCCAATAGTCGAACGTCCCGTACTAGGGTCGAACACGCCGGGCGAGTGGATTTCACCGACGCAACCATTTCCCACTAAGCCGCTGCCTTTTGACCGACATGGGGTCACCGAGGATGACCTTATCGACTTCACACCGGAGCTTCGAGCAGAAGCGGTAGAAATCCTCAAGCCGTACATCCTCGGCCCTATCTTTACGCCACCTTCAATACGTAGCAACAACCCCGAAGATACTAAGGGCACATTTCAGCTGCCGGGTTCCGTCGGTGGTGCCGAATGGGGCGGAGCAGGATTCGATCCAGAAACGGGAATGCTCTACATACCGTCGGTAACTGCAGGATTCGTCGCGGACCTTACACCTGGCAATCCTGATCGCATGAATGTCCGATACACCAGGGGAAATCGAGAATTCATTGCCGGTCCTCGTGGTCTGCCACTAACAAAGCCACCATACGGTCGGATCACTGCAATCGACATGAACACCGGCGAACACGTTTGGATGGTACCAAATGGCGACGGACCACGGGAGCACTCAGCGATCGCACACCTCAACCTACCGGCGCTCGGCCAACCCGGCCGTGCAATGCCGCTTCTAACCAAGACATTGCTCTTCGTGAGTGAAGGCGATCCAATAATGGTAAGGACACCTCCTGGCGGAGGGCCTGATGCCGGAAAAAAATTACGCGCCTTCGATAAAAACACTGGCGCGGTTGTCTGGGAAACGATGTTTGAAGCAGGTTCAAATGGTTCACCGATTACATATTTACACGAAGGCAAGCAATACGTTGTCCTCCCAATCGGATCGTTGAGTCATCAAGGCGAGTGGATCGCACTCGCGCTACCCTAGCGGTCACATGCGCAGTTCTTTGAGTGAGTATCAGGGAACAAACCCACTCGACGTGATCTCTTTGACCTGTTGATAGCCCGTCAGTTCTGGTTCTAACGGGTTACACCGAATTCCCTCCAGGTTTCTGGACACGCTATCGAAGTTAGCAGATGTCAGGAACCCGTCGAGCCAAAGCCGCCGGTTCCACGAGTAGTGTCGGTTAACCCATCCACTTGCACAACTTCTACCGTCCATCGTTTCTGGATCACGAGCTGAGCAATGCGCATCCCACGAGTAACGTGGAATGTCGTGGACCCATGGTTGATGAGCACAACACCAACCTCACCCCGATAACCTTCATCAATTGTCCCGGGTGTATTGAGCACGGTGACTGAGTGCTTCAGCGCCAACCCACTTCTCGGTCGAACCTGTGCTTCCGTTGCCTCCGGGAGTTCAATAGCCACTCCCGTCGGCACAAGGCAGGGCACACCAGGCTCGAGCGTAACGTCCTCGCTCGCGTGAAGGTCCAAACCGGCATCGCCGGGATGCGCGTACGCTGGGATGATGGCGTCCGGTCTCAGACGCCTGACTCGTAGCTTCATGGTTCATGATAGCCAATGAAAATAGAATTGAGGAAAATGGTCGGGATGACTGGATTTGAACCAGCG
>CAZDQD010000045.1:0-9539 GCA_964507425.1 uncultured Vicinamibacteraceae bacterium
CAAAAAACAATGCTGTGCTCATCGGCGAACCGGGTGTCGGTAAGACTGCGATAGTAGAGGGGTTGGCACAGCAGATAGTGGTTGGAGACGTGCCTCATTTTCTTGCGGATAAAAGAATTCTGTCGATCGACTTGTCACTTATAGTCGCGGGGACGAAATACCGTGGCCAGTTTGAAGAGCGCCTGAAGGCAATAATGAAGGAGCTGATAGAAAACCCGAACATTATCGTTTTTATTGATGAACTACATACGCTAGTTGGTGCCGGTTCGGCCGAGGGGTCGCTGGATGCGGCCAATATTCTTAAGCCTGCGCTTTCGCGGGGTGAGATCAGGTGCATCGGAGCGACCACTCCGTCGGAATATCGTAAGTATGTTGAAAAAGATCGATCGCTAGAACGAAGGTTTCAGGCAATTAAGGTGGAGCCTCCCTCCGAATCGGAATCACTTGAGATCCTTCGTGGTGTTGTCGAGCGCTATGAAGCGTTTCACCATGTCTGTTACTCGCAGGAAGCCATTGAGGCAGCTGTTTATCAATCGAGTCGGTATATAAGTGACAGGTTTCTTCCTGACAAAGCGATTGACTTGGTTGATGAAGCCGGTGCTTGGGTAAAGCTTCGTGAGGCCGGTCATAGTGAAGAGTTTAGCGAGATTAATAAAACCATCAGAGTCGCAGTAGAACAGATGGAAAATGCCACCGCGAAGAAAGACTATGAGCGTGCTCAATTCTTTCGTGAGCAGGAAGCGCAAGCTCGTGGCAACCTCGAATATGTGAGAGAAAAGTTTGATGTTCAAACTGGCGGAACGAATCGGGTTGAGGTTAGAAAGGAAGATGTCGATGCGGTCGTTTCGAAATGGACGGGTGTTCCATTAACGGCGATTAAGCAAGATGAGAGTGAGAAGTTGTTAAACATGGAGGATGAATTGCACAAGAGGGTGGTAAGTCAGGGTTTAGCGATTTCTGCACTTTCCCGTGCGATACGTCGTTCAAGGGCGGGATTGAAAACACCCAACCGACCAGTTGGTAGCTTTGTGTTTCTAGGACCCACTGGAGTAGGCAAAACTGAGTTGGCCAGGGCGTTGGCTAGTTTTCTATTTGGTAGTGACTCTGCGCTTGTCAGGTTCGACATGTCTGAGTACATGGAGAAACACTCTGTTTCTAAGTTGATTGGATCACCACCAGGCTACGTCGGTCACGAGGAAGGGGGACAGCTCACCGAAAAAGTAAAGAGGCATCCTTATTCGGTTGTGCTGCTTGATGAGATAGAAAAAGCACATCCGGACCTGTTTAACATATTGCTCCAGGTGTTCGAAGATGGGCACTTAACGGACGGCTTGGGTAATCGCATTAACTTCAAGAACACAATCATTATCATGACGTCGAATATTGGTGCCCGCTACATACAGAAGAAAGCAGCTGTGGGGTTTCAGTCATCCGACACTAAAGACATCCAACGAAGTGTTTCAGAGATGGTGCTGGGAGAAGTGAAACGAACATTTAATCCAGAGTTTATTAATCGTGTTGATGAAATCATCGTTTTTGAAGCTTTGACTGATGATGATTTGCGTATGATCATGCAATTGCTTGTGTCTGAACTAAACCGAAACCTTGGTGGCCGAGGTCTTGAAATTCACCTTACCAAAGAAGTAGTTGACTGGATCATTGACCGGACTTGTGAAGATCGTTCTTACGGCGCACGTCCACTGAGACGCGCGATCCAGCGTTATATTGAAGATCCACTTTCGGATGAACTTATCGGAGGCCGCCTCTCATCTGGTGAAATAGAGGTTTATCTTGAGAACGACAGCATTTCCTATCGCGCTGGTGGTAAAGAATTGGACGGTCGACGTCTCGCGTAGGGCCGACCAGGCTAATTCAGGCAATTTCTGGCTCAGATTAGGTCTGATCTCGTAAAATAGACGGTATGGTCCGTTTTTTGGTGGCGGACGAATTCCTATGCGCGGATCGTTTCGTGCACCCTTTTCAGGTGGTTGTTTTGGCGATCGGTTGGTAATCACGAGATGCAGGCGTCAAGATTTCAAAAAGCGTCAATTGGCGTAACGGCTTGTCGAAACCACGTAATCTTGGTTTTCGGCTTGGTGCTCGTTGCCTACGTGTCGCCGTTAGACGCTCAACAGACTCCGTCGCTTTTTGGTGGGGCACAGACTGAACAAGTGGCGCCACCACTACCTCCTGAGGGCTCACCGACTTTGCTTAGGGCTGTGGAGCTTCGTTTTCCAACACAAGGTAACGTTGCTAGTGTTGAGTTTGACACGTACCTGTTCCACATGCGGATTAGAGATTTTGTTAGTTTGCCCTCCGAAGGGAGATGGGTCCCTTATTCAGAGGCGACCGAGCAGGTGGCGATTGAGGACCATCGGCGCTTGTGGGATACGGGCTTTCTTAATGATTTGTGGATTGAAGTTATAGATGACCCTTACCCAAATGGCGTAGAGGCCAAACGTATTATTTACAACTTAGAGGAACGTGAGCGCGTCAAGATCATCACCTACGAAGGTTCGGACGAGCTGAAAACGGAAGATATTTTGCTCAATATGGAGGAGCAAAATGTCACTCTTCGACTTGATACGTTTCTCGATCCGGCCACCATCCGTCGAGTAGAGGGTGTAATTCGGTTTCTGTTTGCTGCCAAGGGCTACATGTTTGCTGAGGTCGACACTACGGTTGAGCCCGTTGCGGGTGGACCGAATCTGGTTAAGCTGACGTTTCAGATGGATGAAGGGCCGAAGGTTCAGGTCGAAGAGATAGATTTTATTGGTAACGTGGAGATGACTGATGGCTCACTGAAACGACGGATGCAGAACGTTAAGGAGAGATATTGGTTGTCTTTTTTAACTGGTCGCGGCGCCTATAAACCCGAGGAATACGAAGAAGACGCGGAACGGGTTGAGGCGTACTATCGTGATGAAGGCTACATCACTGCGCAAATTGGCCAGCCGGACATCGAGTACCTTGAGTTGTCTGAAGACGGAGAATCGAGGGGGATGCGTTTAGTGATTCCTGTGGATGAAGGGGAGCGCTATCGCATGGGAGAGATTGACTTCGAGGGTAGCGAGGTTTTGCTGGAGGAAGGTCTGCGTCGCATATTTGACGACCTTACACCTGGGGATTATTACAGCGAAAGTGATATCAGAGAAGGATTTCAAGATGCTCGGGAACTTTATGGTTCACTCGGTTATTTTGAAATGACGATTGCTCCAGACCTGAAGCCGCGTGATGACGTTGTTGAAGTGAATAGTGACGACGTTGACGAATCTGATTCTGATGAGTTCAGCACTGTGTCGAACGACAGGGGCTCCGAGTTTGATGAAGGAGATGGGTTTATCGATGACGATGATAGATTTAGTGGTTTAGAGGAGGAGCCTGCGTTAGAGGAAGTTCGGCCAACGCACATTGATGGTTCTCCGGTTGTCGATGTCACAATTCGAGTGCAGGAAGGCGAGCAATATCGCCTCAATCGTATTGAATTCACGGGTAACGATGTTACGCACGATGAAGTTATTCGTCGTGAATTACAGATTGTTGAGAACTCGGTGTTCAACACTGAAGCATTGAGGCGGAGTGTTCGTCGTCTTAACCAGCTAGGTTTCTTTGAGCCGTTTGAGGAAAACGAGGTTGATGTTGAGAAAGTTGAGACGGGCGAAAACGAGGTTAATATCCGACTTGATTTAACAGAGGCGAACTTAAATCAGTTGTCTTTTGGTGCTGGCGTTTCACAGTTTGATGGTTTTTTTGGCCAGGTTTCTTTTTCAACATCGAACTTCATGGGTCGTGGAGAAACGCTCGGAGTGTCGATGATGAGCGGCATGCGTGCGCGTAACCATACGGTTTCATTCACGAGGCCGTTTAACTTTGGCAGGCCGCTGTCATTAGGGACTCAAGTGTACAGTCGGAAGATTGAGTGGATCGGTAGTTTCACCGAAGAAACCACCGGCGGGTCTGTAACCGTGGGTTATCCGTTAAGCTTTTTTACACGCGTGTATCTTTCGTACAGTTTAGAGCAGGCGTTCGTCGGTGATATTAATCCATATTTTGAATCAAACCCCGCGCTGCTTTCTTACAATCCGTTCTTGTCGGATGCCTTGCTACTCGGAACAGGTGGTCGCCGTAATATCAGTAAAATTACTCCTTCGATAACGAATAACACGGTCGATCATCCTATTTTTCCGACCACTGGAAAAAACTTTACCGCTGCTGCTGAATTGGCTGGCGCTGGTGGGAACACGAGGTTTGTCAAGCCCAGACTTGAAGCGACCATGTATAAAAGGCACACTGCTAAAACAATTTTTGGTATGCGTGTTCAGGGTGAATTTTTGGTGGCAAGCAGTCCTGAGTCAATTCCGATTTTTGAGCGTCTCTGGCTTGGTGGAGAGTACTCTGTGCGTGGATTTGATATTAGGCGGATTGGTCCGACGCTAGCAGATACTAACCCAGATGTAGGGACTGACACCTATCAGGGTCGTACAATCATGGGGGGTAATAAGAGTCTGCTGGTGAACCTTGAGTATCAATTTGTCATTAACGATAACATTCGGATTGTCACTTTTTTTGACGCGGGTGAAGTTCAGGATTGGGGTCAGGAATTTGCAATCGACGACGTAAAAACATCAACGGGTGCGGAACTCAGATTCTTTATGCCGATGCTAAACGTACCTTTTCGTTTGATCTATTATTTCAATCCGATGCGAGAAGGTGTATATAACGATCGCCTTTATAGGCAGGAAGGTCGCGGATTTCGATTTGCGATGGGCACGACCTTTTAACGTTGTGGGTGCCTGCTGCCGAGAGATATTGTGTAGGCAATGTTAATTAAGACGCGCTTCCGGCGCGACGAGGGTAAGTACTGATGAGATTCGTGATTACAAGTATCTTGGCTTTAGGAGTGACAGTGTCGCCCGTAATGGCGCAGGATGAGGCGCCGCCGGCACAGGCAACGCTCCCATTTCCCGCTGATGCAAAATACGGATATATCGATCTGCAGCGTGTTCTTGCAGAATCGAGTGAGGGACAGGCTGCTAACGGAGAGGTGCAAGCGCTGACCGACCAGAAGCTAGCTGAGCTTGAGGCTCGTAATCAGGAGTTACAGGGAAGGATCGACTCAAGCAATTTGCAGCTGCAGGAGTCGCAGCTGAAATTGGCGCAGGGTGAAACCGTGCTGAGTGCGGAAGCGCGTTTGAGTTTGCAGCGCGAGATTCAACGTTTGCAGCTGGAGGTCCAACGTCAGGGCCAGGACGCCCAGGCAGAAATGGAACGTATCACTCAGGATGCTGAGACCGAGGTTGGTGAACTCCAACAGCAGTTACAGATTGACTTTGAATTAAGACTACAGCCCGCGATTGAGGCCGTTGCTACTGCCCGAGGGGTAGATTTTTTGTTCAACGTGGGGCAGGGAGGCCTTGTCTGGGCGAATCCACAACTTGACCTGACAGCAGATGTTGTCGAGGAGTTGAATGCGTCATCGGAGGCTGCTCCCGAATAACTGTTATAAGTTGTTGTAGTTTTTATAGTTCCCGACTTGATGAAACTGATTGGACGTATCGACCAGATAACCTGTAGACTGAAAAACCAAGCCAACTAGGCCCTTTAGTTTAGTGTCCCTCGACATTCCTCTTCTCCTTGACCGACTCAAATATCGTTATCCGTCACTTTTAGTGGATAGCGTCGTCGAGCATGATCCGGGCTCTCGAATTTCGGCCGTGAAAAACGTTACTGTTAACGAAGAATATTTCCAAGGTCATTTCCCAGGGACGCCACTAATGCCAGGCGTCATGATGATCGAGACGTTAGTGCAAGTTGCGACGCTACTACTTCTCGACAGCGACAGTACAGGCGTGCCAACTGCACGGGCAGTGCTCAAAGAAGTGAGTAATGTGAAGTTCCGCAAACAAGTGCTACCTGGTGACCGTCTGTTCCTTGAAGTGACGCTGAACGGCAAAGAAAACGGATTTTCCAAAGCTCACGGAGTTGCGACGGTTGGGGGGCAAACGGTAGCCGAGGCTGAACTCGTTCTGAGTCTGGAAGTTGCATCACACATTGATGTGACAGCAAAGGTTCATCCGGCTGCGCAAATTGCTACGGGTGCAGTGGTTGGACCGTATGCGATTATTGGTCCAAAAGTTCGTCTCGGAAGGGGTTGCAGTATTGGGGCCTCGGTGGTTATTGATGGCGACACAGAAATTGGCGAAGATTGTCAGGTTTTTCCGTTCGCATCGATCGGCTTGATTCCGCAGGACCTTAAGTATGTGGGAGAGGATACGAGACTCGTTATTGGGAAGCGCAATGTTTTTCGAGAGGGTGTGACCATCAATTGTGGTACCGCGGGTGGCGGGGGAGTGACTCGCATTGGTGATGACAGCTTTTTTATGGCCTACGCACACGTCGCTCACGATTGCTACGTTGGAAATAAAACGATTTTTGCGAATGGCGCCACACTGGCAGGTCATGTTGTGGTTGAGGATGGTGCGACGATTGGAGCGTTTTCCGCGGTTCATCAATTCTGCCGTGTTGGTCGGGAAGCCTATATTGGCGGCTATTCAGTCGTGACGATGGACGCTCTTCCTTATGGAAAGACAGTTGGCAGTCGTGCCATGGCTAGGGTTTATGGTGTCAACACGATTGGTCTGGAACGGCGAGGGTTTTCCGCGCAGACGATTGGGCAGTTGGAGCAGGCGTATCGTCTTCTTATGCGTTCTAAATTAAATACGTCACAAGCCTTGGAGCGTATCGATTCGGATAGTCGTCTCAATGTGCCCGAGGTGGCCGAACTAGTCGATTTTATCCGCACGTCGAAACGTGGGGTAAATCTGCGCCGGCCACCTAGGCAAATTGAACAAGTAGGCGTCGAAGATTAATTTCTTGCAGCTCAACAGCCATGCGCATAGGTTTAATCGCTGGTAACGGCAGGTTTCCGTTTTTAGTGTTCGAGGCAGTGAGAAGTCTCGGGCACGATGTGACCGTTGTTGCCATCCGAGAGGAAACAGATCCTGATCTGGAGACGGTGGCCGGATCAGGTGGGCAAGCTGATTTTCATTGGGTATCACTCGGACAGCTTGGACGTTGCATTGCCATATTGAAGAAGGCGAACATCGTTCAAGCCTTAATGGCCGGTCAAGTTAAACACAATAAGTTGTTCTCGGTTGTTCCTGATATGACTTTGCTGTCTGTGGTTCGACGTTTGGCAACGAAAAACACTGATGCGTTGATTTCGGCCATAGCTGACGTACTGAAGGAGAATGGCATTGAGCTAGTGGACTCAACAACGTTTCTTAAACCATTGCTTGCGGGGACTGGCAACTTAACGGATAGGGCTCCAACCACCGAAGAACGTTCGGACCTTTCGTTTGGTTATAGCGTTGCCGATACGATAGCAAGGCTTGATATCGGTCAGACTATTGTCGTTAAGGATCGAGCTGTGGTTGCAGTTGAGGCGATGGAAGGAACGGATGAGGTTATTGCCAGAGCGGCCCACATTGCTGGTCCCGGGACCACGGTTATTAAAGTAGCTAAACCTGGTCAAGACATGCGATTCGATGTGCCGGTGGTCGGCGTTCCTACGATCACGACACTCCGGAAGGCTGGCGCCACGGTTCTGTCGATAGATGCTGAGCGCACGTTATTACTTGATGGTCCCGATGCTATCGCAGCGGCAAACGAAGCCGGTATAGCGGTGGTGGGGCGTGCGCTGGCTAATCAGGAGACAAAACAGTGATGGCGGGCACGGCCGGTTTGCGTGTCGCGGTAGTGGGAGTAGGGCATTTAGGTAGGCACCATGCTCGCCTGCTTAGTGTAATGACTGGTGTAGAGCTCGTTGGGATCGTTGATATCGAACAAGAACGTGCTCGGGCGGTGGCATGTGAGTTTGGTACCGGTGTTATTACTGACAAATCCGAACTGAGTACGAAAGTGGATGCTGCAGTAGTAGCGGTTCCGACCGTAGACCACGTGCAGGTTGTCAGCCCTCTACTAGAGGCCGGTGTCTCGGTGTTGGTTGAAAAGCCAATGGCGTCGTCCTCGGATGAAGCCGAGAAATTAATCCAGCTCGCTGAGAAATCACGGTCGACATTGGCTGTTGGGCATACGGAAAGACATAATCCTGCTGTTACGGCGGCGCTTCCATTTATAACCAAGCCACGCTTTATGGAAGTTCATCGGCTAGCGACGTTTCAGCCACGTAGTCTGGATATCGATGTTGTTTTTGATGTAATGATTCACGATATTGACGTAGTGCTCTCAATAATCGGTTCTGAGCCTGTTTCACTTGAAGCAGTGGGCGTTCCGGTGCTTAGTAATCGTATTGACATAGCAAACGCACGTTTACGATTTAAAACTGGCTGCATAGTTAACCTCACCGCGAGCCGTGTGAGTCGCGAACGCGTGCGAAAGCTACGAGTGTTTCAACCGCATTCACTAATCTCTGTGGATTATGAAGAGCAACACGTGGAGTCGTGGAAAGTGACGCGTAATGCCGATGGTCAGCCGGTCATCAATGGAGGTTCTATCGCTGTTCAGAATGCGGAGCCTTTGGAACGTGAGCTGCTCGATTTTGTCGAAGCCGTTAATCTTGGGAGGGCGGCTGGGGTCACGGCCGTTGATGGTCATCGCGCGCTGGTAGTGGCAGAAGCGATTGTTGAAGCGATGCAGGTGGCACCGCCGATAGCCGAGGAAAACGGGGGCACATGATCGCGACGAAAACTCCTGATGCCGTTATGGCTAAGTTGTCCGCCGGGGAACAGCTAATACCTGAAGAGGTCGCCACGTTATGGGAGTCGACCGCCTTGGTGCGTCTGGGTGCTCTTGCTGACGAGCGACGCCGAACCATCTGTGGCGAAGAAGTGACGTTCGTTCGTGTTTTTCACGTATCGGCGCATCAAGTGCCGTCGGATCTGACAATTCCAGCCGAGGCCGGCGAGGTGCGCCTGAGTGGTTGTCTCGCTACACGTGATGACGTAGTTGAGGCGGTCACGAGAACCGTTCAGGTTGGTCGAGACATTCCTGTTACCGGCTTTGATATTAATGATTTGGTGGCATTATGTGGCGAGGATGTAGGCACTTTTGAGGTGCTGTTGAAGAGACTTGCCCGCGCGGGCTTGTCACGTATTTCGGAAGCATCTGTTGACGACATGGTCGATTCTACTTGGCTCGACCGTTCGGCTGGCGCAGGTGTTCCAGTTAACCGTTTAACGATCAACGACCCAGCCATTTCCGGTAAAGATGCAGTTGGACGCATTTGTTCGTGGGGTGACCAGATTGCGGTAGCTGCTGTCTCGCCCTTACCGCAGAAACTGGCTAGTGTCGTGTCGACTGGCTACGAAAACGTGCGCAGGGTTGCAATGGCTCGAGTGCTGGTAAAAAATGTTAACTGTGTGCAGGTCGATTGGAATCTTTACGGCCATAAATTGGCGCAGGTCGCGCTAATATTTGGAGCTAGTGACGTAGACGGCGTATCGCCAGAAAATTCATTGGAGCACGGCAAACGTCGGACTGCGTTGGAAACGATTACTCAAAATATACAGGCTGCGTCT
>CAZDQD010000046.1:0-3880 GCA_964507425.1 uncultured Vicinamibacteraceae bacterium
CGTGTTGTTCATCCTTCGGACAGGGTCGCCACCACCCCTCACTCGTCCCGTTCTGGTTGATGAGTACTAAGCGATGATGCCAGGTGTCTGCCACAAGGAGTTTGCCGGACCCGAGTTGTTTTGCCATGTGGAGACGGTCAAACAGTGCATCGTCAGATTGCGTATTTCCGATGGTGTCCACATGGCCTTTACTAGGATGCCAACGGATCACACGATTTTGTGTGTATTCGGCAATTAGTAAGGTTCCGTCTGGTGTGTAGTTTGAGGATGCAGGGCCGGTAAGTGTGACGTTTGCCGTCAGTTTTTGCGCTGTGTGTTTTATGCGGCCGTTCGGAGCGACAAAATGCAGTGCTGGAGTGTAGTACGTCGTGATACACATATCGCCGTCCGCGGATATGTCAAGTGAGTGCGGTCCGTTGAAAATTTGCGGATCTTGCGGTTCTGCCTGTTGTTGTTGATCGGTACCAAAGGCTTGTGGTGCGGACCATCCGTCAGGTCCGACTAAGACGCGGTAGGTCCTGAAATCTGGTGCAATCCGAAAAACAGCATGAAGGTCCATGTCCGTGACATAGGCTGTTCCATCCGGCATCACCTTCAGTCCGAAGGGTCGAGCGAATCCAGTGATCTCAATTGTTTGTTCTTTCGTCGTTGTACTCAGCGGCGGAAGTGACACAGGATTACACGCCAAACATTTGGTGGATGAGACGCATGGTGTCAAGGCTTTGTCTGATGTCGATAGCGTTTGAATCGTTGCCTTTCAATGCCTCGACAACCGCTTGCGCCTGGAGGTAGAAACCAGCTTTGTAATTGGTGTCAATTTCTGTGCGGTCAATACGTGTTCTCGTCCGTTCGCCGGCAAGTTGTACCGTCGCTTCTTCAAGTGGGATGAGACTCCAACGTACACTTGGTGTACTGATCGCACAGGCCCATGGTGCTGGTCCGCGCCAGATACCCTCGTAGAGTGCCGTGTCACCACTTTCAAACGTCACGTGAGCGACGACGACTTCAGTGTCTTCACCTTTCCAGGGCTGAATGACCTGTACATCCACCACCGGGCCGCGTGCGAAGGTTCGGATTAGATCAATGTTGTGAATAGAATTCGCGTACATGAAATATCGGACCACTTCTTCTGGGTGGTTATGGGCCCGTGCCTCAACAAAATTTTGTTGGTCTTGTATGTGGATGAAACGTTTTTCTTCGGGTTTTTCATCAAGATTGTTCAACGCATGTAGCACGCTGCCATAGAATCGCCGATTCAGTCCGACAAACACAGGTTGTTTTCTGGAACTGGCGCTAGCAGCAATATCTTCTGCGTCGCTAAGGTTGTAACCGGCTGGTTTTTCGAGCAGGACCGCACAGTTGTGTTTAAAGCATGCTTTAGCTACAGCACTGGCTGTGAGTTCAGGAACTGCCACGACGATAAGGTCTGGCTCTGCTTGAGTTGCTAATTCGTCAATGGAATCGAAAACAGGCGGGGTGCCGAGAGCGTCAGCCACGGTTTCGGCTTTTAGACGTGTCCTGTTGTGAAGGCCCACGAGGTCTGTATTTGGTTGCGCCATGAACACACGCGCATGTTCATAGCCCATCGCGCCTGTGCCAACGATTCCGATTCTCAAATTATTCATGTTAGTTGCCATCATTGTGACGCAAAAACATTTGTATCTAGCCGCGGTCCGCTAGGATCCGCCCCTATTCACGGTTAATTCGTTAAGCGTAGTTTCTAAGCGCGTAACAGATTTGCCATCGAGCATCACGATTGCGGCTTCTTCCGATGCTATTCGTGTGAGGGTGTCACGATAGAATTTACTCCCGAACCTTAACCGTGCCGCCAGTATAGAGAGTTCCGTACTTGTCTTGACGTCAAACACACCCACGTTATCTCTGTATTCGTTAAAGTTGTACGAAAAGACGTCATAATTGATCGTCGGCACGCCACAACAAACAGCCCACCGAATCGTTGACGACGCAAAAGCAATGAAGAGATCGCTAAGTACCACGAGTTGCGCCGTTGGCAACTCGGAAACATGAAAACCATAGCGCGCCAGCATGTCACCAAATGCAAGATGAGCTGGGTGTGGACGTACCACAAATCGATACGTTGACTTTAGTGAGGTGAGTGCGTTTGCGACAACAGTTGCGATTTCCTCCATTGACGAGTACGCACAGTACGGAGCTTCGACTCCAGTCAGTTGGTTTGGACAACCGCTGACCAAGAGTAGCGGCCGGTCGTCGCTAGCTCCTGCTTCTTCGTTTAGTTTCGCCGAGACAATTTCTCGATTTGTCTTAATGTTGTACATCTCGTCCAATGCGGCTGAGCCGGTGACACGTAAACGCTTGGTTGAAATCCCTGAGCTAACGAAATAATCCTTGATACTTTGGTTTTCGACACAAATGGCGTCGATGGTGCCGCTGTTCATCAGCCACGGGTCTTGAGGTGTGAGACCGAGACGTTCGTGGGCGATGATGTGAGATTCGGGTAATCGTACGAGGTCTCGACCTTGCCGTTTCATTCGCCATCTTGGAAAAAGAAATGCCGCTAGCGAATTGTGGTCTGTTTTAAATTCATCCCGATCCTTTAGGTTTTGAAAGGCCTCGTCTTGGTTAGCTGTTGTGTACGGACACACGATCACCGGGATGTGTTGTTCACGACTTGCTTTAACGATGGAGGATGCAACCATCCCGACGGTTTCCTCTGGAAGAACGACCACGTCAAACGCATGAGCAGCAAAGGTATGTCTGGTGTTGTCAAGGAAACACTTGTACTGCATGTAGACATATTGATTTATTTTTAAACGGCGACCAATGTACCGGTCCCAGCCGTCATGGAAACGACAGTAGAGCTTATAGACTGTACGATAAGTGTATTTCCACAGTCGGCGAACGAGTACGCTTAGCAACTTAAATTCATGACGGACAAACTGTACCAGTGTGTTAGCGCGAGTGTTTGTCGGATTTTGAAGTGTCTTTACCAGTCGTCGAAAGAGTGCGCTTAGTAACTTAAATCGATGACGGACAAACTGTACCAGTCTGTTAGCGCGAGTGTTTGTCGGCTTTTGAAGTGTCTTTAACAGTCGTCGAAAGAGTGCGCGCAGAAACTTAAATGGATGACGGAGACCCCATACTAGTATGTTGATGAGCTTCTCGTCTGACGACGACGACTTCTCAGTCAGACCTTCGAGGCCAATGGGAATTATTTCAGTGATAATGTGTCGTTCGTGCAGTGCCTCTAGGTTGCTCTTGTCAGCAGTGGTAAGAAATGACTGGTTGGCATCGTGTGGCAAAAGTACAAAGCAGTTATGTTTTTTCAAGGCAAACGCTTTTACTAATGTTATTACCTCGTGATACTTAGTCGGGGATTCGATACAGAAGAGTATTCGCATGAAGCTAGGGGGCGTTATGGTTAACTTGTACCAGGTACTGGCGTGGATCGGAAAGAGTTTAAAAGAGTGTTAATGCGTTCGACGGATTGTCCATCAAAGGTTTCAGCCGCCTCGCGGTTGGTCTGCATCCGTGTTTGGATGTCCTGATAGAACGTATTTCCGAATGCTAATTTTCCGGCGAGGTCTGCGAACTCGTGGTGCGTTTGGGCATGTAGCACACCTGCCGTTTTCTTATATTCCGTAAAGTTATAGTGAAACACATCGTAGTTGATGGTCGGCACATTGCAGCAGACGGCCCACCGAATGGTTGAGGAGGCAAACGCCACAAACAGGTCGCTGAGCACGACGAGTTCAGCCGTCGGCTTCGTTGAGACCTCGAATCCGTAGGGAGCGAGATACTCGCCGAATTCGAGAAACCCTGGATGCGGCCGTACTACACATCGATAGGTGTCCTTTAGTGGCGAGAGAGCCTCGGCGACTGCCTGGGCGATCTCCTGCAT
>CAZDQD010000047.1:0-23334 GCA_964507425.1 uncultured Vicinamibacteraceae bacterium
GGTCACTTGCTGGAGGGCATCGGCGAGACCGTCGCTGAGGTCGATACAGGCTCGAGCGGCACGGTTTCGGCCGAGCGCCATGCCGAGTCTAACTCGTGGGTCGGGTCGACGATATTGTTGGTGACATCTGTCCATATTGATCTGCGATGCATTGGTCTTGTCTGAATAGTTTGGTACATCGCTTCGCTGTTGTAATGATGCAAGACCGGCAACGGCACCTCCAATATCGCCGCTGAGATAAAGAATGTCACCAGCGCGCGCGGCATCGCGGGTTAGAACAGACCGTCGTTTCACGCTACCGATCGCAGTTATGTCGAGGTGTAGTGAGGAAGCTTGTGCTGAGGCAGTTATATTGCCACCGACGAGGTGAACGTGGTGCTGCGTGGCCAAGGACACCAACGTGTCGACCATCTGGTCTATGTCACTAACAAGTGTGGTTGGGGGAAGGGCAAGAGAAAGGAGGATGTAATGAGGTGTGGCGCCCATGGCGGCTAAGTCACTGAGGTTAACCGCAAGTGCACGATGACCAATGTCTGCTGGGGTACAAAAGTTTCGATCGAAATGGATGCCATCTTCCAGTCCATCGGTGGTCACAACAGTCAGTGTTCCTCGCTTTGGTTCAAGAACGGCGGCGTCGTCGCCGATGCCGACTAAGATATCTACGGAGCGACTGGGAACGCGAGCGTGGATACGTTCGATAAGCGCGTGTTCTCCTAGTTCCTCGACGGTGTTCATAAGCACCGAGGAGCCTGGAGTGTTAAATTTTGAATCAGCATGCTATCGAGCATAGCCCACCGCTCTTGTTTCTCTGAGAACAGTTACCTTTATTTGGCCGAGGCACTGCAACTCGTTTTCGATGCGGTTCGCAATGTCTTCCGACAACCAAGCCGCGGCTACGATGTTCGGGAGGGATTGTATACGCGCCCCTCGAGAACTAACCCTTCTGCGGACTATCACAACCGACCTAAGGACCCCGCGATTACCGTGTGGGGAGGTCGTATGAACCTGCTCAAGCAGGTGGAACCGCTATGTCAAGCTCCGACTTTAGGCTTCCTCGCACAGAGGCATGCTCACACCGGAGTGTTGCAGTTCACTTCAATACAGCAATGGCTCAAACGAGCCTCCAAACCATCACGTGCAATGCAGGGAAAACTGACTCCGCTCTAGCCATTCTTAGAACAGCAATGACAACCCAGCAATCCTGCTTTCAGTTCGTCTCTCTCTCAATCTTAAAACGAAGCTGAGGCCGGAGCAAGAGATAGGTGGGGGGTACGCCAGTCAGACGACCTTTGTATTCTTGGCAATTACATCATCGAGGGTCGTCTCGATTCTGGTGAGAATTGTTTCGATTTCCATCGACGTTTTTCTGGTCGAGGTTTCATTGTTGTCGAGGTTGTCACGGAGTTCCATAAGCTCGGCGGCGATGTTAATTGCAGCCAGTACCGCGACAGCCTCTTTATCGAAATTGCCTGGCCGGTCCAGTGCCGTCTGCATAGAATGGTCGACTATGGAAGCGATTTGTGTGACACGGTCCGTATCAAGCTGACCTCTCTTGATAGGATATGGTCGGCCAAGAATTTCTACGTGGACGATTTCGTTCTGTTCTTCACTCACAGCCCATCCTACAGGTTTAACCCTTCGAGTTGTTCAAGCATCGAAGCGACGCGCGTTCGAATTTGCTCACGTTCCTCAAGCAGTTTGTCCATTTCGCCACTGTCCCGTTGCAACAGAGCCAGTCGGTTCCTCAGTTCATCGATTTCTGTGGTGAGCCGGCCGTTATCGGCGGCAGTTTGATTCAATTCGTTCTGAGTGCGCTCGAGCAGTTGGACAAGCGACTGAATCTTGTCTGCAAGTCGCTCGATCGATTCCAGGTCGAGGGAATGCATGTTGTTGACCATAAGCGTTCTCCTGAAACTGGTATTTACCGTAATGTCGCGTTGTGCACTTCCTTGAGCGCGGCGATCACGGACTCTATTGTAGTCCGCACCTCCACGTCGGTCAGGGTACGGTCATTAGCTCGAAACGTCAATCGTAATGCGAGGCTGATATACCCATCTGGAATGCCTTTGCCTTCATAACGGTCAAATTCTTCAACGTGAGACAGTGTATCGGCTGCCGTCTCTTGGATAACCTTGCGTATGTCACCAGCAGGTACCGCGGATGAGATGACAATCGCGATGTCGCGTACGATCGAGGGATGTCGTGGTATTGGTGTTACAACTTTCTTACGTTGGTCGACGGCTATTTTTCCAAGCATGTCGAGATCTAACTCCGCAACATAAATGTCTTCGCCTGCACTGGGGAAACCGCGGGCCAGTGCGATATTGGGTAACAACTGTCCAATATGGCCGAGGGTTATTTCGGTCAAATCGTCCGAAGTGGACGCCTTGATGGTAGCTGAGCGACCGACTACAAGCGCCGGATGTGTTTCTTTCGGATCAAACAGAGGCTCAACTTCCAAGACTTCACAGAGTCGCTCAACAATGCCCTTTATATCGAAAAGATCGCTTTGACGTTCATTCTCTGCCCAATGCTGAGGGACGGCTGCGCCGGTAGCGGCGATGGCCACGCTGGGGTTTTCGCCCTCTCCTTGTCTAAATCGATGACCAATTTCAAACAGACGAATGTCATGGTGTTCTCGGCGACGGTTGTAGATTAAGGAATCGATTAGGCCAGGCAGGACCGACGGGCGAAGTACGGCGTATTGTTCCGAAAGCGGATTTGCGATCCGAACGAGTTCTTCGCCATGAACCAGAAACGGGGATGCAGCTATTTCTTCAATAAATCCATAGGTGATCGCTTCCGAACAGCCGGTTGCCGTCAAGGTGCGTCGGATCAACTGTTGCTCGCGAATGGGCGTCGACAACGGGGACGGCGGTTGTGTCATAGTCGGAAAGGTTGAGGGCAAACGGTCATAGCCATGATGGCGTGCGACTTCCTCAATGAGATCAATTTCCCGATGAACATCAACCCGATGAGTGGGCACCGTCACGTGCCACGTAGAGTCAGTGGTGTCTGCCGATGAATCCTTGAGGGCAAATCCGAGTCGTTCGAGGGTTTTTTTCACGAATGGCTCGGAAATCTCTGTTCCCAGGACCCGCCCAATACGTGAGTGCCTGAGCGTGATCTGCGGAGGGGTCCATTGAGCAGGATAGGTGTCGGTGATCTGTTCCGTTGAGTTCGTCGCCTCGATTTGTAGCAGCAAATGTAGTGCCCGTCGCATGGCCTGAACGGGCGCTTCGATATCTGTGCCTCGCTCAAAACGATACGATGCGTCGGTTGAAAGAGCGAGTCGTTTGCCGGTTAGGCGAACTGAAATCGGGTCGAAGTGGGCACTTTCTAACAGGATACGTGTTGTAGAGGTTGTAACTTCACTGTCAGCACCACCCATGATGCCAGCAATTGCTTGTGGTCGTTTCGCGTCCGCTATTACAAGAGTGTCGCTGGAGAGAGTTCTGATTTCTCCGTCGAGCGTACGAATGGATTCACCAGATTGGGCGAGTCGAATTCTAATTTCGTGGCCAGTTAGCTGTTCAAGATCGAAGGCATGCATCGGATGTCCATACTCAAGCATGACGTAATTTGTCACGTCGACAACATTGTTAATGGGGCGGATATCGGACGCTTCGAGTCGTTTTGTAAGCCACGTAGGCGATGGGCGGACTTGGACATTAAGAGTGGTTGCGGCGTAACGCGTGCAAAGTTGTTGTACGTCCTCTTCAATCGTTACAGGGAAGCGCTCGCCATCCGAGGCTACTGGGCTGGTGGTTGGTAACGTCACAGTTGCGTTGTAAATGGTTGCTACTTCACGTGCCACACCCACCATGCCGAGACAATCTGGCCGATTGGTGGTGATTTCGAGATCTAGAACCGCATCAGATGGCTCGTTCGAAGATTGGGACTTTAGCGCTGTCGGTACAGCCTCGATCGCAGAAACTTCAAACCCACGCATGGTAAGCGCGTCGGCGAGCTCTTCAATGCCAACAGGAATTGGCACAATCTCGTGAAGCCAGGAAACTAGGACTTTCAATACGGAAACTGCTCCAGTAGACGAAGGTCATTATCGTAAAAGGCTCGGATGTCTTCCACGCGGTACTTAAGGATCGCAATACGGTCGATGCCAACACCGAAGGCCCACCCGGTATAGCGTTCAGGATCGTATCCAATGGCTTCAAACACCGCTGGATGCACCATGCCACTTCCGAGGATTTCTAGCCAGCCTGTTTTTTTGCAAACGGAACAGCCTTTGGCATGGCAGAAAACGCAGCTTATGAATACCTCGGCACTCGGTTCCGTGTAAGGGAAGAAACTCGGGCGAAACATGACTTTTGTGTCGGGTTCAAAGAGCTGCTGCAGAAAATGCTCGAGAGTGCCTTTGAGGTCTGCCATGGTCACGTTTTCATCGACGAGTAGCCCTTCAACCTGTTGAAACATCGGAGAGTGGGTTAGGTCTGGGGTATCACGCCTGTACACGAGGCCGGGAGCAATAATACGAACCGGTGGAGTGTGGTTTTCCATGTACCGTATTTGCATTCCCGATGTATGGGTTCGTAGCAAGGTGCCAGGGAAGTTGGTGCTGTCTGAAGCAGGCTGGAGCGGCTTGTCTAGATACAGCGTGTCCTGCATGTCACGGGCTGGATGTTCTGGTGGCATATTGAGCGCTTCAAAATTGTGGTAGTCATCCTCGACTTCTGGTCCTTGGAGAATTTCGAAACCGAGTCCGGAAAAAATTTGCTCAATCTCTTCTCTAAGAACTGTCAGCGGATGTCGATGGCCTAGGCGTATGGGTCGTCCAGGCAGACTGAGGTCAGCCGTTACGGTTCCAGTTGCAGCGCTCTGACGATTTTTATGCCGAGCAGCCATGGCCTGTTCAATTTCGTTCTTAAGTTCGTTCGCCTGTCGACCAAGGTCACGTCGTGTTTCTTGAGGAGCATCCGCCACTGACTTCAACAGAGCCTGTACGAGGCCGCGCTTGCGTCCGAGATATCGATCACGGATTTGCTTTAGGTCGTCGTCAGACGACGACCGGTCCAATTCTTCATGGAAGGAAGACCGGACCTCGTCAATCGTAGGAGGAGAGGACATCGAAAAGAGCTACAAGTCTATCAACTATGACGCCGCTGAGGTGCTTTGGTGCGCCTCCTTCGCTTGCGTGACTAGTTGGGCGAACGCTTCTGGTTCACGAACCGCAAGATCTGCAAGCATTTTACGGTCGAGACCGACGTTGGCTGTTTTCAGGCCATACATCAATTGGCTATAACTAATCCCATTGAGTCTGGCGGCCGCACCGATTCGCGTAATCCACAGTCGGCGAAAATCACGTTTTTTTCGTCTACGTCCAATGAAGGCGTAATTGAGAGAAGTATCGACTGCTTCTTTTGCGGCCCGATAGAGTTTACTTTTAGTTTGATAAAAACCTTTAGCGCGCGCAAGCAGTTTTCGTCGTTTGGCACGTCTAACTATTCCGCGTTTTACTCGAGGCATGGTACGTCTTCCTTATTTGTACGGAATCATTCGGGTGATCCGAGCCTCATCAACCGCGTCTACGGTTGTGGTGCCTCGAAGTCCTCGTTTCCGCTTCGTAGTTTTACTCGTCAAAATGTGTGACGTATAGGCTTTACTTCTAGTCACCTTACCGCTCGCCGTCTTATTGAAACGCTTTGCGGCGCCACGGTGCGTCTTTATTTTTGGCATCAGTTACCGTCCTTTTTTTGCCGTCGACTTACTCGAAAGGATCGTGTGCATCTGATTACCTTCCATTCGGGGCATCGTTTCCTGTGTTGCAAGTTCCTGTAAATCGTCTACAAGTCGTTCGAGAATATGACGTCCGAACTCGGGATGCGCCATCTCCCGTCCGCGGAAAAATATAGTTGCCTTCACCTTATCGCCATGAGCGAGAAACCGTTCGACATGTTTCTTTTTGAACTGGTAGTCATGCTCGTCGACTTTTGGGCGAAACTTAATCTCTTTGACTTCAATTGTCTTCTGATGTTTTTTGGCCTGTCTTGTCCGCTTCTGTTCCTCGTACTGATAACGGCCAAAGTCCATGATGCGACACACAGGCGGCTGTGCAGTAGGAGAAATTTCCACAAGGTCAAATCCTTTTTCCCGTGCGATAGTTAGGGCCTGTTGTGGTGACATCACTCCCAATTGTTCACCTTCGTCATCAATTACACGGACTTCCCGAACTCTAATGCGTTCGTTGACCCGTGTACGCATTTGACGAAAATCTCGGCGTGGTCCGCGTCCTACAGGAATATCATGCCCCCTCCGTTACTAGTTTACCCATTGCCGCAACTTAGACATTGATTGCGAACGGGCTAGTTTACCCCTTTACGGGTGTTCGCTTCAGATCAATTTCCTCGACAAGTGCGTTAATCAGCGTTTCGACTGGCAAGCTGCCTTGGTCTCCCGTCGTTCGATTCCGAAGTGCAACGGTACCATTTTCAACTTCACGGTCACCGATTACCAACATATACGGAACCTTTTGAAGTTGCGCTTCTCGTATTTTTAGACCAATTTTTTCTTGTCGTGCATCTAATTCCACTCGAAATTCATTTTCGCTTAGGCGATGCTGGACGGTGCGAGCGTGGTCGATGTGTCGGTCTGCAATGGTCAAAATCTGTATTTGTGTTGGGGCTAACCATAGTGGAAAGGCGCCGCCATAATGTTCGATCAGCAGTGCGATAAAGCGTTCAAAACTTCCGAAGATGGCGCGGTGCACGACTACCGGCGTATGTTCAGCGTTATCCGCTCCGGTGTAGGTGAGACCGAAGCGTTGCGGCATCTGGTAGTCAAGCTGGATCGTTGCACATTGCCACTGCCGGCCAATCGCGTCGGTGACATGAATATCTATTTTGGGTCCGTAGAAGCTGCCGTCACCTTCGGATACGGAATAGGTGACTTGGGCTCCATTCATGGCGCTCTTAAGTTGGGATTCTGCATGATTCCATGTCTCTATCTCGCCGATATACTCGTCTGGACGGGTCGACAATTCGACTGAATACTCAAGATTGAAATCTGCATATATTTTCTTAACGAGCGTGAGTAATCGTTCAACTTCTTCGCCGATTTGATCTTCAGTGATAAAGCAGTGAGCATCATCTTGTGAGAACTGACGAACACGAGTCAGGCCACTTAACACTCCCGACGCTTCCTGCCGATGCAGTGCACCTTGATCATGAAAACGGAGCGGCAAATCACGATAACTTCGACCTTCGCTGGCGAACAGCAACATGTGAGCAGGACAATTCATCGACTTGAGAGCAAACGGCTCTCCCTCGGATTCAACCTGAAACATGTTTTGGCGATAATGGTCCCAGTGGCCCGAGGTCTCCCACAATTGTTTGTTATAGACAAGTGGCGTGCGAACCTCCTGATAGCCACTACCGGAAAGTTCGTTACGCATGTAGTCCGAAAGAATTCTGTACAACGTAGCGCCTTTTGCATGCCAGAACGGTGCGCCAGGGGCCCAGTGGTGGAAGGTAAATAGTCCGAGTTCTTTGCCGAGTTTGCGATGATCTCGCTTCTTGGCTTCTGACAACTTGTTGAGATGTTTCTTGAGCTCAGAGTCCTTAAAAAAAGCCGTGCCATAGATGCGTTGCATTGGCTGGTTCTTGGCGTCTCCCTTCCAATACGCATTCGAACTATGCAGCACTTTGAAGGCTTTTAGTTTAGTCGTCGACGGGACGTGTGGGCCCGTGCAGAAATCAATGAACGCGTCTTCAATCGTATAGCAGGAGACGGTTGCTCCGCCCTTCTCTTCGATCAATTGAACCTTTAAGGGTTCACCACGATTGTCAAAGAAGGCTTTCGCTTCTTCTTTGGACATAATTTTTCGTTCATACGGGAGATTACGTTTCGCGATCTCATGCATCTTTTTTTCTATCGCTTCTAAGTCTTCTGGTACAAATGGTCTGTTTACGACAAAGTCATAAAAGAAGCCGTCGTCTATCGGCGGTCCGATGCCACATTGCGCCTCAGGAAAGAGTGCCGTAACCGCTGCGGCAAGAAGGTGTGCGGTGCTGTGTCGGTAAAGTTCTAGTGCGTTTGGTGAATTCGGTGTGACTATTTGTAATGTCGCGTTGTTTTTAAGTTGATAAGAGAGGTCGAGCATCTTTCCGTCGACCGTCCCCGCCAGTGCTTGCTTCGCGAGCCCTGGCGAAATGTCACGTGCGACGTCAAGAATCGTAGTTCCCGCTTCGTATTCCCGGTTGGTCCCATCGGCTAACGTGATTGTGATTTGGCTCATAAAGAATCTGTTAGTTTGCAGAATATTGGAATACGGATCATAAAAACTATGGTAGGCACGGGCGGACTTGTACCGCCGACCTCCTGCATGGCAAGCAGGCGCTATAACCAACTGAGCTACGCGCCTATCTCGTTCGAATACATGATGTTACAGGACATCTAAAGAGCCGGCAGTATAGCACTACGCCGTAGCAGCGAGAGATTCCTCTATCTGTTCCACCGCTTTTTCAAGTATTCGGTCCTCAGCAGGGAGAGGTTCACCGAGTTCGGGCTGCTCTACTTCGACGGGCACTTCAGGTTCGACGCCAGATAGATGAATGGCCTCTCCTGAGGCCTTCAGGTACCGAACGAATGTTACCCAGAGTCCCGTGCCGTCCGGGAGTCGAATAAGTTTTTGTCGTCCAGCCCGTCCGGAGGTTCTTTGGCCAACGGTCGAAGCACGTTGTGTTTCCGTGAGAGCAGCCGCAAATACTTCAGCTGGGCCCGATGAACCGAAGTTGAGTAGAAGCGTTAATGGCGTAGAAATTACGCTGCCAGCGGATGCGGCTTCCAGTGGCGTTTCCCTGTCTCCTTGTTCCTTGCGGATAACAAGTGTGCCCGTCGAAATGAACAATCGAGCTGCATCAATGGAGGCTTCGTAATTGCCACGCGCGGTATTTCGTATGTCGATAATTAAGTGTTCAGCGCCGGAGTCGGCCAACGATTCAACAGTTCCAGAGAGCTGTTCAACTGCGTTTTCACTGAACTCTGGGATACGAACATAACCTATTCCGCCGGCGTCTAAGATGTGGCCACTAACCGAACTGTCACCTGTCTGCTCGCGAGTTAACTCGATGTCGTAGGGTTCTTGTGTGCTTCCTCGAACGAGTGACAAGCTGACAGACGAACCTGGCTCGCCGTGCAGGCGACGCTGTCCCTCAACGGCTGACATAAACCGTGTCGGTTCACCGTCGATCGCACGAATAAAGTCACCTGGCAGGATGCCAGCTCTTGCAGCTGGTGAGCCGTCGTCAGCCGCGACCGCCTGTATGTAGTACCTGCGAGTCACCGTTAAACCGACGTTACCCTCTGGTAACGGTTGGCCGCTTTCGATACGGGTTACATCTTCACGCGATAAGTATGCACTGTCTGCGTCCAAACCTTCGGCCAAGCCTCGGAGCGCACCCTGGATGACGCTTTCCAATTCGACTTCTTCGACGTAGTTGTTCGATATTAACGAGACTACGTCCTCAAAGATACGGAGGTGACGGTAGGTGTCCTCGCCGGCCGAAACGCGACCGAGATAGCCACCAATCAGCGTAAACACCACTACAGGTATTGATGCGAAGAAGATAATGAGTCGGCTTCTTGGAGTCATCTGTTTTCTTAGAATACCGTTGTGAAAACGTAGAAACGCACGGGCTAATTTGTACGCGACCATTGTAACGGATAGAGACTTCAGGCGTCGATGTCGTTTGTAGAGTGCGGCGCCGCTGCCTCTGTTCACGGTTATCTGAGAACTGGCATGATGGGGGTGGTTTTGCTAACTAGACACCAACTAGCGGGGCGCTTAACCTAACCAGTGAGACTGAGAGAGATGCGTCTGTTAGGTATTGATTATGGTGCGGTTCGGATCGGTTTGGCGGTGAGTGACGTGACTGGTACATTGGCTCGTCCGTTGCGGACCGTTGTGGTTAGAGGGTCACCCGAAACTCAGGCAAGTGAATTGGGAATTGAGGTCGCCCATATTAAAACCGAATTTGAAGATCTGGGTGCTTTAGTAGTTGGGTTACCTGCATCGTTGGAAGGTGGTCCAGACGCTTCGACGGAGAGTGTTCTTGCGTTTGTTGAAGCTCTTCGGGTGTCGACCGCATTACCAATTGCACTTCAAGATGAACGTCTTAGTAGCGTCGAGGCGGAACAAAGGCTGGCGCTGCGTGAGCCTAATTGGAGAAAGAGAAAAAGCCGGCTTGATGCCGCGAGTGCTGCTGTAATTCTCCAAGACTACTTGGACCGGACAACGAACAATAAAGCAGGTGGCACTGTTGACGTTTAAGCGCGGATTAGTTGTGTCCGGCGTCCTTATGGCGGCGCTCGCGGTCGGCACCACCGTAGTTTGGAAAAGCATGGTGGCTAGGCTTGACGTCGCCCACGATGGGTTCGGGGGCAATGGTGTGTTTGTGACGGTTGAAGTTGGCGATTCCACCGCCGTGATTGCTCGTCGCTTCGTTGAGGCGGGTGTAGTTGCCGACCGATTGATGTTTCGTTTTGCAGTTTGGTATAGCGGCGCGGACCGTGGTCTTCAAGCAGGAGAATATTTTATCGATCAAGGTTTGTCTCCCGTCGATCTCGTTGACAAGGTAGCCAACGGACGGGTGTTTTTACGCGGTATTACGTTTCCCGAGGGATTAACGTTGACACAAATGGCATCAATTTTTGAGACGGAAGGGTTCGGTCAAGGTGACGCTTTCACTGCAGCAAGTGAACGCGTTGAGCTGATTGCTGACCTCGATCCTAATGCTACCAACCTCGAGGGTTATCTTTTTCCAGAGACTTATTCACTACCGCGTGATGCGACGGCCGATGACCTTGTTGAAGCGATGGTTGACCAGTTCCGTGTTGTGTTTGATGAAGAACTGCAGGCTCGGGCGGTTGAGCGTCAGATGAGTGTTCGCGAGTTGGTTACATTGGCGGCCATTATCGAAAAGGAGACCGGTTCAGTGGAGGAGCACCCGTTGGTGTCTGCTGTCTTTAACAACCGACTTCGCCTCGGGATGCCGTTGCAAAGTGACCCAACTGTAATTTTTAGTCTTGAGCAGGATGGTTTATATGACGGCAACCTGACCCGGGACAACCTACAGCACGATTCTCCCTATAACACCTACAGGTATTCGCGGTTACCACCTGGCCCCATTGCGGCACCAGGAGGTGCGGCACTTCGTGCTGCGTTGGCTCCAGCGGACGTAAGTTACCTCTATTTCGTGAGCCGAAACGATGGCACTCACGCTTTTGCGAACACGCTACAAGAGCACAATCGCAATGTTCGAGAATTTCAGATTAATTACTTTAGACGCCAACGGTCGAGCCAGTAGTTTTGGGTAATCTTAACGGACACTTTCCGTCAGGTACTCACGCCATCCATCCACTTCAGTGTAGAACAGCGGCGTAGCGTCTCGTTCTACAGTCGTCGATGATTGTGTTGCGGGAGTTCCAGAAGCTCGTGCGCTGATTTCTACCCGATCAAAAAGAACTCCACCGAAAGCAAGGTACGCGGCCAAGAGTGTCAGGACAACATTGAATGTCTGTCCGGCGAGATACAGTTGGATGGGGCGCCCACCGGACGTTTGGCTGGCGAGCTGACGGAAGCTCGATTCCAGGCCGATGCTAACGAACGCCAGACAGAACAACCATCCACGAAAGTCGGAGGTAACGTCTAAGATGTCGGCTACGCGTGTTTCACCGAGTGTGGGTGTGAGTAGAAACGAAAAGAGCAGCGACGCGGCAACGAAACCGAGAATAAATTTTGGAAAACGACGCCAGATTTCAACCGCATCTGGTTTGGTGCGTGTCGAGTTGTTAGTTTCGTCTTGATCGACACGAGTGACCCAAAACACTGCAACAAGGAACGCAACGATACCGATGAGAATGTTTTGGATCATCTTCACTACCGCGGCGGTTTGTTCGGCCTGTTCTCCGAGAATCGCTCCAGCGGCAACGACCGCACCTGTTGCGTCGACGGTGCCACCAATCCATGCGCCACCGACGATGGGATCAAGTGCCAGCGCTCTTACAGCGAAAGGCATTAAAACCATCATTCCAACGGTAAAAATAAGAGACATGCCCACGGCGAGCGTGAGTTCCTCTTTTTTTGCGCGAGCGGCCGCCGCGACTGCGATTGCCGCGGAAACGCCGCATACGGAGGTTGCTGCCGCGATGACCATTACAAGTGAGCGGCTGGTGATCTTTAATATTCGGGTGCCAAGCTGGTACATGAAAATAATGACCACTGGCGTCACGATCCAAGCGACAAAGAGTCCTGGGACGCCCAAGCTTAAGATGTTACTGAACAAGACTTCGGCGCCTAGGAGCACGAGGCCTGTTTTTATGTACAACTCAGTCCGTAGTGCCGGCTTTACAAGCGTTGGTGTGCCCACGGTATTAGCGATCAACAGGCCAAGTAACAGAGCCCAGAACGCATACCCAAAACCTGCAGATCTGATCGCCGTTTGATTCGCGAAGGTATAGGCGATGACCGCTAGTAGAAAGAGAGGGACAAATGCGGCTGCCTGCCGACGTCCATTTCCCGACATGACCTGGACGGCGAGGGCGCTCAGTACGACCAATCCAAACCCGAGCACCAATAAGCCAGTAAAACGTCCGGTGAAGGCATCCAGCGGGGAATTGGTCCATCGCCCGACACCTGGCACGCCACCGATAAACTCCAAGACGACACCGCCAATGAGAAGGGTGGCCAGCCAAATAGCCCACCAATCTTCAGAGGCAATCAGAGGATTTCGCTTAGGCATGAGGTGGATATCATGCCCTGAATCTAGGAAAAAGAGGAGGGTGTTGATAATTTTGTTCGTGGTGCTTCGGTGCTTTCGTGGAACGTGCCGATGGCTCCGAGCAAAATCGTCACTTGAAACCATAAGACGCGCGCAGTGGCGATATGAGCGTTCTATACTAGGTCGTGGTTCTTGCCCAAGTCCTGTGGGTGTAGTCGGAAACCCTTTATCGGATCGCAATAGTCCGATTTTTTGAGAAAGGGAGGCGGCATGATTGGTCGACTCTTTGGTCTGGTTTCGTTGCTTGTATTGAGTGCCGTTGTTCTAGTGCCGGGTAACGCCGTGGCACAGTTGGATCAGACGGAATCTTGGGTGTCGCACGTGTCGAATGAGTACCGTGTGATACCAAATGTCACGTACCATGTTGCGAACAATTTTGACAATTCTGTTGATCTCTACCTGCCGCGTGATGCAAGCGGACCGACACCAGTGTTCATGTACATTCATGGTGGTGGCTGGGTAGGCGGCAGTAAAGAACAAAATGTGCTCAGGCTTCTACCGTATCTTGAGATGGGCTGGGCGGTCGTGAATGTGCAGTACCGACTTGGTCAAGTTTCTCGGGCACCAGCGGCGGTGGAAGATTGCCTGTGCGCGCTTCATTGGATCAAGACCAACGCGTCCGAATACAACCTTGATCCTAATCATATTGTCGTCAGTGGAAATTCAGCAGGTGGACACCTAGCGTTGACGACAGGCATGGTTCCAGGCTCGGCCGGACTCGACCTCGAATGTCGCCCCACGGCAGACTTAGGTGTCGCTGCAATCATTAACTGGTATGGAATCACCGACGTGGGCGATTTACTCGCGGGGAAAAATGAAAAAGCGTATGCCGTGAAATGGATGGGCAGCATGCCAAACCGGTTAGATGTGGCGCGTCGAGTGTCTCCATTGTCTTATGTTCGTGCTGATTTACCACCGGTCTTGACGATACATGGTGACGCGGACCCGGTCGTGCCCTACCAGCATGCCGTTCGTCTTCATCAAGAGCTGGCAGGTGTCGGCGTTGCTAATGAATTGCATACGGTGCCAGGAGGAGGACACGGTGGGTTTAACCGTGATGAGACGCTGGCTATCTTTGCCACTATTCATCAATTCCTTGCCAAGCATGGACTCGATAAGTAGTGCATACATCAGTTAGTCGATATCGTTTTCGTTGGGCAGCGGTCTGGGTCTGTAGCCTGTGGGCTATTTTGACGGCACCATCGGCCGCAGTTGCTCAGTCATTACCGACGGCACTTGACCAGGCAGTAGAGGCATTTTGGGCCGCAGACTCACCCGATGCGTTGGAGGACGCCTCCTCAGCAATTGCCGCAGCTGCGAGTGATATTGAATCGGTTTGGTCGAGGTTGCGGGCGGGGCGTAGCTACCCGCGTTCGGTGCCTACAGGTCGACAGCTCATAACGCGCAGTAATGCTGATGGTACCGAGCATGATTACGTTGTGATGGTTCCTGAAGATTACGACCCGTCAGTTCGCTATCCGGTACGGATGTATCTTCATGGTGGTGTGTCACGGCCAAAGCGGGAGAATGGTCAGTTTTGGCGCACTGAGGATCGGATCACTAGAGAAGATGCGATCGTTGTGACACCGTCTGGTTGGGCTGAATCGCTATGGTGGCAAGAGAGCCAGATCGAAAACTTTGTGGGTATTCTTAACGATTTAAAGCGTATCTATAACGTTGATGAGAATCGCGTCTTTTTGTTGGGTGTGTCGGATGGCGCGACGGGAGCCTTCTATCATGCCTTTAAGGCGACCACGCCGTGGGCGGCATTTCTGTTATTCAATGGTCACCCTGTTGTATTAGCCAATCCTGCCAGTGACGTTGATGGAGATATGCATGTAACGAATCTCCGCAATAAGCCGCTCTTCGTCATAAACGGGGGGCGCGACAGGCTCTATCCGACGTCCTCTGTCTTGCCGTTCCTTCGACTGTTTCGTGAGGCGGGCGTGGCGATTGATTTCCGACCCCAGGAGGAGGCCGGCCACGATATGAGTTGGTGGGATGCTGAAGTGGATGCGATGGACCAGTTTATGGGCATGTATACGCGACGACCGTTGCCGCCGCGTCTGTCGTGGGAAACTGAGCAGACCGACCGCTACAACCGTGCGCACTGGTTAGTCATTACTGAGCTAGGGGCCGTTGAAGGGGAGCCTGCTCTCGACCCCTACAACGCTATCAATGATCCATCCCGCGGTATTTCGTTGGGGATTAATACACTTGGTGAATTGCAAGATGGGTCAGGCATTAAAATTTTTGAGGTCGGTGCCGACTCGATTGCATCGACTGCAGGGATGCGTGACGACGACGTCATTGTTGAGATTGATGGTCGGGACCGTCCATCAATTGAAGATCTCAAACAAGCGCTAATGGAATTTACGCCGGGGCAGCGCATCCCGATGGGCGTGCAACGTGATGGCGACCGTGTGGAGCTCGTGTTCGTCTATCCGGTGGATGCTGTGCCGCAACAACGGGAAGCGTTTCCACTAACGCAACCATCCGGTCGTGTAGAAATAGACCAGCAACGGAATCTGGTCACAGTACAGACCCGAGGCGTTAGGCGTTTTACATTGCTGTTGTCACCTGAACAATTCGATTTTACTCAACCGATCACGGTGGTTACTAATGACGTCACCGTGTTTGAAGAGATGGTTGAGCCAGAGATCGAGACGTTGTTGCGGTGGGTTGCGATCGACCAAGACCGGACGGCGATGTATGGGGCGGAGCTAGAGATCGAGGTTCGTGCCGAGCCCTAGCTCCTTGCCCCAGTAAGTGGCTGTTAGATGAGCGGCCGCGTTTACCGTAAGTCTTCTGCAGCTGCGTCGATGCCGGCTTGGGCGCAAATGGCATCGTTGGCGCCAGTGTCACCACTTACGCCAATCCCGCCGACGTGTTGTCCGTCGGCCGTCATAATTGGTAAACCCCCTTCAAAATAGATAATGTCCGGAACGAATGCAGCGGCGGTTGGACCTCCACCATTTGGAAAAGCTGATTCGCCCCATTGCTTTGTAGAGCGCGGGCTAACGGCGGAACTACGAGCTTTGGCCATCGAGACCTGTTGGGACAGGAGCTGCGCGTCATCCATTCGGTGATATGCCTTGAGATTGCCATGATTGTCGAGGATGGCAATATGCATTAACCAGCCTTCGGCACTGGCTTTTGAGAGGCACCCGTGGACCATCTTCATGGCCGCGGCGCCAGTCAGAATGGGACGTTCTTCAGCAGCTTCTGTGGCAACTGCAAGATTTAGTGTAAGGCCTATTGCTGAGGCAGTGGCGACTACAAGACGAAGCATAATGTGTCTCCTTCAAAGAACAATACGCGTTGAGAAACGACGGTACAGAGCCGATATTGTTTGCGCCGGCGTGTTCCGGCTATCGACTCAGCATTACTGGTTTATTGACAATGCATCAACTCCTGATCGTGACACAATGGATTCAAGTTGTCATTATTCGTCAGAGAATCCAACTTCCTTATGTGACCCATCGCAGAACGGCATTGCTCGCGATGCTCCGCATCGGCACAGAGCAAACCTATTGTGGGTTGCACCATCTAAAAACGAGGCTCCTACCAAGTCGACAGCGCCGACGACTGCCAGTGGCCCGTTTCGTAGCGCGCGAATGCTTGGTTCATCTACGTCGGCACTGTGGGTCTGTTCAGCGATAGAGGTGACCGTGTGGGTTAGTGCCCCAGAAGGGCAGTGCCGTATCGTCTCAACCACCGTTGCTTTAGCTGCATTGTCAGGTTTGACCCAAGGCCGATTCGTGACATCAAACACCTCCGGTAAATCGTGTGTGCAGACTCCAAGATGGGCGCACACGGTTGGGTTGTAATGTACCTGAACGACGTCTCCGTAAGTTTTGCTAGGTTCAGACGTAACGTCGAGTTGAGCGGCTTTAGTGAATTGATAGGGGCCGTGTGCACCGTCACAGAGAGGCTTGCTTTTTGAATAGCCACAGCGACAAAGTTGCGTGCCAGACTCTACTGGCAGGGAGTCACCAGTGACATTTGTGACGTTCGTGATGCCCTCCACGAGATAGGGGCCACTAGCTGTCACTGTGATTGACGCGCGGTTCGTGTTTGACATGGCACAACCTCCGATAGCAGAAGTGTACAAGTCTATAGATGACAGCGATTCGTGGTTGCAGTAGGTTGTAGGTAGTCGATGTCAGAACTCAAAAAAATTTACGTTTCAGATGGTCCTGGCGATGCCCATGTATTACGAGGTCTACTCGAAGTGGCTGGTATTGCGGCCGTGGTGCGAGGAGACGATATGGTTCCTCTACAGGGTGGAAGCTTGTTTAACCTTGAAACACGTCCATCAGTATGGGTTCTCGCGGATGATGACCGGAGCGAGCAGTATGCACAGGCTTTACAAATCGTTGAGGATTACGCCGCCGGTAAGGGAATCGAGGCAACGAGACACGGAGAGCAATGGGTCTGTAAAAAGTGTGCCGAAATGGTTGAGGCACAGTTTGCGGTGTGCTGGAACTGTGGGTTTTCTCGCGAGTAGCCCCACGCGGTCATTGCTGTGGAACTGGGGTGGCACCACGGATGGCCGAGATGTCGAGGCGGGATCTAATGAGGCTTTCTTGGCTGACGGTCTGTTAAGAAACGGTAGCTGAGTATTACAATCGGCGTGGCTGCGTGTTGTTTGGAGTAGCAGGGACAGAAGTGCCGCGGTCATGGCGACGCTAAAGTGCGGTGCTCTGAGTCAACGGGAGTTTGAGGAAGAGTGAGACAACTATGAAGAACCCAACAAAAGTCATTATGCAAGGGCTGTCGGCTATTGGTGTCGTTTTAGTTATTACGTTGGCGGCGGGCACAGTTTTGAACGCTGAAGATTGGGCTCAGTGGCGGGGCTCGGACCGGCTGGGCATATGGACTGAGACTGGCATTATCGATTCGTTCCCTGCTGAAGGGCTGCAGGTCAAGTGGCGTGTGCCGGTGCGTTCAGGGTTTTCTGGTCCGGCCGTAGCGGACGGACGTGTTTTTATTCTCGATTGGATGGAAGACCCAGCATCGCGAACGTTGGACGGCACGGAACGCGTGGTTGCACTAGATGAAGAAACGGGCGACATCCTCTGGACCCACGAATGGTCGACCAGTTACCGAATGTTAATGGTTTCTTATGCCGTCGGTCCCCGGTCAACGCCAACGGTTGATGGCGACCGAGTCTACGTGGTGGGGGCTACGGGGCGGTTCTTTTGTCTTGATGTCGAGACAGGTGAGGTGCTCTGGAGTAAGGATTACGTCGCAGAGTACGACACGAGTATTCCAACCTGGGGGATCGCAAGCTCCCCGTTGGTCGACGGTGACAAGTTAATTACGGTCGTTGGGGGGGAACCGGAATCTTTGGTGATGGCGTTCGACAAGCGCACGGGTGAGGAGATCTGGAGTGCTGTTGAGGTGGTCGGTGAGATGGGTTACGGACAGCCTGTGATCTATGAGGCCGGTGGAGCTCGGCAACTCATCGTTTGGCACGCGTCCGCGCTTGTCTCACTTAATCCTGAAGATGGTGAAATCTATTGGGAAGAAGAATGGGAAGCTGGTTCAGGTATGTCGGTTACCACGCCAGTCAAGAGTGGCGATTACCTACTGGTGTCGCAGTTTTACAACGGTTCAATGATGATGCGTTTTAACCAAGATCGTCCGGCAGCAAGCATGTTGTGGAAGGGAAGTAGCCGGAGTGAAATGCCGGACGAGACGCAAGGACTTCATTCTCTCATTACGACACCGTTGGTTATCGATGACTATATCTACGGCGTGGGTAGCTATGGCGAATTGCGCGGTCTTGATGCGCGGACTGGTGAACGACTGTGGGTGAGTGACGAAATGACAGCGCAGGCAAGGTGGGGGGCTGCTTTTCTCGTCAAGCACGGCGATCGATACTTCGTGAACAACGACGATGGATTTTTAATGATCGCTCAGTTTACGCCTGAGGGTTATGTGGAACTCGACCGGACTCGTTTGATTGAGGCTGATGGGAGTGCCGGGATAGGCAATAACAACAGGTTTGATCGTGCAATTAATTGGTCGCATCCGGCCTATGCAAACAAGCATATCGTGCACCGGAACAACACGGAACTGATTCGAGTGTCGCTCGATTCCAACGATTACTGAGGGTGTGATTATGAAGAATTTTCTATTACGTTACCGACCGGAAGTTGTGGTTGCCGTTGGCCTGTTGGCCCTCGTTACGGTTGTTGTGCCTATTCTGCGTGCGGCGGAGGATGTTACCGTCGCGGAACCTGAATCCGTAGGAATGTCCTCGGACCGGCTGCAGCGTATCAATGCGTTTGTTCAGGAGTACATTGACGCTGATCGGATTGCAGGGGCTGTGACTTTGGTTGCTCGCAAAGGCAAGGTGGTTCATTACGAAGCTCAAGGGTGGCGAGATAAAGAGCAGAACGTCAGCATGACCCATGACACCATTTTCGAGATGATGTCGATGACGAAGCCGATTGTTTCTGCGGCCCTCATGATGTTGTTTGAGGAAGGCCGGTTTTTACTCGATGACCCAATTGCGAAATGGCTGCCGGAGTACGAGAACCATATGGTACGGCTCAACGCGGACGGGGTGCGTGCGGTTGCCGTTCCAGAAGTGAGACCGGTTACGGTACGGCATGTGCTTACTCATACATCAGGGTTAACTCTGAACCCGCGTGGTAGAGGGTTGACTGAAGCGCAGATTGCAAAGGTGACAAATGATGGTAAGGGGTGGCCCACGTTGGCGGAGCGCGTAGCACACGCTGCAATGATTCCGGCGGCTTTTCATCCCGGTGACGAGTGGCAGTACGGCGATTCAACCGACTATGTTGCCGTGCTCGTTGAGAAAATATCTGGCCAGTCGATTGACGCGTTTCTTCGGGAACGCATCTTTCAGCCATTAGGGATGACGGATACCTTTTATTACGTTCCTCGGGGAAAGGTTGACCGTGTGGCAGCGGTGTACCGGCCCAACGAGAGTGGGACGATTGAATTGATGCAGTCGCCGGCGTTTCGTGAGCCCACGCGCATGTTTCGAGGTATTGCTGGGTTGTCATCTACGGCTGCTGACTATTACCAGTTTGCTCAGATGATTGCGAACGGTGGTGAGTTGAATGGTGTGCGTCTCCTTGGCAGGATGACGGTGGACAACATGATCAGTAACCACATTGGTCAGGGCAAAGACGTCTATGTCCGAGGGCCTGGCTATGGGTTTGGGCTTGGATTTGGGGTCTTGACGAATTCGGCCGATGCTCGTGACGCATTGTCTATTGGGAGCTACACCTGGGGAGGGGCGTTCGGCACGCTCTATTGGGCCGATCCGGTTGAGGATCTCATTGGCATCTTACTCATTCAGATTCGTCCGTATACCCATCTAGGAATTCGACCGATGTTTTCAAATGTTGTGACGCAGGCCGTCATTGATGGGGCTAGCGACCAAGAGCCCAGAGTTATGGGGAGGCCGACTCCGCATTAACGGTTGACTGGTCCGTCCGTTCTTCCGCGTGTTGTTCAAGATGGGCCTGCTTTCGCTTCTTGTACGAATATGAATAGAGGAATGCTCAACTACTGCGGTTACTTACTCCTATTGGCAGGGGTTGTGATGGGGGTTCGGGACGCCGCTGCACAGAGTAACGGAGACATTTTTCCGTTTCCCGTTACCACGTTTGAACTCGACAACGGGCTGAAGGTCGTGGGCGTTGAATATGACAGTCCTGGTATCGTCGCCTATTACACGGTGGTACGGGCGGGCTCTCGGAATGAAGTGGAGTCCGGGTTTTCCGGCTACGCTCATTTCTTTGAGCACATGATGTTTCGAGGAACGGAGAAATATTCGACGGATGCGTATAACGCAGAGATTAAACGCATGGGTGCTGATTCGAATGCGTTTACGACCAGTGACTGGACGGCCTATTACATCGTCGCAAGTTCTAGTGCGCTGGAAACGATTATCGATCTTGAATCAGACAGGTTTCAGAATCTTGAATATTCAGAGGATGCCTTTCGCACGGAAGCAGGGGCAATACTTGGCGAGTACAACCTGAATTTCTCTAATCCGGTTTCATTGTTGCAGGAAGCCTTGTCTGACTTGGCCTACACAGTGCATCCCTATAAGCACACGACCATTGGGCTTTTAGCTGACGTTCAAGATATGCCGAACAATTATGACTACAGTTTGCAGTTTTACGATCGCTACTATCGTCCGGAAAACTCCATCATTGTTGTCGTCGGAGATTTTGAACAAGCTCAGCTTGAGCAGTTAGCCGGCCAATACTACTCCGGTTGGGAGCAGGGCAATTACGTTCCTGAGATTCCACAGGAACCAGTGCAGACTGCGGAACGGAACGCTCAGGTTGGATGGCCGAATCCGACACTCCCGTTTCTCATGATGGGGTTTCATGGCCCAGCTTTTTCGGACTCGACGATTGATATGCCGGCGCTGGATGTATTTTCACGGTTATTGTTTTCTGAAACTGCCCCGCTGTATCGACGTCTCTATCTTGAAGAGCAGATAGTTGACGTTATTCAGGGTGGGGCGCTGGATAGCCGCGATGCACCGCTGTTTTCAATTCTTGCTCGCGTGACTGTTCCGGAACGCATCGATGATGTACGCGCGGCCGTTATTGCGGAGATCGAACGTTTCAAGACAGAGCTTATAGACCCTGAAGTTCTTGCTGCGACGAAATCGAACATGCGTTACGGGTTTGCGATGGGACTGAATAGTCCCGGTGGGATCGCACGCACGTTAGGGCATTATCTGCAACTCACAGAAGACCCAGAAACAGTCAATAGAGTGTATGAGCTCTATGAGTCCGTTACGCCTGAAGATGTTCGAATGGTGGCGAATGCCTATTTTGCTGAGGCAAATCGCACGGTCGTCGTGCTTCGACAGGAGGAACAGTGACAGGCAACTTGGGACGGCTCCTTATCGGATTATTAATGGTCGTGTTGGGTTTGGTGGCCTCTGCGTGTGGACGTGGTCCAGAGGAATCAGGAAGTAACGTAATCGGACTTCAGGCCGAGAATACCCCGTTGGTGACGATTCGGATCGGTTTTCAGGTTGGTTCTATCAATGATCCGACGGATAAGAAGGGGCTCAATGCAATAACAGCACTGATGATTGGTCGTGGGGGCACCGCTTCTATGACATACGAGGAGATCGCTGAGGTGTTGTATCCGTGGTCAGCCTCAATCAGTGTGCAATTCGATAAAGAGATGACCGTTGTTGTCGGGGAAGTCCATCGTGATCACCTCGAGCCGTTTACTGCCATCATGCGCGATTTAGTTGCAGAGCCCAGATTTGACACCGCCGACTTCGCCCGGAACCGGGAATTTCTTACTAACAGCGTTGTGTCGAGCCTTCGAGGAAACGATGACGAGGAACTCGGCAAGGAGTCCCTGAATGCATTGATGTATGAGGGACATCCGTATGGGTTTCCGGTTATCGGTACGGAACACGGTCTGTCGTCCGTTTCGGTTGATGACGTGCAGTCGTTCCATGCGGCCCATTACACGAGGGGCAAGGCCATAATCGGTGTGGCTGGTGGATATCCTGATGGTTTTGCTGAACGTCTCGACGAAGAGTTTTTCGGAACGTTCGAGAGTCAGGCAGTCGCAGGTGCGCAGGCCGTATTGCCCGATCCACGTACGCTGAACGGGTTCGAGATTCTCATTGTGGATAAAGATGCGATCGCAACGGCTATTTCGATCGGTTTTCCGATCGACGTGACGCGCGCCGACGATGATTTTTATGCGCTCATGGTGGCGAATTCGTATTTTGGTGAGCACCGTACCTTCAACGGCCTCCTGATGAACAAGATGCGTGGGCAACGTGGGCTGAACTATGGAGATTACTCATACATAGAAAACTTCATCCAGGATGGGGGCTCACGTTTACCTGTGCCAAACATTCCCCGCCGACAGCAGTTTTTTAGTATCTGGATACGGCCGGTTCCTCATCACAATGCACACTTTGCGCTGCGACAGGCCATTCGAGAACTCCAAGTGTTGGTAGATGAAGGCATTGCGCCGGAAGATTTTGAAGCGTCCCGAGACTTTTTGTTGAACTATTCTAAGTTATACGTACAGACAACGAGTCGCCGTCTTGGGTACCACATGGATTCGGCGTTTTATGGCTCTAGTTTTTTTATTGACGAAATTCAGCGGCGATTGTCTGAACTGACGGTTGATGACGTGAATGCAGCGATTCGGAAGTATTTAGGTTATGACAACTTGGCGATTGCTGTCGTCACATCGGACGCAGAAGCGTTTAGAGATAAGCTGCTCTCCAATCAGCCGTCTCCGCCCACTTACAACGCAGAAGTGACAGCTGATATTCTGGCAGAGGACGAGTCGATTGTTTCATTAGCACTACCGGTCCAGCCGGATGGAATTAGAGTTGTACCGGTTGAACAGATGTTTCGCGATTGAGTGCTCCCTGCCGATAACCATCCGGATCGATTTCAATTTGGCTGAATCCGGCTGCGCGAAATTGCGTGGTGATGTCCACGAGTACCTTAGCGTCTCGCAGCTGAGGAATCATGTTTGGCGCAAC
>CAZDQD010000048.1:0-8458 GCA_964507425.1 uncultured Vicinamibacteraceae bacterium
CTCGTCGAGCGCCTGACCCGTATTGATGCCGATACTGTGGCCTATGAATACACGGTTACGGACCCCACGGTTTACGAGAGAAACTATTCAGTGATGATGCCGCTGCGTCGAACAGACCAAAATCTATTCGAGTATGCCTGCCACGAAGGAAACATCGGCATGCATGGCATTCTGGCGGGCGCCCGTCGGCTTGAAAGTCAAGGCCGCGTCCTACGGCCATAGCGCTGAAAACATCGACCGCCGGCGACTCAACATTAAACTGAGTCGTCGGCTCATCCTCTTCACCACGCGTAACGACCCCGTTTCAATTTCCCCATCCCGGGCACGATGTACTCGTGTGTCGGGTTCTTGCTTTGCTCGTAGCGAGAGGACCTACCAAAGTGAATAGACGGTTACATTCGCTGTCTTTTTAAGAATATCCACGTCCGCGACCACCAACAGCTGGTCCCCGTTGCTCACTGCATCCAGCGTAAACAGCTTGACGGCATTATTCGAACGTCGCCCCAGGCCATGGAGCGTGGCTGAGACCACATTGCCGTCTTCTTGTAACCCTCGGGCCGAACCAGTAACTTCGTAGGATTCCCGCCCATCACTACCGGACGTCCAGTCATGCGTGACAAAGACCCGGCCGAACTTGCCGACATCTCCTTCATAATTCAGTGTTGTCGTCCCCTGAGCGACCGTGACCGAAGTGATGTTGAGCGTGCCTTCTGCTATTGGTTCACCAAAGTCCATTAAATGCCTCCACTGTGTATTTTCGAGAATGACAATTGATTGAGGCGCCCGCCCACCTCAACGGCTCAGCCGACACGCCTGTTAAAGCCTTGGGGTCCAATCGGACTCTAATCGACTGAATAATTGTCTCCGTTCAAAGTCATCTCCACGTTGTCGATAACACCTTCACTTCTGAGTTGCGTGCCGTCAGAAATATCGATCAGAAGTGACATCTTGAACTTCGCGTCGTTACCAACCTGCTGCCAGGTCCCCTCACCGATACCTCCAAGGATCGAGTTGTCCTCGAGTAACGCTTTTCCAACATACGTGACCGTTCCGCTCGTAGCGCCGGCCTCAGCGAGTGGCTGCGTCATCGTAAGTGTCCCAAACACGGCACCGAAACCCTCCGCGGTGCCCTGATATGATGCGGTCGTCTGGATTTGGCCGTCTTCTGTTTTCGTAAACGAAAACCCTGCCATTTTCGACTCAAAACTTCCAAGTTTTTCCGCCATGCTACCCCCTGATTAAAACCCTAATAGGCTTCTTATTTCGCATCGCAAGAGCATCGAGACCAAGTCCGCGACGCACGAAGGGCGTTATCTTACAGGCCCAAACGGTTTTCTCCTAATAGTTATGACGTTTTTATTTAAGCGAACACATTGTCTCTGGCTGTCTATGGCCGGTCCGAACGTCGACGACAACTACTAACCACCAAGTTCGGATGTAGCTCTACAACAATTCGAGAGAACGACGTTGAGCTTGGAGGCGTTCAGCCCGTTCATTACTGAACCTTAGGACCGCCCGATAAATAGATTCCTCATCAAGCTGCGCCTCTGTTATGACATCTCCTTCAAGTCCTCCGCTTCTCCAGCGGTCATCAAAATCCGCGTAGAGCGAATACTCCTCTGTCATAGGTCCCAAATTTGGAATCGGTGGAACACGTTTCGTCATCGTGCTAACAACCATGCAATCGTAACGGCTTTCGCTAGGCAACACATGCTGCTGGTAATCTGCAGACTGAAACCCAAACAATTCTGTGCTAATTACAGACACTATCCGCACATTAACACCCGCTTCTTCAAGTCGAGGCACAACGTTCACGAGATTTACCGTGGAACTCGAGCCCTGTACAAATATCGTTCCAGTTCGTGGAACGGTTGGGTCATAATCTCGAATCAGATATAAACCCTTTGAGGCCGCTTTTAAATCTGTGTCAGAGAATTTCGTCCGATCCGAAACAATAAAGTCCGGCCGAGCGACATGGATAACGATGATGCCAATCTCTTTTATTGCCAATGCTTTTTCAACTGCGGCGAAATAGCCAGCTGCAACATCGTTATAGTCCCAAAAATAGAGATTAATCACCTGGTTCCTGGGAAGCAGTGTCCACGTCTGCGGTGCGAATATTCCGAAATGCGTGCGCGCATCGGCCGCGGTCTCTGGACCAGAATGAGCAGCAAGAATATTCAGAACACCGAGCTCAAACGGACTATCTTGATTCATCTGTGAAAACACACGAGCTGGTGTATACATCAACGGCGTAAACGCACCATACGTCCCCGATATACCCCATACACCGGCGTATTGTTTCGGATCCGGCGACGCATTTTGACTGACTAGCCCGATAATTGTTGATGCATTGCCTGCTTCTTGAATTGCCGCCTTCAACCGGGTCCCGTTTGGATTCTGTTCAGGATCATAATGTCCAAACAGATTCGCGTTTTCGACATTGATGGACCCTGACAGATCTGCTGCCATTGTCAAAAATCGGCCGTTCGTCACGTAGTTCAACCACGCACCAATTTCGCTCACGGCTCGCCGAGGTCCTTTTTTGATCCCTGGCTCGAGAAATAAAGAGATCTGACGCTCAACATGTTTATTGTTGTGGCTATCCTCAACAACGACTTTTTGCGGTGTAGTCGGTAGATGCTCGACTTGAAGTCGACTATCGAGAAAAGGGTTTGACGTCGGATCGATATTTAACACTGGCTGTCTCTCGACCGTGTCCGCAATATGAAGCACCCGTTCCGCTATCCACTGGCGAAGGCCACCCGGTTGCTCCATTACCGACATTAGGATGTCGACGTTTGTTTTGAACTGAATCAGACGTTCCGCCTCCGACTCGGGAACCCCATCGCGAATACCCTGAAATTCGACACCGTATCGCGTTTCGAATGACTCAGCTAACCCGACAAAATAGTCGCTATTCATTTTGAAACCATAGGGATGCGATTGGTAGCTGACAATTTGGTCGTGTCCGCTGATACGCCCATCCTCAACCACCGGCCACCAACCTTTTGTCGTCGGTCCTATCAAGATCATCGGGCGTCGATCTTCGTTCGGCCATTCCTCCATCGCTTTAAAGGCCGCAAGTATCTGGTCAAAATCATTGCCATCTTCAATCGAGAATACATTCCAGCCCCATGAAACCCATTGCTGCGCGATTCTATAATCCGAATATTTTGGTTTTATCACCCCACCGATGAGCGTGTCGTCTATGCCAGCGTTGTTGTCTGACAGAAGAACTCGTAACCGTTTTCCTACCTGTTGCGCAACGGCTATATTCTTAAGTTCTTGCGCATGCCCCTCCGTCAGCGCGAACTCGCCTTCTATCGCGACAACTTTCAACTCTTCAGGCGCACCGAGATAGTTCCAAAATACAGCCTTCCCCGCTGCGGTAGCGATCCCGATTCCCGATGGCCCACCGTTAACATCGTTCGTGCCATCAATAGATTCCGCGTGACCAGACAGCGCACGGATCCCTCTGTTCTTTGCATCGACAAACAGTGGATTGTCGGTCAATCCGTTGTCGGCCAAAAGTGACCGCAGCGCACCGGCGCCGCGGCGAAACCCCAAGGCATCAATGGGCAACATTGCGATCGATTGGTCAACTGCAAAAGCGTCTTCCCCTGTCTCTTGGTGTTGCCGTCGTAGGGCCTCATACATAACCATCCACAACGAGTAGCAGGTCGGGATACAATGCCCGCCCGCCAGCATGAATTTATCGGCGTATGCGAATTTCGGATCACGCAGGTCGTAACGCAATCCACCAAAATCAGGACCAGCGAGATGGCACGCGACGTTGTACGGCGTATAGGCTAGCGGCCCTCCGAAATGACCTGTCTGCGCATAGTTGTCCATCAGACACAAATTCATCGCTGTCATGAACGCGACATCATCAAGGCGCGCCCGGTCATACTCTGGCAATTCAATCGCGTGCGTTTCCATCGTTTCACGCGCTGTTACCGTCTGAACTTCGATTTTCCGCTTCGCCGAACTCGCCATTGACACCTCTCGAAACACCTTCGCGAACCGCGTACCATCCTCCGTCTCGCGCAATAGTTCTCTTTGACAAAAATGCCTAGTAACGTCCAACTGCTTGAAATTTTTGCCGATTGTCGTGTTCTGACCACGTATTACACTACAAATCCTTCCAGCCAACCCACTAGAATCAGCGCTTGCACTAACTAATCCGCATACACTTCTAATCCTGCTGAGCTAGGAGCCACTCTAATGCGACCTTTACTGCTTATGACACTCTTCGTCGGTCTCGGCCTAGGACACGCATTTGCCCAAGACCCTTTCGGTGAGGTGACAAACGAACCACGACCGTCTGAGTTCATCCAATGGGACGATGACGCGTTCAGTGAATTCAAGAACACTCTCGAATCCGAACTACGCGAAGGCCCCGGTATCTTCGGCACACCATTCGCTGTCCTGAATGCTCTACCCGAAGCCAGCCACCGTCGGCACACTGTACAGATCATCCACCGGTCTGGCTACACGCAACCCGAGATTCACGAAACGAAGTGGGACATCTACGTTATTTTGGACGGCTCAGGCACCGCACTCCTTGGTGGTAGCCGGATAAATTGGGTGGACGGTCTACCCAACGAGGACCAACGCCCTGAATTAGCCGGCGCGCAACGATTTTCCTTTAGCCCTGGCGACATTCTTCATGTCCCTGCCCGGTCTTGGCATCAGGTGCAAGTTCCCGATGGCACATCAGTCACTTACGCACTGATCAATATTTTTGAGGACTAACAATAAGACGTTCTGGAACGGCACCATGGGCAACCGTGGGGCGGCAGGACCGCCATTCTTCGCAGTCATCCACCCATTTCAGCCACCATCGCACACAACCAAAACTTACGCAGCATCTTCGAGACTTGCATACACGTATTGAATCCACGCGGACTCCGTCTGAAACCCCGTGTAATTCTCAAATTCAACTGGCAAACCAGCGCTTTGAATCTCATCAAGCGTCCTACCAGCATTTCGTGCGTCTTCCACAAACTGAATCGATTCGGCCACTTGGTCATGATAGAACTGAAGTTCAGTTTTCGTCGCGATCGGCCCGTGACCTGGAATCACCTTTGTTTCGTCATCGATCATCCCGAGAATTTCCGCAATGTTGTCTCGTAACCCGAGTGCACTCCCACCCACATCGCGGTCGATATACGGAAACCCATTAAGATTCACATACTGATCTCCAGTGTGGATCGCGTTGGTGTTCCTGAAAAAGATCACCGTGTCACCGTCAGTATGCGATGGATTCGACGTGTGAATGACGTCAATTTTCTCCCCATTACAATGAAACGTAACACTCTCCTCAAAAGTCACAACGGGAAGAGCCTCACCTGGCGTCGGTGTTGTACGGAAGTTCGATCCTGCCTCACGTCCTTCCATCAGACGTTTGCGAATACTTTCGTGGGCAACAATAACTGACTCAACACCAAACGCCGCGTTCCCTCCGGCATGGTCGTAGTGATAGTGACTGTTCACCATGAAATCTATTTTGCCGGGCTGAATCTGCGCGATGGCCGCCTTTATCTTTTCGGAAAGTTGCATGAAATCTGTGTCGACCAGAAAGATCCCATCCTCGCCAGTTGAAACGAGCATGTTCCCCCCTAACGCTGGATCGAGCACAAGAAAATGAACCGTCTCACTTAGCTGTGTCGTTCGAATTTCAACTGAAGAAAAATCACCAGAAGAAGAAAGATCCTGCGGCGCACCGATGGCGCCTAACCTGCCTGAACTAAAAAACGAGAGAGCCGCACCGACAGCCACTGCGGCTAATGCGACGGTAACGGGGTGTACCCGGCCAGTTCGATAATTTCTCGATATTCGGTTTGTATACATTGGATTCTCACTCCTCCTACAGTCTTCTCTTGGCGGCATCGTTTGCATAACGCTCTGAAATATTTTCAAAGCCGGCTGCTATATCAGGCTACAAAACCGCCGAATCATCCAGTTGACACAATCATCTCGCAGTCGCACGTCCCTGCACTGTCATCTAAATCATTATGGTGCCGGACTCGCCCACATCTGAGACTGCACCACGCTACCACCCGCCGCTCCACCAGCCACATACAACCGGTCTCCAATAATGGCCGCAGCCGGTGATGAGAGCGGACCCGGGAGTTCACCAACTTTCAGCCAGGAATCCTCATTCGAAAGCCTCAAAATGTCGGGGTCTTGGGATTTCATGCCACCAACTGGTGTCGTGTGTCCGCCGACCATGTAGATCTTCCCGTCATGCACAAACGTTGCCCCTTCCGCGTGCGAATGACCTTTTGGCAGATCAGGGCCTCGACTCCACACCTGCGTTACGGGATCGTAGATGTCCGTACGCGGTTGGTCCAGCTGCATGCTGTCATGGTGAAACTGGCCGCCAATGGCGTATATTTTTCCATCAAACACCACCGTTGAAAACTGATTACGGGGCGATGGCATAGGCGCCGCGGCCACCCAGCTCGCCGAACCATTTGACCAATCTTCCAGATCAAGCACCCAATGATCACCGGAATCAGTGTCCCGGTCGGCCATGAGTCCACCAAAATAATGCAACTCGCCGTCGACCAAAGCTAACCCTCCCCCTGCGCGAGGCTCTGGAAGTAGTGGACCGGCCGTATAGCGGTCGAGGTCAACATCGTAGCGCCACACTTCAGCAATGGCGTGCCCCTTGTAACCATCCTTAAAACCACCGGCAAACCATACGGTTCGACCATCCAACACCATGTTCATGTGGGTGATCGCACTTGGCAGTTCTTGAATCAGCGTCCAGCTGTTGTCGGACGGATCGAACACCTCTGAGCGTTTGCTAGACACCACACCCACCGTATAGCCGCCAAATATGTAGATCTTCTGATCCAACACGACCACCCCTGGTTCCCATTTTCCGACTGGCATATCCGGAAGAACCCGCCAGGTTCCAAGATCTTGCGCCAAGGTTAAATTCGACCAGCACAAGAACAAAACAACAGCACCACAGACTGTTCCCAGGGCGAACGAGAACTGGAATCCATCAGGTTCAAAATTAATCTTCATAATTCGCTCCCACTCTTTTCAGCCAGCTCTTCACCACACACAACGGTAAACTTGGACATTGTCATGCTGCGCCTAGAATAGGGCCGCTCGACATGCGCGATTCGTGAGGACGGCATCACTATCCATTTTCGTACTGCTTGATCGCCTCATTGATGGTCTGAGCGGTCACATGAAAATGCGACGCATCCCAAACCACGCGCCCCCCTTGAAGTAAAAGAACTTGTGGCGTTTCATGCCGCACATTTAATCGCGTGGCGATATCATCTGAAATATCCCGATGTGTTTGCACAGTAACAACGGCAAACATCGCATCCGATTCCCATTCATTGAGATATGCCACAAGTTCATCATAAGCTTGCGCACTAGTTCCGCAAGTTACGCTGTGTTTGAATAGAAGCACAAGACGTTCCTCCGAAGCGAGAACCGCACGTTCTAATGCGTCCGCGTCATCTAGAACAATCAAATTCGCAGTCATTCGTACAGTCTACTACTGGGGCTGGGTTCGCACTGGTTGGCACGCTTAAACGGTGGCAACTTTATCCAATCGTCGTTATTATCTTGATTTTCCACCTTTGGTTTAGTCAATGGTGGCTTTCCCACTACCGATTTGAGCCTGGAGAATGGCAGGGGCGAGTTCTAACCTATGGAAAACGACCATGACTCTGTCTAAAAACAAACGAGACCGCACCGTGGCACACATATCCACACTGACTGGAGCAACTATGTCATCGAAGAGTTTGGCAACACTGACCTTTCTTCTTCTGACCCTTGGAGGTGTTCTAGCTAGCACGGCCTCCGAAAATGACAACTGGACCCAATTTCGCGGCCCCACGATGAACGCGGCCGTCGCCGATCACCCGGACTTGCCCGAGAGCTGGAGTCAGACTGAAAACGTGGAGTGGGTAACCGACATACCAGAGCTCGGTTGGTCAAGCCCAATTGTGTGGGGTTCTCGCGTCTTCGTCACAACGGTAACGTCAGAGGGTGATTTCGAAAAACCTAAACCAGGTCTTTACGCACCCCGTGGCCGAAGTGAACCACCGCAGGCACGACATGACTGGCGGGTCTACTGTCTCGACCTTGAGACGGGGGAAATCTTATGGATGCGATCGGTCAAGTCCGATGTCCCAGATTTCCCTCGGCATCAGAAAAACACGTACGCATCGGAGACCCCTACGACAGACGGAGACCTGGTCTATGTGCGTTTCGGTGACCTCGGAATCTACGCATTTGATATGGACGGAACCGAGGTTTGGACTCGTTCGATTCCCTTCAAACAAACAAGGTCTGACTGGGGATCGGCCTCTTCGCCAATCCTTGAAAATGAACTTCTCATCGTCCTGTACGACAACGAGCAAGAGTCTTGGATCGCAGCCCTCGACAAACGGACCGGAGACGAAGTGTGGCGCACACC
>CAZDQD010000049.1:0-4382 GCA_964507425.1 uncultured Vicinamibacteraceae bacterium
GACGCGTCAGAACCGCGATCTTGCTATCGCCGACAACCTCCAGTACGTGAATACGGTCCTCGACACGGTTAAGGCATCACACCAAACAAACGGCACACTCATATTCTGTGGTTTCTCTCAGGGAGTCGCGATGGCCTACCGAGCCGCGACCTGCGGCCATCACAAGGCTCAAGCAATCATGGCACTCGCCGGTGACATCCCGCCAGAGCTAAAAGTTAAAGCCCACCTAGATTGGCCCGCAGTACTTGTAGGTAGAGGGGACAAAGACGACTGGTACACCTCCGACAAGCTAAACCAAGACTTCGAGTTCTTGCAGTCCATTAACGTATCCGTACAATCTCTGACTTTTTCGGGAGGTCACGAGTGGACAGAAGAGTTTCGTAGCAAAGCAGGTAAATTTCTGTCTCTCCATGACCAATGAACATACGTTCCTGCACTGAGGTCACTCGCTCAACCCAGTTCACAGAGAAGCCTCGCTTCTTACGGCTCTGTATACGACTCGGTCTCCGACAGAATCAACTGCTGGATCCGCCAACCAGTTGCCGCAAAGTCATGACCATGAGCACAAACCGAAAAATCCGCGCCTAGTCTAATGACTCTTTTAACGTGACAGCGTCTAAGAACGGCATCATGCCGCGTAGTTTGGCACCGACTTCCTCAATCTGATGCGCCTGTTCTTTCTTGCGCTGCGCCATAAACGAAGGCCGCCCCGCCTTATCTTCGTTAATCCATTTATTTGCGTAGGTGCCATCCTGAATCTCTTTAAGGATTTCTTCCATGGCCTTACGCGTTTCATCAGTCACGACACGGGGACCACCGGTGTAATCGCCATGCTCCGCGGTATCGCTAACTGAGTACCGCATGTAATTCAGACCTCCACGGTAAAACAAATCAACAATGAGTTTCAGTTCGTGCATACATTCAAAATACGCGATTTCAGGCTGGTATCCAGCCTTTACTAACGTATCGAATCCAGCCTTTACCAACTCACTCACACCTCCGCACAGCACTGATTGTTCACCGAACAGGTCCGTTTCCGTTTCTTCAGCAAAAGTCGTTTCAATAACACCTGCCCGTGTGAGACCAAGCGCTTTTGCGTAGGAGAGCGCCAATGCGTGCGCCCCCCCGGTGGCATCCTGCTCAACCGCAATAAGCGCAGGCGTCCCGCCACCTTCCATAAACACCTCCCGCACACGATGTCCTGGTGCCTTGGGAGCAATCAACGTGACATCAACATCGGCCGGCGGTTGAATGGTCTTAAACCGAATATTAAAGCCGTGCGCAAACATCAGCATTTTTCCGCTACTTAGATGTGGCGAAATGTGTTCCGCATAAATGCCAGCCTGCGTTGTATCTGGAGTCAAAACCATGATGACATCCGCCCAAGCAGCCGCCTCACTGCCCGTAGAAACGGTCAACCCTTCGGATTCAGCGCGCGCTCGTGATTTACTTCCGGCGTGAAGTGCTACCTGAACTTGCACCCCACTTTCCTTTAGGTTTAAGGCGTGCGCGTGCCCTTGCGAACCGTAGCCAAACACGGCCACTTTTTTACTTTGAATTAGTCCAAGATCTGCCGAGTTGTCATAGTAAATCGTTGCCATCTGAATCGAGTCCTCATCCTTTAAAGAAAATCCACGCGCAAGGCGCGCACCACACCAACTTATTGTTGTTCACCATTAAAGATCAAACTACACAGAATATGACACGTTCGGATCGTCGTCCGCCTCATCGTCATCGTCACGCAACTCAGACGACAGATCAGCAGGATCAACCACGGTACTCCGTTTCCCACGGACCATCCCGACACGCCCAGTCCGGACAAGCTCTAGAATGCCATAGGGCGCAAGCACTTCCAACAAACCCTCTATTTTGTCTTCCGTTCCAGTCGTCTCGATAACGAGCGATTCCGGTGCAACGTCAACGACTCGTGCACGAAACACATCTACTAACTGCATAATGTGCGTGCGTGTATCCGTGGTGGTCGACACTTTTACCATCGCCAATTCACGATAGATCGCAGGTACATCTGTAATGTCGTGCACGCGAACGACGTTCACCAACTTGTACAGGTTAGCCTCAAGCCGGCGCGCCCCTATTGAATCAGTTTCGACCACAATGGTCATTCGCGATTCACTCGGCGTCTCTTCGCATTGCCCAACAGTCAACGACTCGATGTTGAACGCTCGACGCCGAAACAGCGACGCCACGCGATTCAACACACCAGGTTTGTCCTCAACATAGACAACGAATGTATGGCGCTCTCGTTTACTCATCATCAGCAGTTTCTACGATCGGCGCGAGGCTCGGCCGACGAATCATTTCGTGCAAGTCAGCACCGGCCGGAACCATCGGATAGACCGTATCCTCTTGCTCAACTTGAAAGTCAATAACCACCGTTCGTTCGTCGTCACGAGCACGAGCAATCGTGGGTTCAACTTCAGGACGCGTTTTCACGGTTGCCCCACTCAAGCCAAAACATTCTGCCAACTTTGCAAAATCAGGACTCAGCAAAGGAGTTGCCGCATAACGTCGTTCATAAAAGAACTCCTGCCACTGCCGCACCATTCCGAGATATCCGTTATTGATAACGGCCACGTTGACCTTAATCTTTTCCTGTGCGATCGTCGCCAACTCAGCCATCGTCATCTGAAACCCACCGTCACCTGCAACTACCCAAACCTCCGCATCAGGACGTGCCAATTTCGCACCGATCGCCGCTGGCAACGCAAAGCCCATAGTGCCAAGTCCACCAGATGTGATCAGGGTTCGAGGATCATTGTGGTGGTAATACTGAGCCTCCCACATCTGATGTTGCCCCACATCGGTCACGACAATCGCCTTACCATCAGTCATCCGCCAAATATCGTGGATCACATGAGCCGCGTACAAATGACCACTATCTGGCAAATTCTGGATGTCACGTACTGCCACATCCCCTTTCATGTCATTGATCGTGTCGTGCCATCCTGCCCGATCTCCAGATTCAACGAGTGGCGTTAGGCCATCGAGAACGGTCGCCAAGTCTCCTGCCAGTGGCACATCAACCTTTACGTTCTTATTAAACTCGGCTGGATCGATGTCGATGTGAATTTTTCTTGCGTTTGGCGCATAAGTCTTCAGGTTCCCGGTCACGCGATCATCAAAACGCATGCCCAACGCCAACAGTAGATCTGCTTCTTGGATGGCTGCGTTAACCCACGCTTCGCCATGCATTCCCATCATGCCCATATTGAGTGGATGCTGTGCTGGCACCCCACCAATACCGAGTAGGGTCATCGCTATGGGAATGTTGGCCTTCTCGGCAAGATCCAAAACTTGACGCATCGCGCCAGACAACATCACCCCATGACCAGCAAAAATCACAGGACGCTTAGAGCTGTTAATAAGATCCGAAGCCCGGCGATACTCGTCGTCTGACACGCGCAGGTCTGGTGCGTAACCAGGCAATTTAACGTCACTCGGATCCCACTGTAACTCGGTTGACGACTGTTGCGCGTCTTTCGTGATGTCAACTAACACCGGCCCGGGTCGACCAGAACGGGCGACATACATCGCTTCATGTATTGTCGACGCGATTTCGTTAACATCCGAAACCAAGTAGTTATGTTTCGTGATAGGTAGCGTCACACCGGTTACGTCAGTTTCTTGAAACGCATCGGAACCAATCAACTTGCTCCCAACCTGACCAGTAATACACAGCACTGGTGAGGAATCGAGCATTGCCGTCGCTATTCCTGTCACCATATTCGTCGCACCGGGACCTGATGTCGCTATCGCAACACCTACCTCGCCACTCGCACGAGCGTATCCATCCGCCATGTGCGTCGCACCCTGCTCATGCCGAACCAGTACGTGACGAACTGGGTAATCGAGCATCGCGTCGTACGCCGGAAGAATAGCGCCGCCTGGATACCCGAAGACCGTATTCACGCCTTCCCGTACCAATGCCTCCCAAATGATTTGTGCTCCAGTCCGTATCTTCGCCATAACGTTTCCTCGACTAATAGTCGCAGCTCTTAATTCGTGACAGCTCCCTGAGCCGCCGATGACACAAGTCGTGCATATTTCGCCATAACACCGCGACGGAATTTCGGCTCCGGGGGAGTCCACTCGGTAAGTCTCGATGTGATCTCCTCTGCATCGACTTCAATCTCCAGTCTCCGGTTTTTTTCATCAAATAAAATGGTGTCACCATCACGCACAATAGCAATGGGCCCCCCTTTCGCCGCCTCAGGCGCCACATGACCGGCCATCATTCCACGCGTCGCTCCAGAAAACCGTCCATCCGTCAGTAACGCCACTGATTCACCCAGACCCGCACCAACAATCGCACCCGTCACCCCGAGCATCTCACGCATCCCTGGACCTCCCTGCGGTCCTTC
>CAZDQD010000050.1:0-39679 GCA_964507425.1 uncultured Vicinamibacteraceae bacterium
TTCAGGATTGGTCCCAAAATCAACGCATTGGCTTTTGCCTGTTGTTGATGTTTGCCTCACAAGTGTACGTTTGTGGGAGTCTTGAAAGTTGGATGGGTGCAGGGTCGTTTGGTCAGCGACGGTTTGTTGGGACTAGTGTGCTCTTGACCATAGGGCTAGCATTTGTTTTCAAGGTGATGCACGAACGTTGGTACCGGTGGGCGGTGGGGACTGCGGTTGTGCTTTGTGTGTGGTGGAATGTAGGGCTCATGGCGCAATTTGGCGCGGGGATGATGGATCGACAGAGACTCGAATTAGGACGTAATGCGTACACAAGTTTTTCGGTCATTCCTCAGATGCTACCGAGGCTTGTGTATCGTTACTTATTTGACCGGTCGACGTTTTATCAGGAACCCCAGCGGTACAGTCAATCTCGTTAGGGTTCTTAGAGGGCAAATAATCCTACCTTTGGACGATCGTGCGTATTTTGTACGTTGCAACTGACCAACGGGTTCCAGGTTTTGATGGTGGTGCTGCTCATGTCAGCCACGTGGCTACTGGCCTTGCTAATCTCGGTCATGATGTCCACGTGGTCGCGGCGCCCGGCCACGGGAAATTTCCATCTGGGGCCGTGCACTGGTATGGAGTCGGTGCTCCATTGGGTTCATCTCGACTTCGGCTATTTTGTGCACCAGCTGTCAAGCGTCTGGCTCGTGCGATCAAGCCGGATGTGGTGGTCGAACGGTATTACAATTTTGGCGGTGAAGGGGTGCTCGCGGCTCAGGCGACGGGCGCAGCACTGGCTCTTGAGGTAAATGCTCCGGTGGTGGATTACCCACGATCGCCGAAACGCATTCTGGATCGCATGTTAGTTGTCGAGCCATTGAGACGGTGGAGGGAGTGGCAATGTCAAGTCTCGGACTTGATTGTGACACCCACAGCTGAAGTGCTTCCCCAGTGGATTTCTCCTGGGCGTGTCCTCGAAATCGAGTGGGGAGCGGATACTACCAACTTTTCGCCGTCCATTGTTGGGACGGCGCCCTATGTTCGTCGAAACGATGACCTTGTGGTCGTGTTCGTTGGAGCTTTTCGTGCTTGGCATGGTGCCGTACATCTCGTACGTGCTGTGCGGAAACTTCGAGAGCGTGGGTATGACGATGTTGCTGCCGTTTTTATTGGAGATGGCCCTGAACGTCGCCGCACACAACAGGAAGCTGAGGGGCTCGAACGGGTTACGTTTTTCGGCCGCGTACCACACGATCAAATACCGAGTTATCTGGTTGCTGCGGACATCGGGATTGCTCCCTTTGACATTCTCGCCCACCCGCCATTGTCCTTAACTTTTTATTGGTCGCCTTTGAAGATTTTTGAGTATATGGCCGCTGGTTTACCTGTGGTCACGCCAGACATTCCTCGTTTGCGTCGTATCTATAGAGATGGTGAGGAAGGAGTTTCCTACGATCCAAACGATACGGATGGGCTGGCTGACGCCATTGTTCAGCTCCGTGATCAGGGTGTCCGCCGACGGCTTGGAGCGGCGGGTCGTGACCGAGTTACAAGACTGTTTAGTTGGACTAAACACTGTGAACAGCTCGCTGAGGCATTCAGTCACATTACCGAGCGACGGCGACAATGACATCGACAGTTGGTATAGCACTGCCAATTCGGGCGGTATCACCGTTGCACGGTGTTGGCGGGTTGGAAAGATATGCTGATGACCTGATTCGGTACCTGCTCAAGTCGGGTGTCCGAATTGATCTTGTAACGCAATATCCAACAAATGGGTCTACGACCGAGGTTCGTGATTGGCTTAGCCGTGACGGTTTAACTGCGCACTTTGTTTCCTACCGGACGTTTCCTTTTGCGGGTCGTCGAGGTACGACCGTGCTTGATCGCAGTACGGCTTACCCGCTTTTTGGGTGGCGTGCGGGACAGGTGGTTTCTCGGTTAGTGCGGCGAGGGCGTGTATCACTTGTTCACGGTAACGGTGCGAGTGTGCTTGGTTACGCTCGTGCCCGTTTGCGAGACCGGATAGGAACTGTACCGCTCATCTTCAATCCTCAGGGACTTGAGGAATTTGGTGCAACCGGCCGCACTCCATCTCGACTGAAGCAATGGGGGTACTGGCCACTTCAAAGGTCGGTAATTGCCTGTGCGAAGGCCGCCGACCGTGTAATTGCCACTGACCGTATCTTGCGTCAACCAATTCTTGACCATCTAGATGTCGACGAGAGCACTGTCCGTGTTCTCCCGAACGGAGTAGATCTGGAACGTATTGATACGCTTCAATGCGACGATAACCATGCCATCCGAGAGCGTCGCGGTGTAGGACGGAGCTCGGTTATTTTGAGTGTTGGAAGGTTGGAGGAGAACAAAGGGTTCCATATACTCGCAGCCTCGCTTGCTCGTGTGGCCTTGGCTCGTCCGAATCTTGAGTGGCGATGGGTCGTAGTTGGTGATGGGCCTTTCGGGCCACAGTTGCGTCGATTGGTGCAGAAACTCGGGCTCATGAATCATGTCAGTTTTGCCGGTAGCGTGAATGACAGCGAGCTACACGCTTGGTACAAAACGGCCACAGTATTCGCGCATCCCACGCTATATGAAGGAAGTTCGCTGGTGACGCTTGAGGCGATGGCACACGGATGCGCGGTGGTCGCAACACGTGCTGGTGGTTTGCCGGACAAGGTCTTACCAGGTGTAACTGGTTGGTTGGTTGAGCCTGGTGATGTGTCGGGATTAGCTAACGCAGTGATGCGTGCCTTTAGTAATCTGCCGAAGCTTCCAGATATGGGACGAGCTGGACGGCAACTGGTTGAACGCGAGTTTTCTTGGGATGTGATTGCGGGTCGTTGGATTGACCTATACGAAGATGTGCTTGTCTACGGTTGACCGTTCAGGAGGATTCTCGTTTCCTCCAGAACACGTTCGACAGTAATGCCTTCGATACAGTCTGGGGTACGGTTTTGGCATCGAGCCGGCGGCCGTCGGATGAGCCCGCACGGGCGACACCATAAATTGGTGTGGATAACGCGAGTGTTCCGGTGCAGCGGCGCGTAGCGTTTCGGATCTGACGGACCAAAAAGTGCAACGGTAGGCGTGCCAACTGCAGCAGCTAAGTGCATTGGTCCGGTGTCACCAGTGACCAACACTGATATGCGTTGGAGTACTCCCGAAAGTTCTATTAGGGAGGTTCCTACCATGTCCACAACGTTCGCTCCCGCAGGCATTGATCGTTTTATCGCTTCTGTGAGGGGACGCTCATGTTCTGCGCCTAACAACACAATAGTTGCTTTTTCAAGGCGTGAAACGGATGCTGCTAGCTGTGCGAATCGTTCGGTCGGCCATTGTTTGATACTGCGCCCACAGCCAGGGTTAATCCCGACGAGTGGACCGGTTCGTGCATGTTCAGCCAAGTGCAGTGCCGCAAAGCTTTTAGCACTTGCTGGAAGTGTGAGTGGTTTTTGTTTGGCGGCAATGGAACTCGCTGACTCTGCTGGTAACGCATGGTCTACTAAACGTTGAGCATTAAGTGTTACGTGGCTGTTTGAGTCATAGTGTAATGCGTCAGTCAGAAATGCCCCGCCGCCACCAGTTGTCCATCCGACGCGTCTGGTGGCACCACTAGTTGCAAGTAGCCCGTTAGTTCGTATGTCAGGTTCAAAGTTGATACCGAGGTCAAATTTCTCTCGGGACCAGCCCAAGGTGGTTTGTGCAATGTCCCGAAGCGAAGAACAGGTTCCTTCCCTGGATAACCATGGAGCATCCACTGTGTCCACGCGATCGACCTCAGACACCATCTCAGCAAGATTCGCATTCCAACTGCCCACGACTAGCCGGAGATGGGCCTCGGGTGCCCTTCTCCTAATGGATTGAATAGCTTGTACGGTCATCAGCATGTCACCGATTCTTTCTAGTCTTAAAAGGAGAATGCGTGATGGAGGTACATTTTGTCGTGGAATTTCGCGTATCCGTCTGATGCCGGCAATGGGTTTAAGGGCGAGGTCAAGCGAGCCGACCAGCCATCGCTCTCGACGATCGGGAATCTTTAAATAATTGAACACTGAGTCAGCCCACACATATTTCGGGTTTAGCGAACTTCAACTCGGTCTAGCATCACGCCGAGGTCGCGGTCATCGGAAACGCCAAGTATTTGGCTTGGGATCCAAGGACTGCTTTCGATTTGAAGTATAGAGGCCTCGTCCTCGAGAGCGATTGTTTCTGCTAGATGTTCGGTCATGGTGACCGTATAGTTTTCAAAGCCATTTCCGACTGAGAACTCACCAAGGTCATATTCGTTGAGCGTCAATCGTACAGTGACGAGGGTGTCTTCTGGTGGTCGACCACCACTACTCATACGTAGTGTTAATGTTCGTGCATCTGGTGTTGTACCAAGAATGGACACGTAGGAGCGATCTCGAGTCCATCGGTATGAAACGTTGTTAAGGTCGCGTTGTTTTGCATGGATACGACGTACATACAGGTCATCATTGGTTCCCACGTCTAGATCAAAAGCACCTGGTGGTGTCGGTTCCTCAACGAACTCGTAAATACTGTAGTCGAACTCTTTAGAACGTATTTCCGTAGGGTATTGATTGAGTGCAGCTTCATATTCTGGAATTTGAAACCGGTCGTCGCTTATTGGTCTTACTGTCACACGTCTCGACAGCAAGTCCGTGCCGCCACTTCCGATGAAGAATATCCGGTCATAATGAAGACGAGCCCAATCTAGAAATGAGCTAAAGACGCCCTTATTGGGGTTAGTTGAATTGAAGACAAGCGTATTACGGGCATAGATGTAGTCGAGAGGAGTCGCAAGTACGTGCATGTCGGATGCGCCGCGCGATTCCACCAATAACAAGTCGGTTGATGTAAAACGATCGGCGATTTCTTCGAGTTTTGGTATCAGGCCGGCAAACTCGACATGCCGAAGGATAGGCAGCGTGTTGCCGACATACTGCCACCCAATGATTACGATCAGTGCGGCACCTACGACTAAACGTAGTCTCCTCAGGAGTGTGATGCTCTGGTCTGCCGATGACGTTCGTTTTCTTTTGAATGGCTGTAAAAACGCTGCAGCACCGATAAGTAGTAAAGAGGCTGGCAGAATGACTGGTACAAAACGACGAGCCATCCAAAAGTGTTCCGGAAACACGCGAGCCTTATAGAAAATAAATATTGAAAATGTCGCTGCCACAAACAGTAGCGCGGAGCTTTGCCAGAAGCGCTCTTTCGATACCATGATCCAACCAACCAAGGCTGCGGCTAGACCAACTGGCAATACGTAAAAGTTCATATACGTGCGGAGACCGTCCGCGTCATGTTGCGCCAAATGCCCGCCCGCTTCGCGGAAAAACACTGCGTACACGGCAAGCACACACATGACAGTTGTGAGCAAAACAGGAAGCCACGTGCGTAATCGACTGGCAACCCGTTCCCGTCTGATGGCAATCCCGGTAACAAGAGTAAGAATTGCGGCAAGGACGATCAGAAATATGTGGAATGGTTCCAGCAACATGAAGAATCTGAGAGGTCTAGCCATATACGGCGTAAGAACTGTTAGGTAGTACGATGAAATTACGGCCGTAACAAGCGCTAATGGGATTGTGAAACTTGGCAGTAATGGTTGCCGGTCACATCGACCACATATTGTTGCAGCCATCACTGCGGCGATTACTAGGACGCCAGTGAAGTGGGCGGCGAAGGTTAAGCCAATTAGAAGAGCTGCCAGTGGGGCGAAAAACCGCTGGCCGTCGACGTGTGCCCGGAAGTAAGCGAATAAACCTGCAAAGGTTAGTGCCTGCATGACTACTTCCGAATTCGGGTAGCGTGCGTACCACACCTGTGCAACGTGAACAGCGAGTAACGTGGCTCCAGCGAAGGCGGCAGGCCTTCCAATTAAGGTTGCTCCTGCAAAATAGACGGCAATGACGCCAAAAATGGCCCACAAGCCAGAGATATATCGTGCTCCGGTTAGACCATGGGTGTCATATGCGATAGCGACCCAAGCTGGGTACAGGTGTGGAAACTGTCCAACGACCGTGCCCGCGTCAGGGTCTACGATAAAGAATCCCATGAAACGCACGCTGTCGTATCCCAGGTTCATATCGTAGCCAGGGTTCTGACTGGTTGGAAAAAAGAGATTTTTGAAGTCGGGAGGAATCGGCCGTATCACACTGTCGGTATTAACGAGAGAACCACGTTGGGTGATTTGGATGCCTTCGTTGATATAAACGCCAGGATCTCTTCCGCCGATGACGTACTCTGCGGGAGGAACAAAAAAGAACATCACTACAGAAATAAAAATCAAAATCGAGGGAGCTAGGGCCGTCCTGGTTAGCAGTGGCGTTTGTGTATCCAGACGCAGGTTGCATTTCGATGCAACTATCAGAGCGAGACTTGCTAAACCGTTGATCCAAAGAATGAGTTCTATGCTATACGCACTCAGCGTTGCGAGTAATAGGGCAACGCACGACGAAAAGGCCACACTTAGCGTGATTGACCAGAACAGTCGTTCCTCTGCGGGCAATAAGGAGCGATTGCGTCGATTTACGAGGGGGAGGCGAAAGATAACGGCACCTGGTACGTAAGCAATCAGGCTGATGATGAGCGCCGCCTGCAACATGACGTCGCACCGTAGCACGAGCCTTACCGTCGCAGCAATCTATGGAATGCTCTGATGACCGTTTTAGCTGATATCTAGTGCAGCTTGCTGGTAGGACGCTTCAAATTGTTCTGCTACGTTGGTCCAGCTGTGGTGCAGGCGCACGTGTTCTCGTGCGTTTTGTCCTAATGTGGATCCAAGAGATGGATCCTCGAAGAGTAGGCTGATTGCTTCGGCGATGCGAGCGGAATTCCTTTCTGGAACCACCAGTGCATTTTTCCCATCGTGCGCCACAGAACTGATACCACCTGTGGGAGTGGTGATAACCGGTGTTGTTGAGGCTAGTCCTTCCAGTAATACATTTGGCAAACCGTCTATATTGCCAGAATCGTCTTTCACCGAGGGAACAACCATGATGTCGGCAGCAGACAACCAATCAGCCACGTGATCTTGGGAAATGGCACCAAGCCAGACGGCTTGTTTGTCCAGGTCAGAGATTCGCACGCGTTCCCGAAGTTCCTGTTCCAAGTCTCCATTCCCCGCAAACACGAGGCGAATGTTTGGATGTTGCGATCGGAGAGTTGCTATAGCGTCGATGAGGTATTCAAAGCCTTTTTTCCGAACTAATCGTCCGACGGCGAGAACTACTTTTCCGCTATCAGGTATGGCGTTTGCCTCTCGCAGTTTGCGTCGAGCAGCATCATTCGGTGTGAAGCGGTCAACATCAACACCGTAGGGAACTACTTCGCTCCGATTTTCGCTAGCACCAAGTTTGGTAGCGCGTGCTCGCAGGTTTTCGCTGCAAGCGGTTACCCAGTTGGCGTGCCTAAATGTGTGCCGCGCAGCGGTTCTGGCAAGCTTGTGTCGTTCTGCTACATAGACATCTGAGCCGTGGAGACTAACGACAAGCGGAAGTGTTCCTGAAACTAGCGAGGCGATAAAACCGTTCGGGATTACCCAATGTGCGTGAATAACGGTCGCACCGAAAGTTTTGGCTATCCGCTGAGTGGTGACACTAGCTGCCGTCAGCGCAAAGGGTGTTGCGATGTACGCGGTGGGACGCATGGAAGTATCCGCTTTAAGCGAGCTGGCGTAGCCGAATACATTCAGCGATTTGATCGGCGCGTACTTGTAAAAGTGAAAATGAACGTTTCCTTCTTGTGGAGGCCTTCGGATTAGAGGATGCCACGGGGCAACGACATGAACAGTGTGCCCTCGATTTGCAACGCCGTGTGCGATTGGTTCTAGAAATGTCCCCGTTAGGTCACCTGGAAATCGAGGATACGACGTCGTCACCATGACGACCACTTGACTATTCACAGTTAAGAGAGTCCGTGTTGGTTCGTGACGAGCGTTCGCTGAATAAACACGGCGACCTCATTCACTCTTTCGACGCGGTTCCATCCGAAGCGTTGAAATTTGTTCAGAGATCAGCCCAAACAAAAAAACGAAGACACCAAGCGTGGTCAGTAACACTGAGGTATTCGTGACATGAGACTGGAAGGCGATCGTCCATATAGCGTACCCGATACCGCCACATAGAAATCCTATGCTTATTGGAACGAAAATTCGCAACGGGCTGTATAGGGTGACCACTCGAAGCACAATCAAAACGAACTTGATTCCATCCTGCAAGAATTTGATTTTCGATGTTCCCGTTCTTGGCCTAGCTTCTGTCGGTTCAAAGCAGATGCTATAGCCAGATTTTATAAAGGCAAGCGTGGTGGTGGTGGGAGTCGAAAATCCATTCGGAAGCAGGTGGAGAAATTCACGAAAGTGTGTCGCTCGAGCGGCTCTGAGACCGGAGGTTAGGTCTTCAATGTTTGTTGACGTAAGGTAACTAGCGAGCCGGTTCAGGAATGCGTTTCCGAGGCGTCGCCCAATTGTTGCTTGTGAGGTTGCCGGTCGTGCGCCAATAACGAGTTCGTAGTTGCTCAACCGTGAGAGCAGCCGCTTTGCATCGCTAGCGAGATGTTGCCCGTCTCCATCAAAAACAAGCACAAATTCTCCTTGTGCTGCTCTAATACCACTCTTCACTGAAGCTCCATTGCCCTTGTTATAGGGATGGTGGATGGTACGTGCGCCGGCCCGTTGAGCCGCGTCTAGTGTTTTATCCGTTGAACCGTCGTCGACTACAAGTATCTCGTGCCAGTCGGCGACATTTCGCAGTTCCTGTATGACAGTTCCGATCACGCTTTCTTCATTAAATGCTGGGATGACGACAGTCGTCCTCGACGTATCAGACACGGTCCTTCTCCGTGTTGTGGTCCAACTTATCTAGATCGGGATCGCTCTTGTCTCGTTTGGGTAGTTCGAGCGATCGTACGCGGTATAACAATTCCTCAGTGAGTTTTCGGTTTGCCGAAATCACATCAGCCATTAGGCCAATAAGTATGATTTGGAACCCCACAATCATCAGAACTGCAGACAAGATGATCGACTGTAGATGCCCACTTCCTTCTCCAATGAGATAGTAGTAGAGGAACCGTAGTGATATAGCGAAACCAACCGAAAACGTGCCAAGACCTGCCAAGCTAAAAACTTTAAGCGGTTCATACATGGCATAAATACGAACTATGGTGGCCGTTGATTTCTTGATGTAAGTAAAAACACTGTCAAATAACCGGGATGGTCTTGTTTGTTCGTTCGTGGTGACTGGCACATGTGTAATGGCCATGCGTTTCTTGCCGGCTTGAATGATCGTTTCAAGTGTGTATGAAAAATCAGAAACGAGCGTCTGTCGCAGTGCCGCCTCACGGGTGTACGCTCGGAACCCACTTGTTGTGTCTGGTACGCGTGTGCCAGACACTTGGCGGACAACCCAGCTGCCGATTTGCTGTAACCAGCGTTTCAGTATCGGCATGTGACGCAGTGTGCGAATATTGCGATCGCCAATGACGATATCTGCAGTGCCATCGACGAGTGGTTGAACTAGTTTGCCAATGTCGGCGCCCGCGTACTGATTGTCGGCATCCGTGTTGACGATGAAATCGGCGCCATGTCGAACCGAGGCGTCAATTCCCACCATGAATGCCGCGGCCAAACCCTTGTTGTTCCTAAGCCGAACTACATGGTGGACACCATGCTCTTTTGCGACGTCGGCGGTCCCGTCTGTTGATCCATCGTCCACAACAAGCACTTCTATCGTCTCGATTCCAGCAATGGCCTTGGGTAGATCGGCAAGCGTCTGCGGTAGTGTTGACGCTTCGTTTAGGCAGGGTATTTGGATAATTAATTTCGACACTTTGGGAACATTACTCCTGTACGAGTGATTCAATGACAGTGTCCCACGTAATAGTTGATGCACGCTCGTATCCAGAGTCACCCAAAGTTACAGCGAAACTTCTCTTTGCCGATAACTCATTCACGGCGGCTGCCAAGGCTGCTACATTCGGTTCACACACCAAACCGTTAATACCGTGTTCTATAAATTCGAGAGGCCCTCCGGAATCGCTTGTTGTTATAACAGGTTTGCTTGAAAGAAAGGCCTCGAGCGTAACTAGTCCGTAGTCCTCGTCATAGGGGACGAAGGCAACTGCTAGCGCTTCAGCGTAAAGATTAACCAATGTGTGGTCGTCGATGCGTCCTGTAAAAGTGACACGATCTTCCACGCCCGCGTCCTCTGCCGCACGCTCAAAATTTTCTCGCTGGGTGCCTTCTCCCACTACGATGAGTTTTACACTCTTGTCTACAAATGCCATCGCTCTGATTAAGAGGTCTGTCCTTTTGATTGATTCGAGACGACCCACCGAAAGAACATAATTCTGCTGTGGCCCTTTCCTTAATTGAGCAGCGAGACGTGGTGGTGGATAGAGTGTATCGGCTGGGAGCCCGTTGTATTTGCGAAGCCGCTCTGTTGTGTTTTGAGCGATCGTAAAACGTTGACGACATTCGGCAAGCATCTGTTTGTCAAGTTTTACGAGATTCTCACGAACACCAACATCGAGTTCCGAGTGTTCGAAATTACTGTATTCGGTCCCTACGAGCTCATAGGCTTCGCGGTGTTGATGGACGAGCCAGGCTATTTTCCGTTCGTGTCGAGCAAAGTACGTCGGAAATTTTGTCGCAATCATAAGGTCCACCGGTCGACCGTTACTCTCACTTAGATCAAGTAATCGCCACGCAGCGGAGTGCGTGAGGATCTCCTGCTTTGGGTACCATTTAAAAGGGACACTTACCAAGTCGGCGTCGTAGCCGCGCGTTTTCAACTCTGAAACCAACGAGCGGACAAGAGACTCTGCGCCGCCCGACACAAATGGTACTTGGGTTTCGCAGACGAGAATTGTTCTGGTCGCCATCAGAGTGATGTCCTTGAGCCGGCTTGCCGAAGTGTGCGTCTGGAGTCAGTCGTCATCTACTTCAGAACGCAGTCATGGTACCAAATAATTTGTTGGCATCGAGCCGCCACTATCTCGAATTTGAATGGGTCCAGTGTAGAGGTGTTGTGGCGATGGCTGCAATTGACTTGCGGCGATCTCGGCAATACGATCACAAATGGACGGGGGGGGTAAGGCCGTCGGTGATTCCGCCGGCATTTTTTTCGGCACAGCTTGATACTTTTGTCACAAAGTGTCGGACATGGTCTCATTTACGTTTTCCCGTGTTTGTTTTCAAGAAGAGTCAGTCTGGGTTTCGGATGACACACGGTTTGAGTTGTTAGCTGTTGGAAATAGCGAATGTCCTTGCATAACGTAAAACGGGGTTTGAGGTTACCGCTTTCGGGTGAGCCATCCGTGACGTTGGAGAGTGCACGGGTACCGAGGTTTGTTGCCCTTATGGCTACCGATTATGTTGGGCTTCGTCCAACTATGCATGTGTCGGTTGGAGATGCTGTTGGCAGGGGACAGCTGTTGTTTGATGACAAAACAAGGCCAGAAATACGTTTCACGGCACCTGCTGCCGGTACCGTGAGTGGTATTCATCGTGGTGATCGTCGTTCGTTGCAGTCGGTCGTGATTGAACAGAGTCGCGCGGAACGTGAAGGTCGGGAACCTGAAGTGACAACCTTTCGAACTTATACCGGCCGGCACCCCAGTGGTTTAACCCGGAACGAAGTTCGAGACTTGTTAATCGAATCTGGACAGTGGACGGCGCTTCGAGCTCGTCCGTTCGGTCGGGTCGCGGACCCGTCGACCGTACCACATTCTATTTTTGTCACGGCGATTGACACGAATCCGCTTGCTCCGGACCTGTCTGTGATTCTTGACGGCCAGGAGGAGTCGTTGCACCGTGGTCTCTCAGCATTGATGCGCCTTACGGAAGGGTCTGTCTTTTTTTGCACTGACCCAAAGTTGCGCATTGAGTTGCCGACGACTGATCAAATTCGACATGAGATTTTTGATGGCGTTCACCCTGCCGGTACAGTTGGGCTACACATTCACGTGCTAGATCCAGTAACCCGTGGCAAGGTGGTTTGGCATCTAGGTATTCAGGACGTCGTCGCAATTGGGAAACTGTTTGAAACGGGCGTACTGGATGTGAGTCGAATCATTGCACTCGCTGGACCGCCGGTACAACGGCCGCGATTACTCCGGACTCGGGTTGGCGCCGAGACAGTCTCGCTGGTGAATGAGGCCGAGCTTGCTTCAGCCCAAGACTGCAGGGTTATTTCCGGATCAGTTTTGTCTGGTCGTCAGGCGACTGGTGCAGTAACCGGCTACCTCGGACGTTATCACCAACAAGTGTCCGTTTTAGCCGAGGAGCGAGATCGAAATTTTTTGGGCTGGCTAGCTCCGGGCTTTAACAAATTTTCTACAGTCCGTACGTTTGCATCCATGCTTCTTCCGGGGCGTCACTTTGGTCTCACTACATCGACGAATGGTTCGCGGCGCGCGATTGTTCCAATTGGCATGTACGAGCGAGTAATGCCAATGGATCTGCTGCCGACGGCAATGCTTCGAGCATTGGTAATGCACGACGTTGAACGAGCGGAAGAACTGGGGTGTCTTGAATTGGACGAGGAAGACGTGGCGCTGTGTACATTTGTGGATCCGGGGAAAACCGAGTTCGGTCCTCACCTGCGTCGCGTACTGGATACTATCGAGAAAGAAGGTTAAGGAATGCGGTTTTTGCGTCGCTTGCTTGACCAGCAGGCGCATCACTTCAAGCCAGGCGGTAAGTTGGAAAAACTGTATCCGCTTTGGGAGGCGCAGGACACTTTTCTTTATACCCCAGGAGAGGTGACCACTGGTGCCTCGCACGTTCGGGATGGGCTAGACCTTAAGCGACTGATGATGACCGTTGTTGTTGCGCTTGCAGGTTGTGTATACATGGCGTTGTACAACACGGGGCATCAAGCTAATCTGGCGATTACACTTGGTGCTGCGCCCCTGGATACGTGGCAGACTCAGGTACTTGTCAGTCTCGGCCTTGCGTTTGATCCGAACGACCTGTTTGCGTGCTTGGTCCATGGCGGACTGTACTATCTGCCCGTATTGCTTGTGACCTTCGCGGTAGGTGGCGCTTGCGAGGCTGTTTTTTGTTTGGTGCGTAAGCATGAAATAAATGAGGGTTTTCTCGTTACGGGGATGCTGATACCACTCGTCCTCCCAGCGACAATCCCGTTGTGGCAGGTTGCTTTGGGTACGGCATTTGGTGTCGTCGTTGGGAAAGAGATTTTTGGTGGAACCGGGATGAATGTACTCAATCCGGCACTCGTAGCGAGAGCATTCATTTTCTTTGCCTATCCGGCAGAAATGTCTGGCGACCAAGTCTGGATCGCTGCTGATACAGCGACTGATGCGCTTAGCGGCGCCACTGCTCTGGCCACTGCAACATTAGGTGGGGCCGCTGTTTTGACCAGTAGTTTCGAGTGGTGGGATGCGTTTATTGGTCTTGTACCGGGTTCAATGGGAGAGACGTCCGTGTTGGCGTGTCTTTTTGGCGCTGTTGTGCTCATCGCGACTGGGGTTGGATCGTGGCGCATTATGGTGAGCGTAGTTCTTGGTACAGTTGTTATGGCATTAACCTTAAATGTAATTGGTTCCGCGACGAATCCATTCTTTGGAGTGACGCCGGCATGGCATTTCGTGTTAGGAGGTTGGGCGTTTGGGACTGTGTTTATGGCCACAGAACCAGTGACCGCGCCGACGGTTGGTGTTGGGCATTACGTGTATGGGTTTTTAATTGGTGTGCTCTGCGTGCTGATACGTGTGGTTAATCCAGCTTACCCTGAGGGGATGATGTTATCGATCTTGTTTATGAACTTGTTTGCGCCGCTGATCGATTATTTTGTGGTTCGCGCCAACGTGCGACGACGGAGTTCGCGTTATGCAGGGTAGCGTTCTCTACAATCTTAGTTTTGCGGCTGTTATTTGTGTTGTCTGTGCAATAGCGGTGTCGTCATCCTACGTGTCGTTGCGTGAGCGTCAGGAAATCAACCAAGCTCTTGACGTGCAGCGGAACGTTTTGGTTGCCGCTGGGTTAGCTGCGACCGACGAGTCGCTCACGCCGGAGGAGATTGAGGTCAGGTTTACACCGATTCAACAGTTTGTGATTGAACTTGAAACCGGAGAACCAACGGATGTTGATCCGGCTACGTTTGATTTTCGCGCGGACGAACGTGATCCGCTAAAGAGTCGCGTTGCTCCGGTGAACAACGCTGGCCTCAATCGGGTCGCAAATCGAGCGCTTGTGTATGAGGTGCTGGGAAGCGATGGGGAACTTGATCTCGTTGTTCTTCCGGTCCACGGACTAGGCCTGTGGGGGATTCTGTATGGATTTGTTGCGCTTGATGCCGACCTTGGGACCATTCGTGGTCTAACGTACTACGAACACGGGGAGACACCGGGGCTCGGGGGCGAGGTGGACAACCCGCGGTGGAAGAATCTTTGGCCAGGGCGTCAGGTATTCAGTCCAGATGGGAATCCGGCCATTGAGGTGGTACGGGGTCGTGCTGGCACGCCAGAGGAAGATCCTTACCGCGTTGATGGTCTGGCCGGTGCAACGATGACTAGTCGTGGCGTAACCAATATGTTGCGATTCTGGTTCGACGAACAAGGGTTTGGGCCTTATATCAATGGGTTGCGACAACGGGGGAGTGACTAATGTCGAAACGTCACGATGCGTTAATGGATCCTCTGTTTAATAACAATCCGATTGCGCTCCAAGTCTTGGGTATTTGTTCCGCATTGGCTGTGACCACAAAAATGGACACCGCACTTGTCATGAGTGTTGCCGTAATTTGTGTCACGATGGCTTCGAATTTTTTTGTGAGTGCCTTGCGTCATCAAATACCTACGAGCATCCGTATCATCACACAGCTAACGATCATTGCGTCTTTGGTAATAGTCGTTGATCAAGTGCTGAAGGCGTATTTGTTCGAAATATCGAAGCAACTTTCTGTGTTTGTGGGTCTGATCATTACAAACTGCATCATCATGGGGCGTGCCGAAGCCTATGCGATGCAAAACCCCCCTGGACTAAGTCTGATTGATGGATTTGGCAATGGTCTGGGTTATGGTGCCGTCCTGATGCTCACGGCGTTTGTGAGAGAGCTATTTGGTTCAGGTTCACTCTTTGGCGTACCCGTAATGCCATTGGTTGCGGAAGGTGGCTGGTATACCCCGAATGGTTTGATGGTCCTGTCACCAGGCGCATTTTTTATTATTGGTTTTCTGATCTGGATCCTGCGGGTTTGGAAGCCTGGACAAGTGGAGCACGAGTAATGCTTGAGCATTACCTCAGCCTGGCAGTCAAGGCGATCTTCGTTGAGAATATGGCGCTAGCCTTTTTTCTCGGGATGTGTTCGTTTCTGGCAGTTTCGAGGCAGGTAAACACGGCTATTGGTCTGGGTGGCGCTGTTATCTTTGTGTTAAGCATAACCGTGCCGATGAACAACCTTATCTTTGTTTATTTGTTGAGCCCAGGGGCATTAACCTGGATTCATCCATCGTTGGCAGAACAAGATTTATCGTTTCTCGGTTTTCTGTCATACATCGGAACGATTGCCGCCATGGTCCAGATCGTTGAAATGACGCTTGACCGCTTTGCGCCCCCCCTTCACGCCAAGTTGGGTATTTTTCTGCCGCTGATAGCTGTGAATTGCGCGATTCTCGGTGCCTCACTCTTCATGGTCGAACGAAGTTATACCCTCGCAGAAAGTGCTGTGTTTGGTCTCGGTTCTGGGGTTGGTTGGGCGCTGGCGATTGTGGCACTTGCTGGTATTCGCGAGCGTCTCAGATATTCGAATCCACCAGACGGATTACGTGGCCTTGGCCTAACGTTTATCCTCGTTGGATTGATGGCTATTGGCTTTATGGCTTTTGCTGGAGTGCAACTTTAATCGTCATGACTGTTCTGCTGAGTGTTGTCATGTTTACGTTCGTGATCGTGTCGTTGGTTGGGCTGCTAATGGTGGCGCGTCGGCAACTCGTAGCGACCGGAGACGTTACGATTACGGTCAACGGTGATCCTGATAAGGCGATGCTTACCTCGGCCGGAGGCACTTTGCTTGGGACGCTCGCCGAGAATCAGATTTTTATTCCATCGGCATGTGGCGGTAAGGGCAGTTGTGGTGTTTGTAAGGTTACGGTCACTGAGGGTGGTGGGGCGATATTACCCACGGAACGTAGTCACATCAGTCGAGGCGAAGCGCGTGATTGTGTGCGATTGTCCTGCCAGGTGAAGGTTAAGCAAGACATGGCGATTAACGTGCCGGCTGACATTTTCGATGTCAGTCGATGGGCATGCAAGGTGCGTTCAAATAACAATGTAGCAACCTTCATCAAAGAACTCATTCTCGAATTGCCGGAAGGAGAACATGTGCCTTTTCGTGCCGGGGGCTACATACAAATTGAAGCACCGACCGGTTCTTATGACTACCGTTCCTATGACGTTGATGAAGACTACCGTTCGGATTGGGACAAGTTCGATTTGTGGCGGTACACGGCCGTTCTTGACGAACCGGTAACCCGTGCGTACTCGATGGCAAATTACCCTGAAGAGAAGGGCGTTATTATGCTTAACGTTCGTATCGCCTCACCTCCGCCTCGTGCGCCCGAAGGTACGCCACCAGGGAAAATGACGTCGTACCTTTTTAGTCTCAAACCAGGCGATGACGTGGTCATCTCTGGGCCGTTCGGCGAGTTTTTTGCAAAGGAAAGTCCGGCCGAGATGATTTTTATCGGCGGTGGTGCCGGAATGGCGCCGATGCGGTCGCACATTTTCGATCAATTTCGACGATTAAGCACCGAACGTAAGGTTAGTTTTTGGTATGGGGCCCGGAGTTTACGTGAGGCTTTTTACATTGATGACTTCGATGCGATACAGTCGGCGCATAGTAATTTTGAATGGCATCTTGCGTTGTCCGAGCCACTGCCCGAAGATGCTTGGACCGGTAAAACTGGCTTTATTCACCAAGTTTTGTACGACAATTACCTCAAAGATCACGCGGCCCCTGAGGACGTCGAATATTACCTATGCGGGCCACCGATGATGTTGAAGGCCTGTATGGATATGCTCGACAGCCTTGGAGTTGAGCGTGACAACATCCTCTTCGACGATTTCGGCTAAGTTCGGGTGCATGATGCTCCGAATTTTAATTGCAGCGTCCATTATGGCGACAGCTTCCTGCGGTCTGGAATCCACGTCGTTTACTGGCGTTCAGCAAGTTCCTGAGATTCTCACAGTTACAGGCGAAACGATGGGAACGACCTTCAAGGTTTTGATGGTCGTTGACAAGGATGTTCTTTACAGAAGGGGGCTTACCGAGGCTATTGATCGTCGACTGAAACAAATTAGCGGTCTTATGTCTCACTACGATCCACATTCTGAGCTGTCCGGGTTCAATTCGTCGCTGATGACAGTGCCTTACCAAATATCGCCAGAAGTGCTTGATGTTGTCGAAGCAGCTAACGAAGTGAGTCGAATCAGCGCTGGGGCTTTTGATATTACAGTTGGGCCGCTTGTCGATGCGTGGGGGTTTGGGCCGGCTGGTCAACCGTCGAACAGTCCGAGTCAGGAAACACTTAAACTTCTGTCAACACAGGTTGGGTATCAGCACCTTGAAGTTGATCGTGTTAATTCTACGTTGCGAAAACGCGTGCCTGAACTAGTCGTCGATCTGTCGGGAATTGCGAAAGGGTATGCAGTAGATGCACTCGCATTGCTGCTTGAGGAACAAAGCATTAACGACTATGTCGTTGAGATCGGTGGCGAACTTCGGGTATCTGGTCTGAACGAGCATGGCAACAGTTGGCGGGTGGCTATTGAGCGTCCAGCCGTTGGTGTTTTGGGGGTTCAGCGCGTAGTGGCTTTGTCGACTGGTGCGATGGCGACGTCTGGAGATTACCGAAATTTTTTTGACCTGGAAAACAACCGTGTGTCCCACATGATTGATCCCCGTACGGGGCACCCAGCGTCTCAACGACTATTTTCCGTAACGGTATTCGCTGATAGTTGTATGTTAGCCGACGCGAGAGCGACCGCGCTTGCCGTTTTGGGACAAGATGATGGCTACGAGTTGGCTAGGCGCGAGGGGTGGGCAGTTCTATTTACCCACATCGATTCAGCAGGTGAGGCTGGCGAACTTTCGACACCGGCTCTCCAAGAATGGTTTGGTGATGCAATGTCCGAAAAGTTGTAAACATGTCTCATTTTTGTTTCCGTACTCGTGCATGCCAGTTCTACAATGAACGATGACCGTTTTCTTACTTACGGTGGGGACAATGGCTGGCGTCATGTTAATCATGGCGATCGGTCTTTTCTTCAAATATCCCTGCCTTCGCGGATCGTGTGGTGGCGCTGACGTCCTTGATGACAACGGGGAGTCGTTAAGTTGCGCGGCTTGTCCGCGTCGAAAGTCCAAGTCCGATTTGCCAGCCTAGTCTTACGTAGACGCATTGTTAGCTGATTGAAAATGTTTTGTAACGGTAGAAATCGCGTCTACGAGTTGCCCGTCTTCTTCCGGAGCGATAGTCCGAAGGTCAAGTAATAGTTGATCGTCTTCGATGCGTCCAACGACCGCGGGCGTGTTGTGACGCAAGGCGTAATCGATAGCGCTAGCGGTGTGGCCTGTAATGTTCATGTTGATCGCACAGCTTTCCAGCGTGGTTTGCGGTGAGCTGCCACCACCTATTTTTGCGATGCTAGTACGGATGCCAATCTCGAGGCCAGGAAGGTCCGAGAGTCTATCCTCGATTGCGGAAGCTCTCTCTCGGAGTTCTGGCAATTTTGATGCGATCATCCGGATGATTGGGACCTCTGTTTTGGCATGTGAGGTTGCGTGTTCGAATAGAGTTGCTTCAAGAGCCGCAAGTGTCAGCTTTCCCACACGTAAAGCACGCATCAGCGGGTGTTTGTGGATAGTTTCCAACGCCTCAGCCTTACCGACAATAAGTCCCGCCTGCGGTCCGCCAAGTAATTTATCGCCGCTAAAGGTGCACACACTCACTCCAGAGTCGATGCTTTCTTCAACAGTTGGTTCGCTCATGATGGCTGGTGCCGTACTGAGGCATCCGCTACCAAGGTCCTCTACTACCGGTACGCCGAATCGGTTACCAATGGCGGTGAGGTCTTTCAGTCGTGGTCTTTCCGTAAAGCCTTCAATTGTGAAGTTCGAAGGATGCACGCGAAGGATCATTGCGGTTCGGTCATTAATGGCTGAGGCATAGTCCGATGCGCGTGTTTTGTTTGTGGTTCCAATTTCTCTTAGATGGGCACCGGATTGACGCATCACGTCTGGAATTCGAAATCCACCACCGATCTCGACCATTTCACCTCTTGAGATAATCACTTCTCGGCCTCGTGCGAGGGCCGTCAAAACGAGCAAAATGGCTGCCGCGTTGTTGTTGACGACGGCGGAAGCTTCAGCACCAGTCAATCGGTTCAAGAGCAGCGAAGTGTGTACGCTGCGCGAACTTCTTGTGCCCGTATCGAGGTCATATTCGAGATTGTTATAACCCTCGACTAATTGTGTGATGCGCTTTACGGTAGTTTGGCCGAGCGGTGCCCGTCCCAGGTTTGTGTGAATGATTACTCCTGTGCCATTAATCACAGGAGAGAGAGTCGGAACAAGGGTCTGTTCTAGTCGTTTGGTGACTTGTTCGATGATGTAGGTGGCAGCGGTTTCGGCGTCCGGTATGTCAATGGTCGCTTGCATGATTTGTTGACGAAGTTCAGATGTTTCACTACGTAGTGCTTCTATCGTTGACTCTCGACCGTAGAGCAATTCCAGATTGTGAATGGCTTGTCTTTGTCGTAGCTGTTCAATTGATGGGATAATTCTTGCGGTTCGAGTCATTTCAAAATTAAGTGCAGGTGTGATGATCAGGATACCATCAGGTTGCGTGTAACGATGGCCGACAATCGCGATCCAAGTAATCCCGTACGTGTGCTCGACTCCTTGCCGTCTGGGAGTGCGCCTCTTGACCGTTTCTGGCCGTATGTCGATGTGCCGGAACTACCGACAGATGAGGAGCTCGCAGCGCTGGACCCTGATATAAGCGAGGTGCTCTTTGGACGCACGGACCGTGCGTTTTCAATCACTGTCAGTTTCCCATGTTTTGAAGGCGATCACTACGAGCAGGCGCTCCGATTGGCTGAATCAGCTGCGGAATACAGTTGCGTTGGCAATGGAGAAGAGCTTCGCCATCGTGCCCGCTTCTATCCAGACCATGCCGTGAAGCTCCGGGAATTGTATGAACTTGTTGATGGGGTGTCCGGATGCGAAGTGTTGGTGGATGATCGACCACTGCCTTATGCTCGCGAACTCTGGCTGCCGTTGATGTGGATTTTACTGGCCAGCTTCAACGTTCGAGACTAGCTACCGGACAGACCGCGTTTTGTAGAACACACGGCTTTTGAAGTGAGCGAATAATTTGGACGATTGACGGTCTATACGAAACTTAATCACTTGTTAGGTGAGAACGTTTGTGCGATTGGGAGGAGCTGTTTGAACCATGCGTGCGTTGTTGAGTGTTTCAGATAAAAAAGGTTTAGTTGACTTTGGGCAAGGATTGATTGCGCGAGGTGTAGAGCTTATATCCACAGGAGGAACGGCGCGTGTGTTGTCGGATGCTGGGCTCGAAGTGACTGGTGTTTCAGAGGTGACTGGATTTCCTGAAATGATGGATGGGCGCGTAAAGACGTTACATCCCATGGTTCACGGCGGCATTTTGGCTCGCCGCAGCCGTCAGGATGACTTAGACGCCATAAACGGAGCCGGGATTCAACTCATCGACATCGTTGTCGTGAATCTTTATCCATTCGCGCAGGCGGCTGCGGCTGATGAGACGACGTTTGATGAATTGATCGAACAGATTGATATTGGTGGCCCCAGCATGGTTCGTGCTGCCGCAAAAAACTTTCGTGACGTGATGGTAGTAGTCGACCCAGCTGACTACTCCAGTGTGCTCAACACACTGGACGACCGGAATAACGAAGCAGGCTCGTTTCGGTTTTCGTTGGCGAAGAAAGCCTTTGCTCATACGGCGCAATATGACACAACGATTGCTGCGGCGTTAGATGCGGTTAAGGTGGATGGCAGCGAGCTGTCGCGAGAGGCGTTGGTGCTTGATCGGGTGGTACCAGACCATCTAACCGTCACGGCCAGAAAAATTCAGAATCTGAGATATGGAGAAAATCCACATCAAGAGGCGTCAGTGTATACAGATCAAGCATGGGGTTTTGGATCAGCCAAAGTATTACAAGGGAAAGCGATTTCGTTTAACAACTTACTTGATCTTGATGCGGCAGCCAGGCTCGCTCTGGAATTCGCCGAACCTGCTGCCGTGATTATCAAGCACACGAATCCGTGTGGGGTAGCCACCGGCACGGAACTTGCGGGTGCTTACTTAAAGGCTAGAGAAATCGATCCGCTTTCCGCGTTTGGCGGCATTGTCGGTCTTAATCAACCACTTGATGTCGAGACCGCTTCGGCTATTCTTGAGACCTTCATTGAATGTGTGATTGCGCCGGACGTTTCGGATGACGCTCGACAAATCATCGCGAAAAAGAAAAATTTGAGATTGGTTGTGGCCGACTTTACTGGCGGAGATGAGAGGGCAAGACGAGATGTCAGATCCGTGATGGGAGGGTGGCTTGTGCAGGAACGTGACCGCGCAGGCGAATGTCTCTCGGTGTGGGGAGACGGAATAGAAGTTCTCCCAGGAAGTGTGCTCCGCGTTGCTACCAAGCGTGTTCCGACTGAGGAGGAATGGCAGGCGCTTCGTTTCGCGTGGAAGGTATGTGCGCATGTCAAATCAAACACAATTATTTTTGCCCATCCGGATCGGGTCGCGGCGGTGGGTGCTGGTCAAATGAGTCGCGTCGACGCGGTCAACGTAGCGACACTAAAGGCCGGCAAATCACTGGCAAATACAGTTGCCGCGTCGGACGCGTTTTTTCCCTTCCGTGATGGTCTTGATGCCATAGCTTTGGCGGGTGCGACAGCTGTCGTTCAACCAGGTGGGTCGGTGCGTGACGAAGAGGTGGTTGCAGCGGCGGACGAACATGACATGGCAATGGTTCTTGTGGGGCGCCGCCACTTTAGGCATTAGCAGAGATTTGTCCAGACCCGCTGAGCGTTCTCGAGCATTGAACCGTGTCTGCAGTCATTTTGTTGCTGCCGAGTAAGTTTGAGCAATGAATAAAATAAATTTCAAGGAAAAGTTTTCAAAATTCACCGATCATTGGTCTCCAAAAGTCATTGCAGAAATGAATGATTACCAATTCAAATTGGTAAAAATTAAAGGTGATTTTGTTTGGCACCAGCACTCTCATACTGATGAGGTTTTTATTGTATTGGAGGGCAGTATGTCGATTAAATTTGAGGAGAACACTGTTGAATTAAGTGAAGGAGAAATGTTGGTCGTCAATAAAGGAAATAAGCACAAACCTTTTGCCAACAAAGAATGCCTGATTATGCTCGTTGAACCGAAGGGGGTTGTTAATACTGGAGATGCAACGAGCAATTTAACTGCGCCAAAGGATTTATGGATTTAGGTGCCAGTAACGAGAAGTAGCCTGGGCGAAGCGTCGAACATATTTTCGGTGTTCGAACGCAATGTTGCGTGCTTGCGAAGTTTAAGCCTGGATTATAAAAAGGCGCTGGTAGTTATTGAGGAGCCTTTAAAGTTGTCACGTCGGAATTCCCCGTGGCCTCGGCTGCTGCCGGGAGAGTGATTAATACAAGTAAGAGCATCAGAAATTCTGAGTCGCCGAAGTTGTATTCAAACATGCCGGCCGCAACCATAGAGGCGACGGCAGCCAACCCAGCGGCGGCCACGCCTTGCGTTGACTTGTGCCGTACGCGTTTCGCCAAATCGACAACAACAGCTCCGACGAACCAGAGCCAGAGTGCAAGCGCTGGGAGTCCCCTCTCGGCGGCGATTTGGAGTGGCACATTGTGTAAATGCTGGTTCAGTGCGTTTACAGCGTCTGGGGGACGGTAGCCTTCGTACAGTACTTGAATCATTTCTGGGCCGACTCCCGTAACAGGGTAGTCTCTAATCATGCCAGCACCAACCGTTACCATGGCCAGGCGATCACGATTTGTCGCATTTTCTAGGTCGACGACGGAATAGATTCGGTTTGTAATTTGTGTAGGTGCCAAAAAAATCAGTAAAAGCAACGCAGCCGGCGCGACAGCGAGTAGGCGCACATTCTTAAGGACAAGCAGGATGCCAACTCCTATAACACTGCCTATCCACGCACTCCGCGTGAGTGTAAGAGCAAGAGCTACCACTAGCGCAGGAAGCACGATTACAGCCCACGTGCGTTCCCGTGTGTCAAACAGGATACGTGCAAACGCGACGTTAATCATGAGCATTAATAGTCCGGAGTAGGTCATGTAGTGACCCATCGAACCACTTGGGCGTTGGCCTAGATTGTCATACTCCAGTATTCCGAATTGCACTATGCCGATGGTTGCCGTAACGGCTCCGACTGTGAGTACCAATGTCGCGACCGTAGCAGCGCGTTCACCACGTGCCAGTTGAAAAACGATCGGTATAACCAAAAACAAGAGCACCTCTTTAGATTCAACAAGACTCGTCATCGGATCGACCGAAAAAATAACGGTGATGAGAGTCCAAATTGCATACAGACTGAGTGGCCAGAAAAACGTCGGCGCAATTTCGGTCGGATCGCGGAAGTTGGTACGTGCAATCCACAAAAACACTAGGCCTGTTAGAACGATAGATGCGGCAGCGATGGAGAGTGGTAGTGCGACTACGAAGAGCAATAATAGTTGCCAATTAATAGTGTTGATGTCCATCAATTGTTTGGTACGGTGGAAGGGATGAGCGGAGCTCGGCATTTGGCTATCCGGCACTGTAGCGAGTATCAGTGCAGCATTTGGGTGACTATGATTACTTCTCGATGGTTGCCTCGTCGATGAGCATCACGGGTATGTCGTCCTTGATGGGATACACCCGACGGCATTCCTTGCATTTCAATCCATCGCCATTTTTCACGAGTGAAACCGGCGTCTGACACGCTGGACACGCAAGAATCTTGAGTAAATCAGGGTCGATCGCCATCGCTCTTGACGTCACTATAGCAGCAAAAAAAACCATGACGAACCACAAGGGCGTTGGTTTGTGCCTTGTCGCCTCCATCCTTCTGTGGAAGAATCGGTGAATTGATGCACTCAGCTAGTTCTCAACTTTCGGTTCGACGCGGCATTTTTGTTTTTATTGTTTGTGGTCTGCTCTTGCTAGATACGCCGACCGCCGTGTTGGCCCAGTCAACCGACGACTCAAATGTTGACGCGAGAGCCGCGTCGTATCGTCAGTTCATGATAGGCCTCCATTTGGAGGATGAGGATGACCTTGATGGAGCCATCGATGCCTTGAGGGCTTCCGCCGGTTTGGACCCGTTCGTTGCGGAACCACTTGCTGAGCTGGCTGCGCTTTTTGCTCGTGCCGGACGCTCAGAGGATGCAATAGCAGCCGGCGAGGAGGCCCTAAATCGGGAGACGGATAACCAAACGGCGCACAGGATCCTTGGTTTAACTTACGCGGTGCCTGTGGATGACCAAAGTGATACGCCAAGGGATTCGGCCCGCGCGATCAGTCATCTAGAACAGGCCCGTGGGACCCTACTACCTGATCTTCAGGTTGAATTTACTCTTGCACGGTTGTACTTCCGCAGCGGCGCCAACGACGATGCGGTTGAGTTACTAGAGGAACTTGTCCGTGACGAGCCTGGTTTTGTTGAGGCGGTTCTGCTTTTGGTACAGGCTTACGAGCAGCTCGGACGTCCGAGTGATGCACTCACGACACTTGAAACAGTTGCTACGAGTGCTAGGCCATCCTTTCGAGTGGTTGCCCGCTTGGGTGATATGTATGAGAGGCGTCAGCGGTGGCCTGACGCTATCGCCGCGTACGAGCGCGCGGTAGCGCTTAATCCGCGCAACGCGAATGTACGTCGTCGCTTAGCCCGTGCACTTTTAGCTTACGGAGAAACAGGACGTAGTCGAGAGGTGCTTGAGGAACTCATAGGCATGCGCCCGCGTGATAGCGCGGGTCTTCAATTATTGGCCGAGCTTGAACTTGAACTTAAGAACTTTGTATCGGCAGAGGCAGTTGCACGTCAAATTATTGAACTTGAACCAGAAGGACTACGCGGTCCGCTTTTGTTGGCGCAGGTGTTTGGGCAGAGGCGCGAATACCAATCAATTGTTGATACCTTGCGGCCGGTTATCGACCGAGATGAGATTCTTGGTAATGCTCAGGGGCGACAGCTTGCGGGTGTCTACAGCCGTCTTGGGGCTGCGTATCAGCAGTTGGGTGATGATACGAGTGCGGCCAGAGTTTACGAACGGGCGCTTGAAATTATGCCAAGGAGTCCGGGTTTTAAGGCGAGGCTTGTTCGTACGTATGCTGATACTGACCGTTTTGACGACGCCGTTCGTATTCTTGAGAGTGCCCGTTCGGACCATCCGGCGGATCTTACCTTGGTGTTGATCGAGGCCGAGCTGTACAGCAGTCGTGGAAATCTTGATCGAAGTGAAATGCTGTTGCTGGGCGCTGTTGAGAACAACCAAAATGAACCTAGAGGGTTTGTTGCGTTGGCAAGTTTCTATAGTCAGCAAGGTCGGGCTGACGATGCGGTAACGGTTCTCGAGTCGGCGGAGCAACGATTTCCTGAAGATAATTCGATCTTGTTTCAGTTGGGTGCAGTGTTTGAGCAAGGTGACCGATTTGTGGATGCTGAGCAAACTTTTCGCCGTGTACTCACGCGAGATCCAGACCACGCGCCGACGCTGAATTATTTGGGTTATATGCTTGCGGATCGAGGTGAGCGACTCGAAGAGTCGGTAGCACTTATTGAACGAGCCGTTGAAAACGACCCTCACAACGGATCCTATCTGGACAGTCTTGGCTGGGCTTACTTTAAGTTGGACCGGCTTGATCTTGCGGAGCCGCCTCTTCGTGCAGCCGGAGAACAGTTGCAGCGCAACTCGGTAGTTCAAGACCATCTTGGTGATTTGCTGGTTCGTCTCGGTAGATATAGTGAGGCGATCGAAGCGTGGCAACGGGCGCTTGACGGGGATGGTGAGGAAGTTGATTCCAGTGTGATCGAACAGAAAATCGACGACACGAGGCGACGTGTTGATCGTTAACGGCGTGCGGTGAACGTTGTCGAGGATTGGCTCATTCGGTGTCTGCGCGGTTCTGTGGCATCAATCATTACGTTACTGTTTGTCTCATGCGCGTCGACGACACCCAAAGACATTAGGTTTCCCTCGGGACAGTCAACTCCAATAGATGACTATTCGGTTATCTGGCATGAAGCGTCAGAGAGTTGTCGCGGCGTGTCGAGACTGGAATTCTTGGGTTCTTTCCGTGGGCGTGTCGGAGATAGGACGCTCCGTCGGACACGGCTGCGAGCGGCTACCGCCAAACCAGGGGCGTTGCGACTGGAAGGACTTGCTCCTTTTGGCGCTCCCGCTTTCGTTCTTGTTGCTCGACCAGAAGAAGCTGTCTTATTGCTGCCTCGTGAGCGGCAATTTATCCAAAATGAATCGGCGCGGGACATTTTGCATGCACTTACTGGTTTAGCTCTTGAGCCCGATGAAATTCGGTCCTTACTGACCGGCTGTGTTGTTCCTGAGGGAGAGGCGATTTCAGGTAGGTCGTATGGTAATCGTTGGGTGTCAATTGGCCTTAGCGGAGATGTGAATGTATACGTGGAACATGTGAACACGGAATGGTTGATCGTTTTCGGCACCCATCGGAATTTGGTTGTTGAATACTCCGGACACGTTAATGGTTTACCTCGAAGCGTTCGCGTTCAAGCGGGAGCTGATCCGGACCGTGCGGACCTGACTGTCGATCTTGCGCAAGTGAGGGTCAACACCCAATTTGATCCTGAGGTATTCCTTCCCGTGGTGCCTGATGATTTTGGTCCAGTCACGCTCGATGAGCTTCGGAGTCAGCCGCCGACTGATGATAGAGCGGCTCGTCTAAGGTAAATGTGAAGCGGAATTGGTGTGTGGTCCAAGTTGCGGCACCGGCCAAGATTAATCTTGGTCTGAACGTGTTGAAACGTCGGAAAGACGGGTTTCATGGAGTACGAACGATCATGCAGTCTGTTGAGTTGCATGATGTCGTTTCCGTCACCCTAAGGCGTGGGCCATTTACCGTTAGAAGCCCCTCAGTTGGCGATATGCCCCAGGACCGCGATAATTTAGTGTGGATGGCCGTCGAGCATTTGTGGCGCTCGATAGGTCGGTCTGGAGTTCCAAATGGTGTGGCCGTAACGATAACTAAAAGGATTCCAACAGAAGCAGGTCTTGGTGGTGCGAGCAGTGATGCCGCTGCAGTCCTTCGGGCTTTGGTTCGGCTTTGGTGTCCCAGCCTTCAGCGCGATGTGGTGCGTGATGTGGCAGGGTCGGTCGGATCGGATGTCCCCTTTTTTCTGGATGGTGGGACAGCGGTGGCGACCGGTCGGGGCGAGTGTGTTCGGAGGATTCCTTCGTTGCATCGATTTTGGCTGGTTGTAGCGGTTCCTGGTTTCGGTGTTTCAACAGAAGCTGCCTATAACTGGTGGGATCGTGCATGCCGTCCTGAACTTTCGGGGGTCGAGTTGTCCGCGGGCTGGCGTAAAAGACTTGATCGTCTGACGAATGACTTGGAATATGTCGTTACTGAACATTACCCGGAGATAGGCGAGATGGTTTCCAGACTCCGTATTGCTGGTGCATCTTTTGCGTCTATGACGGGCAGTGGGTCTGCAGTTTATGGCGCATTTCAATCACATGCGGCGGCCATGCGCGCTCGTCGACGCGTCCGCCAGAAGGGGTGGCGGACTCTGGTTACAAACACGCTCAGCCTGACCGAGTTCAGGAACCTTGCGAGGCTGGCGCTCATTGAGTAGAGTACCCTCTCGCGCGGTGCCCGTGGGCTGGTGCTTTTGGCTCTGTGGTGCCGAGTCGAGAGTGGGTTAACCGCGACGTGTCGCAACAGATGGGGCGTGGCCAAGCGGTTAAGGCGCGGGACTTTGAATCCCGTATTCGAAGGTTCGAATCCTTCCGCCCCAGCCATTCGCAAGGCGCGCGATGGTGCTACACAACTAGAAGAGGAATTGGCCGTGCCGACCCATAATGGAGAGCTGAAAATATTCTCTGGGAGTGCTCACCCCGAGCTTGCCCAGGAGATTGCTAATGGGCTGGGTGTTCAGGTCGGCCGTGCCGCGCTTCGCCGGTTTTCGGATACGGAAGTTTCATTTCAGATCGATGAAAATATTCGCGGCACGGACGTTTTTGTCGTGCAACCGACTTGTACTCCTGTCGATGCACATTTGATTGAACTGTGTGTGATGGTCGATGCCTTTCGCAGGTCGTCGGCCGCGCGTATTACGGCGGTGGTTCCTTACTACGGTTACGCTAGGCAGGACCGTAAGGACAAGCCACGTGTGCCAATTTCTGCAAAACTTGTCGCAAATTTACTAGGTGCTGCAGGTACAAATCGAGTACTCACCATGGACCTTCATAAAGCGCAGATCCAGGGGTTCTTTGATATACCGGTTGATCATCTTTTTGCTGCTCCTGTGTTCATTGACTATCTTTCGCGGATTGAGCTGAGTCATAACGTTGCAATTGTTTCCCCTGATGCAGGTGGTGTGGAGAGGGCGCGTGCTTATGCAAAGAGGTTAGATGCGGATTTGGCGATCATCGATAAGCGGCGGTCCAATACTGGACATGCAGAAGTGATGCATGTGGTCGGCGAGGTTAAAGATCGGGTCTGCATATTGCAGGATGACATAGTTGATACAGCTGGCACGCTGCAGCAGGCCTCGCAGGCGCTGATGGACAGCGGCGCTGCTAGCGTTATGGCCTGTGCGGTGCACGGAGTGTTGTCGGGGCCGGCATTCGAACGCATAGTTGATTCTGCTTTGGAAAAATTGATTGTTACGAACACGATTCCTTTACGGCAAGAGTTTGATAATTGCGAGAAGATCCAGGTGCTCTCTGTAGCCGGATTGCTCGGGAAAGCGATTCAAAGTATTCATCAAGAGACATCGGTGTCATCACTTTTTGTTTAGCTCGAGACGCGAGGCGAACGCGAGGATAGATATATGGAATTCACATTAGCGGCGAACACGAGGCAAGAACGGGGGAAGAATGAGGCTCGGCGACTACGTGTTTCGGGGCGAGTTCCAGCTGTTGTTTATGGTGGTGAGGAAGTCGATAGTGTTGCCGTCTCGGTAGACCCAAAATCCTTGCTTCGGATTCTCCATTCTGAGTCTGGAGTCAACACTTTGATTGACTTGAAGGTTGATGACGGAGATGCCAATCAAGTATTGGTAAAAGATTTCCAGGTCGATCCGATTTCAGATGAGTTGCTGCACGTGGATTTTTATAGATTGGCAATGGACAAGAAGATCATAGTGAACGTTCCGGTGACGCTCGTTGGAGAAGCTGTCGGTGTAAAGGTTGAAGGTGGGTTGCTGGATTTTATTACCAGAGAGGTGCAGGTTGAGTGTTTGCCGGCCGACATACCAGAACATCTTGAGGCAGATGTATCGCAGCTCAACATCGGTGATGGAATTCGGTTGCGTGAGCTCGTCGAGGGCGTGGAATGGACGCCTATCAGCGAATTAGACACGTTACTAGTTAACTGCACGCCACCGAAGGTTGAGGAAGAGGAGACCGCTGCTGAGGAAACTGAAGTAGAGGGCGCGGTGCCGGAGGACGGTCAAGGCGCTGAGTCTGAGGCAGAGAAGAAAGGCGAAGGCGACGATTCTGCAGGTGGCGGAGAATCTTAATAGGCGAATGTACAAGTTGGAGGCGGTGTGAAGCTGGTCGTCGGGCTTGGTAACCCTGGTCTTAAGTATCGGGGCACTAGGCACAACGTCGGGTTTGACGTGGCCGATCTCGTAGCTTCGCGCCAGGGTTTAGAGTTTGAGACGTGTCCGGTTACTGCCCTCATAGCTCGAAAACGGCAGTCTGAGTTTGGGTTGATGTTGGCAAAGCCACTTACTTTTATGAATCTCAGTGGGGAGGCGGTTCAGGGGCTGTGCCACTATTACAGGATAGAAGTGGACGACTTGTTGATCGTTGCTGATGACGTAAACCTTCCGCTCGGTCGATTGAGGGTGCGCCGGGCGGGTTCCGACGGCGGACATAACGGTCTTGGCTCCATTATCAGTGTTTTAGGTACCGATCAGTTTATGAGGTTTCGTATCGGTGTCGGGAGGGGTGACGAGGATCGGGCGCTTGCATCGCATGTGCTGGCGAAGTTTGAAGCTGGTGAGCGAAAGGCCGTAGATTTGTCGATTGACAGGGCTGCGGATGCCGTTGAGCTTTTTGTTGAAGGCGGAATTGATATGATGATGGAGAGATATAACCGTAGGCTAGACGTGGAAGAGGATTCTAGCAAGTAGGGTTACCATTCACTACTCCTTGTCGCCACAGGTGTGGCGGCCGTCGAGTCCGGAAGGAGACCGATGAGCGATTCAAGACAATATGAGTTAGTTTACGTTGTTAGTCCTGACGTGACTGAAGATGGCGTAGCTGAGTTGCACAGTCGTATCGAAGAAATTGTGACGCAGTTAAGTGGCAGTATCGAGAATACTGACAACTGGGGTCGGCGCCGTCTGGCGTATGAGATTAACCGTCACAGAGAAGGCATTTACGTTCTCCAGCTGATCAATGGCCCTGGGGAGATGGTCGCTGAACTGGACCGCCGCTTGCGCGTAATGGACCAGTTGTTACGCCATTTGATCGTTCGTGTTGACGAAGATTTACGGAAAGCTGCTCGTGCACGGGCGCGCCGGAAGGCAAAGCAGGGCAAACATCTAGCGTCGAGAGACGCAGCGCGGTCATCTGCCTCATCTGAAGTAGCGGAGTCAGATGCCAAGGCGGCACCGCAGGATGACGCAGTAAACGCAACCGGGGCGAATGAGAATGCTGCCTCAACGGAGGGAGGCGGCAATGAGTGATGGTCGTGGTGGAGGAAGGTCTAAGCGAGATTCCGCTGGTGGAGCACGGAAGAAGGAAGGTGCTGGTGGTCTAGGTGGTGGGATGCGACGACGCAAATTGTGTCGGTTTTGTGTCGATAAGATTGATTATGTTGACTACAAAGATGTTCGCCTGATGATGTTGGCGATTCCGGAACGCGGTAAAATTCAGCCCCGTCGTTTGTCTGGAACTTGTGCGAAGCATCAGCGTAAACTGACCACCGCCGTCAAACGGGCTCGCCAGCTTGCGCTTATTCCCTACGTAACCGACTAGCACTGTCCAATCACTGAGGTACAGATGGAAGTTATTCTGAGAGAGACAATCGATAACCTTGGTCGAAGGGGTGAGGTCGTCGATGTTAAGAATGGATACGCAAGAAATTACTTATTACCGCAGAAATTAGCCTTGCTTGTAACGGATACAAATCGAAGGCAGGTCGAGCGGGAACGAGAGGCGGCTGAGGCGAGGGAGGCCGAAGAGCGCCAGGCTGCAGCTGGACTTGCAGAACGTCTCCAGTCTGTAGAATGTGTGATCACACGTCGCGTCGGAGAGACGTCGACGTTGTACGGTTCGGTGACATCTGCGGATATTGCAGAGTTTTATGAGAGTCGCCAACTCTCTGTAGATAAGAGAAAAATTCAGCTCAAAGAGCCGATTAAAGAGCTTGGCGATTTCTCCATAGCGATTCGTCTGCATCCGGACGTGGTCGCTGAGGTTACAGTAAAGGTTTTAAAGGAAGAAACAGACACAGCCGCGGCTGAGACGCCAACTACGTCGGCCTGACATCAACTGCTGCTGTCGGGCTTCAGGGGAATATCATGGCCCAGCCAGCTACCGCTTCTAACGAACGATCACTTCCGCATAACCTGGAAGCTGAGAGATGTGTGCTTGGTGCGATCTTGATTCACAACGAGGCGTTTAATGTTGCCGCCGAGTTGATTGATGCCAATGATTTTTTCCGCGATGCCCATAGGCGGGTGTTTGACAAAATGGTCGGACTCAATGAGCGAGGTCAGGCGATTGACTTTGTGACGTTGAAGGATGAGCTTAACCGCTCTGGCGACCTAGATGAGGTTGGTGGTCCTGCTTACATATCGGCTTTAGCGGATGGTGTTCCTCGCTCTACCAACGTGGATCACTACGCTCGTATTGTTAAGGAAAAGTCGACCCTCCGGAACCTGATTTATTCGGCAAATAGAATTGTTTCAACGGCTTATACGGCTGAGGACGCTGCCGATGCTGTTCTGGATCGGGCTGAGCAAGAGATTTTTTCTATTGCAGAAGACAACATTCATACCGGATTTGTACCGCTGAGTTCACTGGTTCAGGATGGATTTACCGCAATAGAACAGCTCCAAGCGCATCAGAGCGTTGTGACTGGTGTGCCAACAGGATTTGCAGATATTGACGAGTTAACAGCTGGGTTACAACCCTCGGACCTCACCATCATTGCTGCTCGGCCATCGATGGGGAAAACAGCATTCGTTCTCAATATCGCACAGCATGTTGGGACAAAAGAAAAAGGGACGGTTGGTTTCTTCAGTTTGGAAATGGCGAAGGAACAGCTATTCATGCGGATGCTAACTACCGAGGCTCAAGTGGATTCCCATCGGTTTAGAACTGGCCGACTGAGCGAGTCCGATTACCAGAGCTTGTCTGATGCAATGGAGAAACTTTCTGACGCCAATGTGTTTATCGACGACACTGCTGGTCTCGGGGTGTTGGAAATGCGAGCCAAATCACGAAGGCTGAAGGCTGAGCACGGTCTCGACCTGCTTATTATTGATTACCTGCAGCTGATGCAGGGACGTGGCCGCTTTGAAAATAGAACGCAGGAGCTCGCAGCGATTTCTCGTGCCCTTAAGGGACTGGCGAAGGAGCTTAACGTTCCGGTGGTAGCGTTGTCGCAATTAAGTCGAGCACCGGAATCACGTTCGGATCGACGACCTCAGCTGTCTGATTTGAGAGAGTCTGGAGCTCTAGAGCAAGATGCTGACGTTGTATTGTTTATCTATCGGGAAGAGATGTACGAGGAGAACCCCGAGAATCAGAATTTGGCAGAAATCATCATAGGCAAGCAACGCAATGGTCCGACAGGGACAGTGAAACTTGCGTTTTTGAAACAGCAAACCAGATTTGAGAGTCTCACACGAGACTACCAGTAGCGGGGTCGGCATTACGTGGTTCGACCGACACATGCCTCAGTTGATTTAGATGCCTTAGTCGCAAATTATCATGCGGTTGAGCGTCAACTTCGCACGTCTAACGTAAATCCCATCCCAAGGATCATTGCGGTAATCAAAGCGAATGCCTATGGCCATGGTGCGACACGCGTCGGGCTTGCTCTTGAAAACGCGACTGGCAGTGGAGCCGCAGTGGCACCAATTCTTGCTTGTGCGGATATTGAAGAGGGGATCGAACTTCGTCAGGCGGGCATCGCATCACAAATTCTTGTTTTTGGAGCGCTCGGCGTTAGTGAACTTGCTGGCGTGTTTGATCACAATCTTACGCCGACAGTTTCTTCGCCGTCGGCTGCAAAAGCGCTGGAGGTCGCTGCGGTGTCAAGAGGCGTTCGTCTTGGCGTGCATCTGAAGATTGATACTGGGATGAATAGGTTTGGTTTTCGATATGACAATCTCAGTGAAACGTTGCCGCCGGTGGTACAAGCGACCCATCTTGACATTGAGGCTGTTTATACCCACTTTGCAACTGCCGAGAGGGCTGAGCATGGACTTTTTAAGAGCCAGATTCGTCGGTTTGAACGTGTTCGTAGAGACGCGCGTGAATTGGGACTGGATAATGTGTGGTGGCATGCAGCAAACAGCGCTGCACTTTTGCGCGATCACCGGACGTGGTACGACGCTGTAAGGCCAGGGTTGCTGCTTTACGGTGTGGTTCCGCCTCCTATTGAGACGGAACTTACACTTCGACCGGCGATGTCACTTCGTAGTCGCTTGGTTGCTGTGAAAGGGATGCGCGTTGGTGAGACGGCCGGCTATGGGGCCTGTTTTGTTGCGAGGCAACCTATGCGTGTAGCTGTTGTACCGGCAGGCTATGCGGATGGTCTGGATTTGCGGCTGGCGAGTCGAGGTTCTGTTTTGGTTGGTGGTAGACGAGCGCCGATTGTGACCGTGTCTATGGACTCGATGACTATAGACGTAACCGATATGTCAGCGAAGCCTGGAGATGATGTTGTTGTGTTGGGTCGGCAGGGGGGTAGGTCTATCGAGGTTACGGAGCTCGCGTCCGCAATTAATACGGTACCTCACGAAATCTTGTGTCGCATTGGGACGAGGATTGAGCGAACCTATGTGTAGTCCGTTGGTAGCGCTCGATAGAATTAATGCCTAGGTCAAAAAGCGAAATGCGTACTGTGTTCGTTTGTCAGGCGTGTGGTCATCAAACTCCGAAATGGCAAGGACAGTGCTTTGATTGCGGTTCGCGAAATTCGTTAGTTGAGGAGCCAACACGACCGGTGGGCGCAGAAGGGAGTAGCCAGGCGCATGGATTGTTTGTCGGCGACTCTTTCGACGCACAGCTTTACGCTGACGTTGACATGGCGAACACAACCCGGCTCGGGAGTGGCCATGGAGAGTTTGACCGTGTGCTTGGAGGAGGTATTGTTCCGGGCGCAACCGTTCTTTTGGGTGGTGAACCTGGTATTGGAAAGTCAACTCTTCTTTTACAAGTCGCGGGTCGTTTCGCGACGTCTGTCGGCCCGGTGCTCTACGCCACCGGAGAAGAATCGGCCCACCAGGTCAAGGACCGCGGTCAGCGCCTTGGTGTTACGGATGCTCCGTTGTACCTGTTGGCTGAGACGTGTCTCGACCGTATTCTCGAGGAAGTGGACCGAATAAAACCTTCGTTACTTATCGTCGATTCTATTCAGACTGTTTTTTCGACGAAGTTGCAGTCAGCTCCTGGAAGTCTTGGACAGATACGGCAGGCGGCTAACCTTTTGTTATTTGCAGCAAAAAAGAGAAATCTTCCGACATTTCTTATTGGTCACGTGACTAAGGATGGGAGCTTGGCCGGACCGAAAGTGTTGGAGCATGTGGTGGATACGGTGTTGTATTTCGAGGGTGAACGTCATCATTCTCACAGAGTAGTTCGGGCGATTAAGAACAGATTCGGTGCGGTTAGTGAGCTCGGTGTCTTCGAAATGACGGATTCAGGTCTGACTGAGGTTCAAAATCCATCGAGAGTGTTCTTGTCTGATCGAGCAGCTGGAGTTCCCGGTTCGACCGTGTTCTGTTCCATAGAGGGGGCTCGACCCATTCTCGTTGAAATTCAGGCGCTGGTTACGAATGGTGTGTACGGTAGTGTCAGGCGGATGACGAGCGGGGTTGAACAGCAGCGGTTGTCTTTACTTTTGGCAGTGATGGAGAAGCGGGCCGGATTGACGCTGTCAGGAGAGGATGTATTTGTCAATGTAGCAGGAGGGCTGGCAATTCACGAACCAGCATTAGATCTTGCATTGGTAACGGCGGTGGCTTCTGGTTTTAAGAACCGAAAGGTGCATCCTGAAACCGTCGTGTTTGGGGAGATCGGACTTGGTGGCGAGGTAAGAGGCGTATCACGTGCGGGCTTGCGTATAAAAGAGGCAGCACAACTGGGATTCAAGCGTTGTGTGTTGCCGGACATCAATCTAATAGAGGGGCCTTCTGGTTGTGAACTTGTCGGGGTGTCTAACTTGGAGGAGGCGCTCGGGGCTCTGATTGAATGACGCTTCCGTCTTGGCATTGGTGGCGGACCGTTTTCTGGCTTATTCCAGCGATAACCATCTATACGATTTTTCTTGGTGCGCTGTCTTTGTTGTCTATGGCTTTCGATAGGAAGGGACATTTTGCACATCGTTGTGCTCGAGCCTGGTCGTGGCTTATCCTCGCGACGACGGGTGTTCGCGTGGCAACCAGTGGTCAGGGCCATTTGAGTCCTGGTCAGTCCTATGTCTTTGTTTCAAATCATCAAAGTATTTATGACTTTCCTGTATTAATCACGTCGATACCAGCACAACTACGCATTATTGCAAAAGCTTCGCTCGGCCTGTTTCCGGTACTTGGTTGGCATTTACGTTATACCGGACATTTACTGGTTAACCGTGCCCGCAGTGGTAAGGCGGTGCTATCGAATGTAGCTTCGCTGATGCGGAGTGGACATTCGCTCATCGTGTTTCCTGAAGGGACACGAAGTCTAGACGGAGAGGTCTTACGATTTAAGAGGGGCCTGTTCTTGCTGGCCATTGAGGCTAAGCTTCCAGTGGTTCCTGTTGCTGTCTTGGGAAGTCGGTACGTAATGAGAAAGGGACAGTTGACTACTTCTCCGGGGGATGTGGGGTTGGTTATCCACAAGCCACTTCCAACCGATCGACTTGGACGGGATGATGCGCGTGCGTTGGCCGACAAGGCTCACGATGTCATAGCCAAAACCATTGCAGACACCGATCGGAAGCTAGCTACTAAGAGTCGAGCGGGTTATCTAGTAGATGACTAAGTTATGCGTTTTTACGGAAGAGATCAGCGGGTAGGTTAATGCGTGTAACTGCGATCATTGTGGCAGGAGGGCGTGGCACACGTGTTGGTGGCGATGTGCCGAAACAGCTAAGGATGGTGGGAGGACGGACATTGCTTGAGCATGCCCTTGCTCCTTTTGACAGATGTTCGCTTATCGATGATCTTATCGTCGTGCTGCCGGGTCGATTTTCGGAGGTGGTGAATTTAAACATCCAGTCTATTGAGACGCCAGTACGAGTGTGCTCCGGTGGAGAGCGGCGGCAGGACTCAGTTGCGGCCGGCGTTGACGCAGTTCCGGACGACGTGGATGTTGTTCTGGTTCATGATGCGGCTCGCCCATTCTGCCCGACTCGTCTCATTGTCAGGGTTGTTGAATCGGTAATCGAACACAATGCGGTGGTTCCTGCCTTGCCGGCAGTTGACACGGTTAAATCGGTTAAAAAAGAGGGAGAGGCGCTGATAATTCTGGAAACACTGTCGCGGGAACAAATCTATCTTGCGCAAACGCCCCAAGGATTTCGGACGGATGTGATCAAGAATGCCGTAAAGCTGGGACGTGCTGGTATCGACGCCACAGATGAAGCTGCTCTTGTGGAAAAAACTGGTGTTGAAGTTCGCCTTGTCGATGGAGAACTAGAGAATTTCAAGGTCACTACGTCAGATGATTTTCTGCGCGCGTCGGCGCAGATCATGTCGTCTAAAAAGAGAGAGGACGCGTTAATGCGAGTTGGCCTCGGATATGACTTGCACCGAACCGCTGTTGGAAGACGATTGGTGTTGGGTGGTGTCGACATTCCTCACGATCGCGGTCTTGAGGGGCATTCTGACGCTGATGTTGTGTGTCACGCTTTGATAGATGCAATCTTGGGGGCGGCTGGCGCGGGTGATATAGGTCAACATTTTCCAAACAGTGACCCACGGTGGAAAGACATATCAAGTGTTGAGCTATTACGAACGGCTGTTAAGGTCATTGAAGATCGTGGGTTTTCTGTTTGGAACGCAGACATTGTTGTAATTGCTGAGGCACCGCGTATTTCTCCTCACGTTCCGGCAATTATTGGCCAGCTGTCCGAGGCGCTTCAGATCGATGCCGATTCGATTTCAGTTAAGGGTAAAACTGCGGAAGCTGTGGATGCAATTGGTCGTGGTGATGCGATTGCTGCCCACGCGGTGGCCTCGTTAATCCCGAGACTCTCCTGATGGTTATATACGGTATTAACCCAACGATTGAGGCTCTGCGGTCTGGAAGAGTTAAAGAACTACTCGTCAGCAAGCAGCGGAGGCAAGGGTTAACCGAGGTTGTACGTTTAGCCGATAAAAAAAATGTGAGTGTGGAACGCGTCGAACCAGAGAAATTAGAACGTCTTTCGGTGGGGGGGAACCATCAGGGTGTTGTAGCGATAATGGAGCTTCCGGTGAAAGCTACAGTGGCTGAACTGACGAAGGTGTCTGAAAACCCGCTGATTGTTGTGCTCGACGGCATTGAAGATCCACACAATTTGGGCGCCATTGCGCGCAGTGCAGAAGTGGCTGGGGCGTCCGGTCTCGTCGTTCAAACTCGTCGATCTGCGTCTCTTGACGGTGCGGCAGTTAAGGCATCGGCGGGAGCACTGGCCTACCTTCCGGTTGTCTCCGTGGTTAATGTCGCTCGTTCGCTTGATGAACTCAAAGCGCTTGGTGTTTGGACAGTTGGACTTGTTGCTGAAGCTGAACAATCAATATATGACGTCGATATGAATGTGCCCGTTGCTCTTGTGGTCGGAGCAGAGGATCGCGGTGTGCGTCGACTTGTTCGTGAGCGTTGCGATTGGCTCGTCTCTTTACCGAGGCAGGGTCGTATCGATAGCCTTAACGCATCAGTTGCTGCTGGAGTCGCTCTTTATGAAGTTGTGCGTCAGCGGCATTCCGACAATTGAGAATCCATACTGAATTTCAGCGAAATTTCGAAGAAGAACCTGTTTTGTGGAATAGGTAGCATTTAGATTCAATTGATTGGTCGAGCTTTTGGCTGGCTTCGGCGTGAAATGTTTCAGCTGTTTACGTTTTCTGTTTGTAGCGGTCCTACTTCTGAAAGTTTGAAAAATTAGCGGGAACATTGGTCCTTACTGTGATAAGATAAAAAATTGGTCCGGCTGGCGTAGCTCAGTCCGGTAGAGCAGCTGATTTGTAATCAGCAGGTCGGGGGTTCGAATCCCTTCGCCAGCTCCATTTTGGGAAGTGGCGGCGAAGGGGGAACAGCGAGCACCATCCAGGTAACCGGGAAATTAGAAGAAGCGTAAACTCCGTTTATTTGATTATTAAAATACGCGTTCGGCGCGCAAGCTGGTGAGCTGACGCTGGGCGATTGTCAACGTCGGCGAGGTTGCGGAGCGGTCAAACGCAACAGACTGTAAATCTGTCGCCCTAGCGGCTTCGGAGGTTCGAATCCTCCCCTCGCCACCAGCTTTGTTTGCTGGTGAGAACTTGGACAGGCGAGGTTTTTGCCAGAGCGACGGTTGGGGGCATAGGGAGTGGCAGGCGATACGGACTAGGTGGTTCGGTTTCCTGTTTTGCGAGGTGGTGGTGAGTGAGAAGGCGGGAGTAACTCAGTGGTAGAGTCACAGCCTTCCAAGCTGTTGGTCGCGGGTTCGATCCCCGTCTCCCGCTCCAGTTCGTGTTTGTTTGGAGGCATGTGACGGTTTTGGTCGGCTGGGAGATGTCGTTTTGGGTTGTTCGGTTGGAACCGAAGTTGGGGGCGATATAACGTCGGACCTTGAGGATGGCTCAGGGCGGTGCATTGGGAAGTATGTTGTTGGTAGGGGGCGATACGGGCCGATGTAGCTCAGCGGTAGAGCGCGTCCTTGGTAAGGACGAGGTCACCGGTTCAAGCCCGGTCATCGGCTCCAGTTCTTGCTTGTTCGATTGGGTTGTTTGGGCGGAAGAAATAACGATTGCGTAGAAAGAACTATTAACTAGACCAAGTATTTCGTATTCGGGGCGGGTAGACTCATGGCGAAAGAAAAATTTGATCGATCGAAGCCACACGTAAACATTGGAACGATTGGGCACATTGACCACGGTAAAACGACGTTGACGGCGGCGATTACGGCGGTGATGGCAAAGAACGATCCGACGAACAGCGTGCGGTCGTTTGATTCAATCGACAATGCTCCGGAGGAACGTGAGCGAGGTATCACG